>CBDUBY010000376.1:0-2740 GCA_965365505.1 uncultured Pyrinomonadaceae bacterium | reverse complement strand
AAACTTCTTCCAATTCCTTGACCAATTCAGACGCTTCGAGGAGCGTCATACCTTTTAAAAACTCAACTACTTCATCTTTTGAAACTGCCATAATAATATATTTCCTCCAATATAGGGTTCTTGTGTTTTTGTAAATATGAATCGCCGAAAATTTCCGGCGATTCGTTTGGTGTCAGCCGCGAGAACCCAACGAGAACGCTTCTTTCGTTTGGTTGCACCACAAACTAATTGAAAACGCCGAGCCTTATAAACACGACCTGACAATATCGCGTCGCTCGTTCTACCTTGAGTACGGCTAGAAAATTTTTCTACTCTGATTTTCCTGCTTCAGCAGCCGGAGCTTCGGTCTTGCCTTCGCCGATAAGTTTGACGACCACTGCCAGGTTACGCGGTACGGCGTTGATAACCGTAACGACGCGCTGCGCCTGAGCGTTAATGACAAACATCAATTTAGAAATCAGTTCTTCTTTCGACGGAAGGCTCGCAATAGCTTCAACTTGTTTCAAATCAACAACTCTGCCCTCGACGATTCCTGCCTTAAATGAATAAATATCGGCGTTGGCTTTGACAAATTTAGAAACTGTCTTTGACAAAACGACCGCATCGTTTTCCGTCCAGGCGATTCCGGTTACGCCTTTAAGATATTCGGTCGCGCCTTCATAAGGCGTACCTTTGATAGCGATTCGCGCCAAAGTATTTTTGACCACTTGGTATTCTGCTCCGGCATCGCGCAGTTGATTGCGAAATTCCTGGTCTTTATTGACGGTCAATTTTGTAAAACCGAGAATCATCGCCGATTTAGAATTGTTCAACCGCTCCGTGATAGCGTTCAAATCCGTTTGTTTTCTTTCTCTTGTTTTCATTTCTGTAATTTGCTCCTCACTCGCGCTTTAAACGTAAGCTAATTCATCGAGCAAAACGCCCGGACTCATTGTTGCCGCCAGATTGATTTTTTTCAAATAACGACCTTTTGCTGTTGTCGGTTTCGCCTTCATCACGGCATTGATTAAAACTTTCGTGTTTTCCGTCAGCTTCGCATCGTCAAATGAAACTTTGCCAACCGGCGAGTGAATCACGCCCGTTTTATCAACGCGATACTCGACCTTACCGGCTTTAGTTTCTTCGATGGCTTTTCTTACATCCATCGTCACCGTTCCGGTTTTCGGATTAGGCATCAAACCGCGCGGACCTAAAACTTTGCCGAGCATACCGACCGAGCGCATCATATCCGGCGTGGCAATAACCGCATCGAAATCGAGCCAGCCGCCTTTGATTCGATCAACCAATTCATCGCCGCCCGCGAAATCCGCGCCCGCTTCTTCGGCTTCCTTAATTTTATCGCCTTGTGCGATGACGACAATAACTTTCGCCTTTCCGCCCAAACCGTGCGGCAGAACAATCGTGCCGCGAACGAGTTGATCGGCTTTACGCGGGTCAACGCCGAGCCACATCGTCAATTCAACCGTTTCGTCGAACTTGGCAAACGCAATTTCTTTAACTTTAGCGATACCTTCTTCTAAAGTGTGTTTCTTGTGCCGGTCAACTTTTTCCTGAGCCGCCAAAAATTTCTTTCCTTTTTTAGCCATTTTATTATTTAGGTTCAAACGAAATGCTTTTAATTTGCGAATTTCTTCACTACATTTCTCCCTGATAAAAACTTTTTGAGATTAACCTTCGATAGTCAATCCCATACTTTTCGCCGTTCCTTCAATCGTTTTAACGGCAGATTCTAAGTTCGTCGTGTTCAAATCAGGCATTTTCTTTTTCGCGATTTCTTCAATCTGCGAGCGCGAAATCGAACCGACTTTTGTTTTGTTCGCTGTCCCCGAACCTTTCGCGATTCCTGACGCCTTTCTCAGAAGGTCGGCGGCAGGCGGCGTTTTTGTTTCAAACGTAAATGAACGGTCGGCATAAACTGTAATCACGACCGGCACTTTCATATCCGGGTCATCGTTTTGCGTTTTCGCGTTGAACGCTTTGCAAAACTCCATAATGTTCACGCCGTGTTGTCCGAGTGCCGGACCAATCGGCGGCGCCGGATTAGCCTTGCCCGCCGGAATCTGTAATTTGATATACCCTGTAATTTTCTTAGCCATAATTTGATTTACGATTTCGAGTAATTATTTAAGACCGACTCGAAAATGTCCTCATAAAATTTATTCTTCTTCAGCGAACGTAACTTTTTCTACGTCTAAAAAGTTCAATTCGACCGGCGTAGCGCGTCCGAAAATAGTTACCGTAACTTTCAAAGTCGCTTTTTCTTCGTTCACTTCTTCAACTTTGCCGGTAAAACTCGCAAACGGACCTGATTTGATTCTGACAACTTCTTCAATCGCATAAGAAAATTTCGGTTTCGGTTTCTCCGTTGCTACTTCTATATTGTGAACAATTTGGTCAACTTCCAACTGCGTGAGCGGTGTCGGATTTTTCCCGCCTAAAAACCCCGTCACTTTCGGTGTAGATTTTATCGCGTGAAAAACATTATCGGGAATTCGTCCCTGCTCGGTGCATTCAACTTCGACCAATACATAGCCCGGATAAAACATCCGCTGCGTTTCGATGCGTTTGTTGCCGCGCATTTCGACGACAGTTTCCTTCGGTAGCAAAACTTCCGTTATCTGCTCGCCGAGTTCCATATCGCGAATACGTGCATTGAGGCTTTCCAACACTTTGTTTTCATGCCCCGAATATGTGTGGATAAAATACCACTGTCTCATTTGTAATCCTTATATACCGACAA
>CBDUBY010000375.1:0-2742 GCA_965365505.1 uncultured Pyrinomonadaceae bacterium | reverse complement strand
CAACGTCGTTTGCGCCGAAATGGAGCGCGGTCTGCGTCGTCGCTTTGCCGAGCATCACCCAATACGCTTTGATGTGGTCGAAGTTGTCAATCATCAGGCGCGAAACGGCGATGGTTTTCAAATTCGTAATCGCGTCCGGTCCCGGCAACGACGATAAAGCCGTCCCGTTCGGGTAAAACGCGAGCGGAATAAAACATTGAAAACCGCCGGTTTTGTCCTGCTGTTCGCGCAGTTTTATAAAATGGTCAACGCGGTCTTCAATCGTTTCGATATGCCCGTAAAGCATCGTCGCGTTAGTTTTCAAGCCTGCGTTATGAACTTTTCCCGACAATTCCAGCCAACGATTGCCGTCGCATTTGTGGTCGCAAATTCTGGAACGAGTCGGTTCAGCGAAAATCTCCGCGCCGCCGCCCGGACACGAATCCATTCCCGCCGCTTTCAATTTTTGGATAACTTCCTCGTCCGACATTTTGTAAAATCTGGCGAAGAAATCGAGTTCAACCATCGTCAACGCCTTCAAATGCAGGCGCGGAAACTCGCGCTTCAAAGACGAAAACAAATCAGTGTAATACTCGAATGGCAATTTCGTATTCAAACCGCCGACGATGTGCAGTTCGGTCGCGCCTTCGGCAACCGCGTTTCTCGCAATCTCGATGCCTTCGTCAATCGAATGCGTATACGCGCCTTCCTGTCTGGCGCGTTTGTAAAACCCGCAGAATTTACAATCGGCGACGCAGATGTTCGTGTGATTAAAATGCCGGTTGACGTTAAAATAAGTCGTCCGCCCGTGCTTTTTCCGCCTCACCGAATCAGCGAGTTTGCCGAGCGCGTTCAAATCATCAGTTTTGTAAAGCGCAACGCCTTCGTCAAAGGTCAAGCGTTCATTCGCTTCAACCTTTGCGGCGATTTTATTTAAGTTTGTATCAAATGAAAATTGCATAAATCTAATTTGTTTCTTTTTTTGGAATTACTCGAAATTCCGGCGATTCGGAAGTTTTTTGTCCATTATCTTTTCGTGAGTTATACCACCAAAATTTGACTTCAAATTTGAACTTACCGGAATTATAAGTCGGTCCAATTCCGTCGCCTTGAACTAATGTTGACCATTGATCGTCGCTAAAGTTTAAAGCAAATTCTTCTTTCGGGTTAATTTTACAACCTGCTGGAACATACTTTTCTTCTTTCTGAAGTCTTTCGATTTTCTTGTATTGTTTCTTTAGTTCTGCTCGTTCTTTTTTAGAAACAGTGCCGCAAATCATCACATTCCAATTCCACATATTTCTTTCTTCGTCAAACATTAAAAGTTTTGTGTTATCGGATTGCTCAACATAACTGTTTAATTTTTGCTGTTCAAAATACTTTAAAGTGCAATCAAAATAAATTGGCTGGTCACTTTCATTAATGATGATAGGTTTTACACCATAAAAGCTGTCGTATTTTTCTTGTAGATTTTTCCAGACAATCTTCGGTGTTTGCGTTTGCGCCGAAACGCAAACGGTAAGAGCCAGAAGAAAGGTAAACGCGATGAAAATTTTTGCTCGATTCATAAACTACTCCCAAATCTCTTTTAAATTCAGCGTAAAATATTGCAAAAGCGGTTCGCCCGAAATTTCCGTCGGGTTTTCCATAGTTTCGACTTTGGCGTTCGGACGATAGACGTAAATCTTTCGTTCGCCTGCGTCAATCAGCCAGCCAAGCGAAACTCCGTTTTCGATGTATTCTTCCATTTTCGCTTTTAGTTTTGAAAGCGAATCGCTTTCCGAACGCAACTCGATGACGAAATCTGGCGCGAGCGGCAAAAACTTACGACGTTTATTCTGTGAAATTTTTTCGAGCCGTTCCTTTAAAATCCACGAAGCGTCCGGCGACATAACCGCGCCGTTCGGCATTTTGTAGCCCGCCGAAGAATCGGCGCTTTTGCCGCGTCCGTCTTCTTTTGCCCAAACTCCCAGTTGAATTATTATCTCGGCGTTTTTACTGCCTGTTTCCCAACCTGTCGGCGGCATAATGATTATTTCTCCTTCCGCGTTTCTTTCGATTCGCACGTCGCGGTTTACTTGGCAAAATTCAAAGAACTGCTCATCCGTCATTTTGAGAAACGGATTGAACTGCAAGACAAATCTCGAAATTCCGTATTCATTAATCGTCGGCTTTTCTAAAACTGCGCTCATAAATTTCTCCTTGAAACATCAAATCTTTCAAACAAATTCGGGAAACACCTTAAAGCCAGTCGCCTTTGCCAGATCGGGATATTTCGCCAGCAAACTGCGGCAGACGATGCGCGGGCTTTTGTATAAATGAAACGATTGGAACATCAACAATTCAAACGCCGACGATTCTATCCAGTCAACTTTTTTCGTAAAACCCGTGACAAGCGAAACGTTTGTTTTTTCGACGAATTCGACGACTTCTTTCGGCTTGCGAATCGTGCCGCACGTTCCGAAATGAATTATCCAATTCGAAAAACGACAGTTCATCATTTCCGAAAGTTCCGCCAAACTCACTTTGTCGCCGTGCAGCTTTACGTAGCCGGGCGTGCCGTGAAAAGCGAAATACAAAATGCCGTAATTTCGTTTACACAAAAGGTTGAGATTGTATTTTAATTCTTCGCGCGTGTTGCAGGTCAGATGCGAAAATTTCGCGTTCCAGCCGCGGGCGATGACTTCGAGCATCGGGACGACGTTCAGGCGGTTTTCCGTGCGGTTGTCCCACATTGATTCCAGACAGGCGATGTTTCTTTTT
>CBDUBY010000374.1:0-2757 GCA_965365505.1 uncultured Pyrinomonadaceae bacterium | reverse complement strand
TTATGCTGTAAGTTTAACCTTTCGCTGTCGAATTTTCACTCAATCAGACAAATGAATTTGTATTCAGTTGGAACTTTCGGATTAAATATCCAAATTTGTGAATTTTTTACGATTAAATGAATAAGTGAATCTCGATCAACAATCATATTCGACCAACGCTTGCGGCGTAAAATGTTGATTGACAACAACTTATGTTTATAAACACACTTTTAATAACTGTGGCTCTTTATTTGCAACTTTTATAAAACAAATAGGTGAGGTTTGTTTGTTTTGTAAAACATACATAACCATACCAATTATAAAAAATCCCAAAATATATATTAATAGGAGATTAAAATGAGTAAAAATTTCAAATTTATATCTATGGTTTTGACCATTGTCTTTTGCTTTTCGGCAATTGCATTCGGTCAGTCAACCACAGGTTCAATCGAAGGCACGATAACCGACCCCAACGGCGCGGTAGTGCCGGGAGTTGAAGTTACAGTTTCAACCAGAAGCAGCAATCCGACCGGTATTGAAACAACAACCGGTTATCGTCGTACTGTAACGACGGATGGCAACGGTTTCTATCGTGTGCAGCAGATTCCTCCCGGTTTCTATAGTGTAACTACCGCTTCAACATCGGGTTTCGGTACTGCAACGGCTAATAACATTGAAGTGGTTCTCGATAAAACCACTCCGGTCAACTTCGCACTTGCCGCCGGTACACAGAACGTTGTGGTTGACGTTACTACCGAAGCGTTGGCAATTGACCCGACCGACAACAAAATTCAAACCAATATTACCCAGCGCACGGCGGAATTGTTACCGAAAGGAACTAATTTCACCAGTTTACTGACGGTTGCTCCGTCTGTTCGCAACGAACCGCTTTCCGGCGGCTTCCAGATTGACGGCGCGTCGGGTTCGGAAAATACCTTTATCATTGACGGTCAGGAAGTTACAAACTTTCGCACCGGAACTTTGAACGGTAACAACAATATCCCGTTTCAATTTGTGCAGGAAGTTCAGGTAAAATCTTCCGGTTTTACGGCTGAATTCGGCGGCGCGACGGGCGGCGTGGTCAATGTCGTAACGCGCGGCGGCGGTAACGAATTTCGCGGTGAATTCGGTACTGAATTTAATGTAGCGCAGTTTCAAGGAAATCCGCGTGATTTTCTGAATTTGACTTCCTTTACCGGAGCGCCAGCCGTAGGGGTTGCCGAATATATCCCCGTGCGAAAAGACGAGGGAACGGACTTTTTTCCATTTGCCAGCTTGGGCGGACCGATCATCAAAGACCGCATCTGGTTTTTCGGCAGCTATGCGCCGCAATTCCGAAACACCGAGCGCACGATTGCTCTCTTCGGTACCGACCGTAATCCGGCGACCAGAACAATCGCCAGCACGAATACATATAGATTCAAACAGACAAACGAATATGCCTTCGGTCGCATAGATATTCAACCGATTCAAAGTATTCGCCTGACCGGTACTTATCTGTGGAATCCGATTGCACAGGAAGGAAATCCGCCGGCGCAGAGTCCGTTCGGTTCGGTTCCGGCTATTACCTTCCCGGGTCGAGGGTTGGTTTCGGGACCGGATTTTGCTGATAATCAGGGTGGTCGCCAGAACTCGAATAATACTACAGGAACAGTTGTATGGACTCCGACCGAAAAGCTTATAATTACCGCTCGTGGTGGTTACAGCTTTCTCAATGAGAAACTCGGTAACTACGGTGTTCCTTCGGTTGCCGGTCAAACTCGTACACTTACGCAAGTTACCGGAACTGACGCTCCGGCAAATTTCGGACAGCCTGCGGGAACACAAAACTTCCCCGGCTTTTCTCAATTGCTGTTTGACGTTTCACGTCGCCGAACTTTTGACGGCGATGTAACATATCTTTTAAGTGAATTCTTTGGTCGTCACCAGTTCAAAGGCGGCGTTCAATTTAACGGCATCAGCAACAATGTTCAAAGTACGCTGGTGGATACGGTTGTATTTCGCTTCGGAACCGATCAAACCATTCGTGGGCGAACGGGTCGCACCGATGCGCCGCCGCCGACTCCCGGCGCGATTGGTGTCGGATTTCTTCAACGCTTCGGTGTTTTCGGTGCAGCGGGCAGCGACAATCTGGCTTTTTATGTTCAGGATTCGTGGCAGCCGTTCAAACGTCTGACCTTAAACTTAGGTGTCAGAACCGAAAGAGAAAATTCGCCCAGCTTTAACGATTTAGGCGATGGTATTACTTTTGACTTTGCCGATAAGATCGCGCCGCGACTTGGCTTTGCTATAGACCTTTTCGGCGACGGCAGAACCAAACTTTTCGCCAGCTACGGTCAGTTCTATGATCGTTTCAAATATGAATTACCGCGCGGTTCGTTCGGCGGTAACTTCTTCCGTAACGATTATTTTGAGATTTTCCCGGGTCAGACAGTGGCTAACTTTACCCGCCAGACCATCATCGGTTCAAATCCCGATCCGATTGGCGGCACCTGCCCGATTCCCAACAGCAGCGGTTTGAGCCGTTGTCAGCTCGATTTCCGCATTCCGTCCAACCTTCCCGGTCAGCCGGATTTCGGTCAAATTGATCCTGACATCGAAGCCTTCCGTCAGAGCGAATATACGATTGGCGCAGAACGAGCTATCGGAACCGATTTTTTGGTCAGAGCGCGTTACACACATAAACAGGTTGATGTCGCGGTTGAAGACGTTGGTGTTCCGGTTCCCGGCGGAGAAGCGTATATTATCGGTAATCCGGGACGCGGATTGGTAAGACAA
>CBDUBY010000373.1:0-2762 GCA_965365505.1 uncultured Pyrinomonadaceae bacterium | reverse complement strand
AATTATATTTTAGACCCGCACGGCGCGGTCGGATTTTACGCGCTGCATAAATATCTCGAAAAAAATCTGGCGCGTAAAGGTTTCTTCCTCGAAACGGCACATCCGGTAAAATTCGATTCGGTCGAAACAATCGTCGGAACTTGCGGCGCGATTCCCGAAGCGGTGAGGGATTTATTCGCCCGTCCGCAGAAAAGCGTCGAAATAGAAGCAAATTACGAAGATTTGAAAGAGATTTTACTAAAGAAAATTTAGCCACAGATTTACACAGATAAACTCAGATAAAAGAAAGATAAAATATCTTTTCTTGTTTTAGAATCTGAGTTTATCTGTGTAAATCTGTGGTTTCAAAAATTTTATGAAAGTTTTAAAGTTCGGCGGCTCGTCCGTCGGCAATGCTGCGAACATTGAAAAGGTCATCAAAATCGTGACCAGCGAAGTTGAAAAAAACTCGTGCGCCGTCGTTTTGTCCGCGATGCAAGGCACGACCGACGCTTTGATTGAAACGGGAAAACTTGCCGAAAGGGGCGACGAAATTTTCCGCAAAAAAATTAGTGAAATCGAAGCGAAACATCTCGAAACGATTGACGCGCTTTTTCCGGCGGCTCAAAACGATGTTACCGATTTTGTAAAAAAATGTGTCGGTGAACTCGGAAAAATCGGCGAAGGCGTTTTTCTGCTGCGCGAACTTTCGCCCAGAACGCTCGACCGAATCGTCGGTTACGGCGAAATTCTCTTGACCAAAATCATCGCGGCAAAACTCGATTCGCTCGGCATCAAAAGCGTTTGGAAAGATTCACGCGAATTAATTTCAACCGATTCAAATTTCGGTTTTGCGGCGGTTGATTTTGCAAAAACTAACAAGCAAATCAAAGAATTTTTCGACTCAAACAAAATCGCCAATCGCCAATCGCCAATCGCCAATCTCTACATTCTGCCCGGATTTATCGCGTCCGACACAGACGGCGCGACGACGACTTTGGGGCGCGGCGGTTCGGATTATACGGCGGCGATTTTGGCGGCGGCGATGGACGCGGAAAATTTGGAAATCTGGACTGACGTGAGCGGAATGATGACCGCCGACCCGCGATTTGTCCGCAATGTGCGCGAGATTCCGCGCATTTCCTACCGCGAAGCAATGGAACTTTCACACTTCGGCGCGAAGGTTATTTATCCGCCGACGATTCAGCCGGTGATGGCGAAAGCGATTCCGGTTTGGATAAAAAATACTTTCGCGCCCGACGATTTCGGAACTTTAATCGAAGCGGAAACCGCGCCCGAAAAAGAAATCATTCGCGGCATTTCGAGCATTGATCGAATCTCGGTTTTAAATCTCGAAGGCAGCGGAATGGTCGGTATTCCCGGATTTTCCAAACGTCTTTTCGACGCGCTTTCACGCGCGCAGATTAACGTCATTTTGATTACGCAAAGCTCGTCGGAACATTCTATCTGCGTGGCGATTGAGGAAAAATTCGGCAAGTTGGCGAAGGAATCGGTTGATAAGGAATTTGAAAACGAAATCAGCGTCGGGAAAATCGAGCCGCTGCGCGCCGAAAACGGCTTCTCGATTCTCGCGCTCGTCGGCGATAAAATGAAGGAACACACCGGCGTTTCGGGGAAAATGTTTGCGACCTTGGGCGCGCAGGGCATCAACATTCACGCCATCGCGCAAGGTTCGAGCGAGCGCAACATCTCGGCGATTATCAATTCCAAAGACGTGCGAAAAGCTGTCAACACTCTGCACGAAGAATTTTTCTCGGACGGCAACAAACAGGTCAACGTATTCATCGCCGGAGTCGGCACGGTCGGAAAAAAACTGCTCGAACAAATCGAACGGCAAAGCGAATTCTTAAGAAAAAATCTGCGCTTGAACGTCAACGTCGTCGGTTTGGCAAAAAGCAAAAATAAAATTTGCGATGAAACGGGCATTGATTTGCCCAACGCCGAAAAGTTGTTAGAAAGTGCGTCGCCGATGAGCATTTCAGAATTCGCCGATTTAATCATCGAAAAAAACCTGCGAAATTCGATTTTCGTTGACGTGACGGCGAACGCGGAAGTCGTCGAAACGTATCCGAAACTGCTCGAAAAATCCGTTTCGGTTATCGCCTGCAACAAAATCGCCGCGTCTTCCGATTACGCGGAATACGAACGATTGAAAGATTTGTCGCGCGAATTCGGCACGGCGTTTCTGTTTGAAACGAACGTCGGCGCGGGCTTGCCGATTATCAACACGCTCAACGATTTGATGCGAAGCGGCGACCGCATAATTCGCATCGAAGCCGTTTTGTCGGGAACGCTGAATTTCGTTTTTAATAATTACGACGGCTCGCGTTCATTCGCTTCGGTTGTGCGGCAGGCGCAGGATGAAGGCTACACAGAACCCGACCCGCGACTCGATTTAAGCGGCACGGATGTCGCCAGAAAAATTTTGATTTTAGCGCGTGAAGCCGGTTTTCCGCTTGAAATGCCCGACATCGAAAACGAAGGTTTTCTGCCCGAATCGTGTTTGCAGGGAAGCGTCGAAGATTTTTACGGCGAGATGGAACGGCACGAAAGCTATTTTCGCGAACTTTTTGAAACGACGCGAGGTGAAAATTTAACGCTGAAATATATTGCTTCGTTTGACGACGGCAAGGCGGCGGTCGGCTTGCAGAAAATTTCCAAAGAACACAATTTCGCCAATCTTTCCGGCAAGGACAACGCCGTTTTATTTTACACCAACCGCTACGCCGATTTGCCGCTCGTCGTCAAAGGCGCGGGCGCGG
>CBDUBY010000372.1:0-2770 GCA_965365505.1 uncultured Pyrinomonadaceae bacterium | reverse complement strand
CAAAAAACCGTGCGCGAATTTTGCCAGGGCGAAGTTGCGCCCTTTATCAAAGAATGGGACGAAAAATCGCATTTCGAGCAAAGCGTTTTCGACAAAATGGCTGAACTCGGGCTTTTGGGCGTGTGCATTCCCGAACAATACGGCGGCGCGGGTTTCGATTATATTTCGCTTGGGCTTGTCTGCGAAGAACTCGAAGCGTGCGATACGTTTATGCGCGTCGCGATGAGCGTTCACGTCGGGCTGAATTCTTTGAGCTTGCTGACTTGGGGAACTGAGGAACAAAAGCAAAAATATCTCGTGCCGCAAGCCAAAGGTGAAAAGTTGGCGACATTCGGGTTGACCGAACCGAATGCCGGAAGCGATGTCGTCGGGATGCGTTCTTATGCGAAACGCGACGGCGACGACTGGATTTTGAACGGCGAGAAAATGTGGATTTCGCTTGGCGACGTCGCCGACCATTTTTTATTTTTCTGCTGGACTGATCAGGAAAAACAAAAACAGCGCGACCATTCGGGAATCAGTTGCTTTATCGTCGAGCGCACGATGGAAGGATTTTCTTCGGGAACTTTGCACGGCAAGCTCGGCATCAAAGCCGGAAATACCGGCTATTTTTCTCTGCAGGACGTGAGAGTTCCGCAGGCGAATATGCTCGGACAGGAGGGCGAAGGTTTTAAGATTGCGATGTTCAGTTTGGAAAACGGACGCTATACGGTTGCGGCAGGCGCGACGGGCGTGATTCGCGCTTCGCGTGACGCTTCGGTGGCGTATGCGAATGTGCGCGAAGTCCAAGGTCAGACGATTGCGAATTTTCAGCTCGTCAAACAAAAAATTGCCGAGATGGAAGCCGATTATGAAATGTCGCATCTGCTCTGGCTGAAATGCGGTTTTCTGAAAAATCAGGGCAAACCGTCGGCGCGGGCGGCGAGTTTGGCGAAATGGCAGGCGACGACGCGCTCGGAAGTTGCCGCTTCGATGGCGATTGAAGTTCACGGCGCGAACGGCTACACGAACGATTATCCGGTCGAACGCTATTTGCGAAACTGCAAAGCCGCCGTTATTTATGAAGGAACGCGCGACATACACACGCTGATGCAGGCGGATTGGGCGTTGGGCTTGAAGAAAGAAAAAGCAGCGCGGGTGATTTTGCCGCCGTATAAATTAGACGAGGCGAAAAGCACGGCTGGTTAAAATTACAGTTTCAAAAAATTGAAAGGCGAGAGAATATAAAGTTCTCTCGCCTTTTCAGATTAAACAAACGGCTGAAAATTACTTTGCGGAGTTTGTATTGGCGGTTGATTGTTTGACGCTCTGAATTTCCGGGCTTTCGTTGGTCATTTTCCATTCGCCGTTTTCCTTTACGAATTTAATTTTAATGCCGTTCGGGTAACTGCCGCCGCGCATTTCCGCCGTCGCCGTATCGCCGTTTATCTGCTCGTTGCGAACGGTGAACGGCTGGTCGGGAACGGGTTCGAGTTCGGTGATAAATTCAGCGAGCGAAGTCTTTTTATCGTCTTTCATATCGGCTTCCAGAGTCTTCAAAGTCGCCTGCGAATAAATTTTCCTGAGAGCCGCGTCGTCTTTTTTCTTCAATGCCTCGTAATAACTTTGCACGACGGGCGCGAGCATCGGCGCGTTGTTGGTCGTCGCCGCTTCGGGCGTTTTGGTCGTGTTCAGCGGATTGCCCGCATTGCTGACCGGCGCGTTCACATTCGACTGATTTGTGTTAGCGGTGTTCTTCGGCGTTTCCGTCGTGGCGCAGCCGATTAAAAAACTCGCAAAAAATAGTAATATAAAATTTCTCATTATTGATTCTCCTTAAAATTATTTTGAAAAATCAGAGTATAAATTATCCGACGACAATGAACAAAATAGACCGAACCGAATTGCGCCGCGTTTTTCTAATCGAAAACCTGCCCGCGCCGCTTACGAGAGCCAGCCAACATTTGCAAATCTTCGATAACTACATCGAAAAAACGCGCCTGCGCCTGCGTTCCGTGCGCGTTCCTGAAACCAAACAATGGACGTGGATTTTGCAGCAGCGCGAACCGCTCGGCGCGGATTTGACCGAATGGCAAATCGCGGAAATTTATTTGAACGAAGTCGAACATGCCGCATTTGAAATTTTCGAGGGCAGGGAAGTACGTCTCAACGAACGAGTCGAAACGAACGAAATTCGCAAGAACCGATATTTTTATGACTGGAATAACCGGCGATTAGAGGTTGACGTTTTCCTTGGCGGGCTTTGGGGATTGAATTTGGCGACGGTTTATTTTGAAAGTTCGGAGGATTTGCGCGAATACGAATTGCCTTCAATTGCAATTGTCGAAGTTACGAGCAGCGAGTTTTTCATCGGAAAGAATCTAATTGGAAAAACCTTCGCGCAAGTGCAGTTGGAATTTGCGAAACTTCTAAACACCGATGGTTAAATCTTCAAAATCCTCGATGCTCGGCAATTCCGTCAAATCCTTTAAACCGAATTGAATCAAAAAATCCTTCGACGTGCCGTATTGCATCGGTCGCCCGACGGTTTCCTTTCTGCCTTTAGCGACGATGAGTTTTTTGTCGAGTAAAGTTTTGATCGCCGAAGCCGATTGTACGCCGCGAATTTCTAAAATTTCCGGCACGGTCGCGGGCTGTTTGTAAGCGATGACGGCGAGCGTTTCGAGCGCGGCTAAAGATAATTTCGCCGACGGGCGAGTTTTCAAAAATTTTCTGACTTCTTCGTGAAATTCGGTGCGCGTCGAGAGCTGCCAGCCGCCCGCGATTTCTC
>CBDUBY010000371.1:0-2786 GCA_965365505.1 uncultured Pyrinomonadaceae bacterium | reverse complement strand
AAAATCGTTTGCAGCGAACGCTTGATTTCAACTGCCGGAAGATTATATTTTTCCTCGATTGCCTGAATGATTTTTTTCTGTTCGACAATCGTGCGGTTGAATTCTTTTTTCTGTTCCGGCGTGACGCGCTTGCCTTCGCGCTTATCTTCAGCGCGGTTAATCTCGCGTTCGGCGCGCCGGATTTCGTCAGAAACTTTGCGAATCGCGCTGATAAGCTTTTGCATCGCCCGTTCGGTCAGATTCAAGTTTTTCGTTTCCTGCGACACTTCTAAACGATGCCGTGCCGTCTGCCGCTTGAGCGACATCAGTTTCTTCGTTACTTTGTTTTTCGAGTTTTTCCGCTCCTCGCACAATTTCTCGTAAGCCTTCAACGCTTTCTTGAAATTAACGCGGATGTTGGCGATGCCTTCAATCGTCCAGCGCAGATATTCTTCCGCCTTGTCCTCTTCGCCGGTCAGTTCCGCCTGTTCGGAAAACGTTACGGTTTCGCGAATATAG
This sequence comes from uncultured Pyrinomonadaceae bacterium, assembly GCA_965365505.1. Classification (GTDB taxonomy): domain Bacteria; phylum Acidobacteriota; class Blastocatellia; order Pyrinomonadales; family Pyrinomonadaceae. The sequence goes on along the minus strand of CBDUBY010000371.1, from coordinate 2,288 downwards.
CCTTTGCCCGATTCCAAATCGTCGCCGATTTGCAAAAGTCTTTCGATAGCAATCGGTGAACGCGAAATCGCTTTGCGCGTTTTAATTTGCCCGCGTTCGATACGCTGAGCAATCGTCACTTCGCCCTGTCTGGTCAACAGCGGAACAACACCCATTTCGCGCAAATAAAGCCGCACCGGGTCGTTGGATTTATCAAGCGTTCCCGCCGATAGATCCAAATCCAAATCGTCCTCGTCAATTTCCTCTTCAGCATCGTCGTCGAGCGCAAGGCTCGCCGCTTTCTCAAGCAACTGCGCGTCCGTGTCGGCGACCGAAATGTTCGCGCCTTCGAGCCTGGTTAAAACGTCTTCGATATCGTCGGGCGACATCATCTTGTTCGGAATCTCGCGGTTTAACTCGTCAAAACTCAGGAATTTCTTCCGTCTGCCGAGTGCCACCAGCCGATCCATCAAATCTTCTTTTTCGTCGTAGTCTGCCATAAATTTATGAAATAAGTTCGATTAAAAAACATCGCAAACCGTTGTTTGCGAAATAAATCTAAACGCCCGAAATAAGGAAAAGGTTTCAGGCTCGAAATATGAAAAACATCAAATAATTCTACTTTTAAATAATTCTCAAACGTAAAATCTGTCATTATAGATGAAAAATCGTAAATTAGCCACTTTGAGCCGGAAGGAAATTTTAGCCGCACGGAACACTGAGAAATACAGAGAATTTTAAAATCTTCTCCAGATTTTTGCTGTGTTCCGTGCGGCTAAAATTTCCCTGGTTTATTTTTCGCCGATTCGTTTCTCAAATTCACGCTTCATTCTGGCTAAATTGATTTGCTCATTAACCAGCGCATCGCGCAAAGCAATATCGCCCGTCTGTTCGGCAAAGACGAGTTCCTGACTGATTTCCAAAATGCGGCTGGCAATCGCCATCGAACGCAGCGTCGCCACGCAGTTTTCCGCTTCTCTCAAAACCGCGTCAATCGCTTCGTCCAAATCACGCGCCGGTTCGCTCATTAAAAGAACGGGAACAAAATCGCTCGCCGCCGCGTCGTCCGCGACGAGTTCCAGCAGGTTTTCGCCCGTTATGTCCGAGCCGATTTCCTTTAAAGCGAGCAAAGCGCGAAAAACCTCGGCGGTTGCAAGCTGTTCGTAATCTGTTTCTTCGAGCGACGGCAAAATTATTTCGCGCAGCTCTTTGTCGTAAATCAGCAATTCAAGCAGATGCTGTTCGGCGATGGTCATTCTGGCTTGCGTCGCGCGGGCGACTTGCTGTTTGACGGTTTGCGCCTCGAACTTGGTTCCGAGTTTGACCGTCTTCCACAAATCGCGTTTGAGAATTGCATCGTCAACGCGCAGAAAATTCATTGTCTGGTCGAAAGCGTCGCGTTTCTGAATCGGATTTTTTATCGCCGAGAGAACCGGCATCAAATCTTCAATCGCTTCCGCCTTCTCTTTCGGCGAAGCCATATTTCGCTCGCGTCCCAGATTTTCCAGAACGAATTGTAAAAACGGAAAAGCGTGTCCGCGCAATTGATTGTAGCTTTCCGCGCCGTTCGCCTTCAGAAAATCGTCCGGGTCATTTCCGTCGGGCAAAATCAAAACCTTCGTTTCAAAATCGTCTTTGACGAGCGTTTCAATCGCCCGCCGCGCCGCCTTCACGCCCGCTTTGTCGCCGTCGTAATTGATAACGACGCGCTTGGTAAATCGCCCTAAAATTTTTGATTGTTCGGGCGTGAACGCCGTTCCCAAGCTCGCCGCCGTATTTTTAATTCCGTATTGATAAAGTGCGATTAAATCCAGATAACCCTCGACAAGAATCGCAAATTTCTTCTGCCGAATTTCCTCTTTCGATTGAAAAAGCCCGTAAAGATGTTCGCCTTTGACGTAAGCCGGAGTTTCCGGCGAGTTGAGATATTTCGGCTCGCCCGTCGCCAAAATTCTCGCACCGAACGCAATCGGATTTCCTTTAATATCTAAAACCGGAAACATTATGCGCCCGCGAAAACGGTCATAAACTCGCTTCTTTTCTTCGTTAATTGAAACCAGACCGCTCGCTTCGATTAATTTTTCGTCCGCGCCTTTCGACTTTAAGAGCGACATCACCGCGTCCCAACTGTCGGGCGCGAAACCGATATGAAAAGCTCGCTGCGTTTCAACGGAAATCTCACGCTTCTCTAAATATTCTCTTGCGGCTTTTGAATGCTGATTATTTTCCTGGAGATGATGTTCCCAAAATTCGAGCGCGTATTTATTCAGTTCAATCACCTGTTCGGCGATTTCCTTTTTCTCTTCACG
>CBDUBY010000370.1:0-2794 GCA_965365505.1 uncultured Pyrinomonadaceae bacterium | reverse complement strand
ACGCGCTCGCCGCGCGAATCACCGAAATACCAGTATTCGATTTTTTCAATCGGCGCAAGCAATTCAGTTTCGATTCCGGCTTCCTCGCGCACTTCGCGCAACGCTGCCGTTTCAGGAGTTTCGCCGTCGTCAATCAAGCCTTTCGGCAATTGCCAGCGACGGTTTGCGCCGACGGCGATTAACGCCGCTTCGTAAACGCCGTTTTCAAAACGAAACGCCGCGCCGCCCGCCGAAATCTGCTCGACGGTCTGAAATTTTGGTTTGGAATTATCTTTCATTGACGGCGCGCTCAATCTCTTTGTCTAACTCGGCTTTAATGAAATTGTCGAAACCCACTATTTTTTTCGTCGGTTTTCCGCTGCGGTCGAAAACGAAAGTTTGCGGAATCGCGTTGTCTGCGCCCATTAAAATTCTCGAAAGCTCGTCTTCCGGGTAAGCCAAGTCGTATTCTATTTTCAACCGCTCGACAAATTCCGGCACTCTGGCTTCGTCTTCCGCGCCGCCGACGTGCAGTCCGACGATCTGCAAATCCGCGCCGTATTTATTTTTAAGCGCGTTCAGATGCGGAATTTCTTCCAGGCACGGCGGACAATAGGTCGCCCAAAAATCAAGCACGACGACTTTGCCGCGATAATCAGCGAGCTTCTTTTTCTGTTGATTAAAAAGCGTCCAGCCTAAATTCTCGACGTTTTTCGTCGGCGGCAAAGGAAGATTCGGTTGCGGAACATTATTTATCGAAACCGGTTTATTGGAAACCGAAACCGGCGCGGCTGCCGGTCGGCAAGCCGTAAAAAGTAGAAAGTAGAAAGTAAAAAGTAGAAAGTAGAAAATCTTCATCGAAATTTATTTTACACAAAACCGTCGCCGTAACGAAAATAAAGCGCCGGATTGAATTTATCGCGGCTCTTTACTTTTTACTTTTTACTTTCTACTTTTTACTTGATGAGTTTTTACCCGCCGAAAATCAGCGAAAAATTCTGCGCGCCGGAAAACGTCGGCGAAGCGGCAAACGCCAACGCCGTCGGCACAAGCGCAACCTTTGTCTGCGGCGCGGTTTTGCGTTTCACCTTGCGAATCGAAAGACAAACAAAGGAAATTCTTGAAGCCAAATTCAAAACCAGCGGTTGCGGATATGTCGTCGCGGCGGCTGAAACTTTGGCGCGTAAAATTACCGGAAAACATTTGACCGATTTGCACAGTCGCGGCGAACAATTGCTGTCTCCCGCAGTTAAATTCCGCGAGTTTTCAGAGTCGAGAAAGCATTGTTTTGAATTGGCACTGGAAGCTCTGCAAAGCGCGTTTGCTGACTTTCGCCGTTTGCAGGTTGAAGAATTCATCGGCGAACGAGCGTTAATCTGCACCTGTTTCGGCGTTTCTGAAGAAACAATCGAGCGCATCATCGCGGAAAACAGAGCGGAAACCGTCGAACAAATCGGCGAAATTTGCAATGCCGGAACAGGTTGCGGTTCGTGTCAATTTTTGATTGCAGAGCTGCTCGACTCGGCTAAGTTTCACGAATTCAACGGACAATAAATTTATTTAGACTTTAATAATTGTGCTACAATCAAAAACTTATTAACGCCTTTGATAGCGTAAATTTATTTAGAGGAATTATCAGGCGATTACAAAACGGTTAATCGCAAATTCACAATTACATATAAATAATGGACGACCCTGCCAGTTTATCTTTACTTTTCTATTTTGCCGAAGCGGGAACGGTACCGGAATTTCCGGGCGTAGTTTCCACGATATTAAATTTTTTATTAGTTATTTTTCTCGTGCTCGGTAACGGTTTTTTCGTTGCCAGCGAATTTGCGCTGGTTGCCGTCAGGAAATCTCGCATCGAGGCTCTGGTTGCCGAAGGCAATAAATCCGCCGAACGACTGCTCGGGCTGCTCAATAATCTCAACGCCTATATTTCCGCCACGCAGCTCGGAATTACGCTGTTTTCTCTCGGGTTGGGTTACGTTGCGGAACCGGCGATTGTCAAAGTCATCGAGCCGCTTTTGATAAGTCTCAGCGACGTGACCGGCGCGGGATTTCTGAATTCGCCGACGCTCGCGCACACGGTTTCCTTTATCATTGCTTTTACGCTCATTACATTTTTGCACATCGTTTTTGGTGAACTCGCGCCGAAAACAATGGCTCTCGAACTTTCCGAAAAAGTTTCGCTGACCGTCGCGCTGCCTTTGCTGATTTTCTACAAAATTTTCAGTTATCCGATTCGTCTGCTCGACTGGACGGGAACAAAAACCGTTCGGCTGTTCGGTCTTCACCCGTCGGGCGAACACGGTTCGAGCTACACGGAAGATGAAATTCGCCAGCTCATTATTAAATCGGAAGAAAGCGGGCATTTGAATAAGGAAGAGAGGCAGCTCATCAACCGCGTTTTCGAGTTTTCGGAAACGACCGTCAAAGAAGCGATGATTCCGCGCACGGAAATTACAGGTGTCGGGGAGAACTGCACGCTCGAAGAAATCGCCGACGCTTTCGATAAACACGGCTACTCGCGGCTTCCGGTTTGGCGCGGCTCGCTCGACAACGTTGCCGGTTTCATTCACAGCAAAGATTTAATGCCGTATCTTTTGCGACCCGAAGAATTTCATCTGGAAAAAGTCACGCAAAAGCCGATGTATATCGTGGACACGGCGCGGCTCGAAGACGTTCTGCGGCAGATGCAGAAAGCCAAAGCGCATTTCGGTTTCGTCGTTGACGAACACGGCGGCGTAGAAGGAATTATCACGCTCGAAGATTTGCTGGAAGAAATCGTCGGCGACATTTCCGACGAACACGA
>CBDUBY010000369.1:0-2796 GCA_965365505.1 uncultured Pyrinomonadaceae bacterium | reverse complement strand
TCGCTCTTGAAGATCGTGCCGATGTGACCGGGGAAAGTGACGTTGCCGAGGACATCGGTTTTCGGCGTTTCATCGCTCATCGTTAAAACTCCGCAGTAGCCTTCCCTTTTCAACAGTGCGCGGACGCGGGCGAGGAAGAAACTTTCGGCGTTGAATTCCAAAATGTCTTCGAGTGCGAATCGCTGAAGCAGCAAACAATCTCTGGAGTGAGACAGACCGAAGACGTTTGGGATCGTGTTTTTGTGTTGCGCCGTTCCAAGCACGGCGACACCGGCGAGTTCCCCGCGCCGGAATATTCCGTAGCAAACGGTCGCTGACGGGAAGCTACCCAGATAGTGATTCTTGACGATCCAAGCGGCAGCGATTTTGGCAGGAATTTTCTCGACTTCGTGGCAGCGCGGATTGAAGAAATCCCGTCGTTGCAAAAAGAGTGCTTTGCGTTTGCGCCAACGCTGAGTAAAATCAACTTCCATTATTTTGCGATTTAAGTGATTGTCGGCGAGTCAGTGCCGTGAAGTTCGGGTTTGCGCTTCTGTATCGTCGGTTTTAGGAATTGTTCGCTAGAAGAGGTTGAAATGTAGTTATAGCAAAACTAAGATCTAGTTGCTTTGCCGGGGGAAAAATAGGAACTGTTTTTCCATTCATTATCGGACGCAACCGTTTTTAACTGTGAAATTTACCGATTGAGAAAGATTGTTGACTTTACTCACCGGAACTAAACGAGAGATTTGCCGAAGAATTAAGACAATATTTGGCTGATCGAAATTCGCCGGAATTTGAAAATGCCGACAGATGCGGCTAAACGGAAGCCGAATCCGATTGCAATTCGGGATTATGTTGCACAGTATTCGGGTATAGCAGGCTATAGGCGGAAATTTCGTCCAAATCACTGCTGGTTTCGAGCGAATCCGAAATCATACCCGAAATTCGCCTGTCGAGTTCGCTCGTTTCATCAGCGTTCCAATCCACGGCGACGGCAAGGAAAATCTCATTTTTTTTGCGAAAACCAATTGCCGACACGAAATCGGAGTAATAGAGCGCGTCGAGAAACGAACGCGCTTCCGCCTCGGAATTTCTTACGACTTCGATGATATGTGCCATTTAATTTGAAACCCGGAGACTACTTGAGCGGGACTAAAACGTAAGAAAACAGTCGTTCCTCGCCCTCAAAAGACAAAAGGCTCTGCGAGAGATTCGAGCCGAATTTCCAAATAACTCTTTGCTCGTTTTGCTTGGCGTTTTGAAGAGCCAAAAAATCCGCCAGGTATTTGGTATTGAAAGCAATTTTCCAGCCGTCAGAAATGTCCGGCAAGTCGTTTCCAGAATTATTTAATCTTTGAAACGTGCAGCCAATTTCCTCCGCCGAATTTCCGGTTTCCGCCGATTCGGATTTGAGTAATAATTTATTCTGAAAAAAGACGAACTCGACTCTGCGGTGCGCGTCGTCTGCCATCACGCCGACGCGCGTTAGAGCGTCTTTCAGTCCGTTCGCTTTCATCTCCGCGAAAAACTCGAAAGTCTTCGGGATGACCATTTCCCAATTTGGAAAATTCCCCGAAAGTTCGCGCGCCGTCATCTGTTTGTTGGCGAGTTCAAATTCGATGTGACCGCCCTTTTTAATTTTGACATCCATCTGCTGATTTAGTCTGATTTCGCTCGCCAGCAAGGTTTTCAGCTCGCGCGCGGCTTTGATCGGAATCAGGCAACTAATGTTCTGATTAATCAGTGATGTCGCCGTTTGAAAGCAGCACAAGCGATGCCCGTCGGTGCTGACCATTTTTAAGCCTGAATTGTCGAGAACGAGCAGAATTCCGTTTATCGTAAAACGCTTGTTATCTTCGGTGACGGCAAAAATCGTCCGCCGCAAGCCTTCGTAAAAAACGCTTGCGGGAATTTTTACGGCTTCCGAATTGACGCGCGGAACTTCCGGGAATTGGTCGCTGTTCGTGCCGCTCAATTTGCTCTTGAAACGTCCTGCGCGAAATTCGACTCTTTCGTTTTTAGCGTCGAGCTTCAAATGCACCGGCTCGTTCGGCAGCCCCGCCGCGATTTCGCCCAATTTTTTGCCCGAAAGACAAATTGAGCCGCCTTCGAGAATGTCAACTTCCTGCTCGACTATTAAGGACACGTCCAAATCCGTCGCCGTCATCACGAATGCGCCGTTCTCTTCAGCGTCAATTTTAATTTTCCCCAAAACCGGAATCGTTTCCTTGCGGGCGAAAATTCCCTGTAACGCTCCGACCTGTTCTTTCAGTTGTTTGGCGTGAATAATTGCTTCCATAATTTTTTAAGTTTTTTTGACTCTAAATTAAGCCGTATTCGAGCGCGACGCTTTTGAAATCGTGCGGACAAACGCCGTCCGGCTCGACGACGCAGCCTTCGGGACAATTCGTAGGACAAATGCCTTCGTCAAGACAGTCCGCGATAAATTCGTAAAGATCGGCTTTCGTCTTTAACTTTTCTTTCCAGCCTTTTCCGGCTAACTCGCATTGCTTTTCGTGAATCATTTTCTTCTCGAAATCGGATGAATTATCAGCCTTTGGTTGCTTGAACCGCGATACTCTCCGGCGCGTCCCGATAACTCCCGGCGGAACGCGCCGTCAATGAGTAAATCCGTGTCGGCTAAGATTCGGCTGACGCTTTTCGACTCGCGCGCCAGCAATTCTTCGAGCGTGTAACCGCTGTAAACAACCAGGTGATAACCTTTCGCTTTGATTTTTTCAACTAAAATTTGCAGACTTTCCGGCTGGTCAAACGGTTCGCCGCCCAAAATTGTCACGCCGTCGTGTTCGCCGC
>CBDUBY010000368.1:0-2796 GCA_965365505.1 uncultured Pyrinomonadaceae bacterium | reverse complement strand
TCGCCTGTTACAAGCGCGCGGATTTGCGGCGCAAGCTCATCGTAAATTTTCTTTCTGTCGCTAGTCTGCGGAATATATAAATCTTCAGCCATAATTTTTTCGAGTTTAGCACGACAAGCGACAGATGCAGCAAAACCGGTTATTTACGCTTGATTTGTTGGTGCGTGGCATTCGGCTTGCAATCGTCTATAAATTCCGAAGGAGTGAATTAAACGTGGAAGGCAAAAGCAAAAAAAGCTGGTGGTTGGCGGCAGCGGGCATCGGAGCGGTGGCGGCTTATGCCGGTTTGAAACGAGCGCGCACGCGGTTTGATTTTGAAAACCGTGTGGTTTTAATTACGGGCGGCTCGCGCGGCTTGGGTTTGGTTTTGGCTCGTCATCTTGCTGAAGAAAAGGCGCGAATCGCCATTTGCGCCAGAAACGAGGAAGAACTTTTAAGGGCGAAAACAGATTTGGAACAACGCGGCGCAACGGTTTTTGAAACTGTCTGCGATGTCCGAAATCAATCCGAAGTCAACCGGATGGTCAAAGCGGTGCGTAGTCATTACGGACAGATTGACGTTCTCATTAATAATGCGGGCGTGATTCAGGTTGGACCGCTTGAAAATCAAACTCAGACGGATTTTGAATTAGCGATGGCGACGCATTTTTGGGGTGCGTATTACGCGATGAACGCGGTTATGCCGGAAATGAAACGGCGCGGCGAAGGACGCATCATCAACATTTCTTCTATCGGCGGAAAAATGGCTGTTCCGCATCTCGCGCCGTATTGTGCGAGCAAATTTGCGCTCGTCGGTTTGAGTAATGCAATGCGCGTCGAACTTGCGAAAGACAACATTTACGTCACAACGGTTTGCCCAGGACTAATGAGAACGGGCAGCCACGTCAACGCGGTTTTCAAAGGACAGAACGAAAAGGAATTCGCGTGGTTCAGCATAGGAAACTCTTTGCCCGTATCATCAATCAGCGCAGACAGAGCCGCCGAACAAATTATCGAAGCGTGTCGGCGCGGCAACGCGGAATTGATTATCTCGATTCAGGCGAAAATCGCGGCAAAAATGAACAATTTATTTCCCGAATTGACGGCAGATTTGTCTGCTTTGGTCAATCAAGTTTTGCCGGAAGCGGGCGGCATCGGCAAAAACCACGCGCTCGGGAAAGACAGCCTATCGGCTATTTCGCCGTCGTTTTTGACGGCAGCGGTTGACGAGGAATCTTATCGAAACAACGAACTCGAACCGAATGAACAGTTGGGTTAAAAAACAAGGGAAGGAAAAATTTATGAAACAAGAAAAATCAGTAACGGATATTTTGACGAATTTCAACACTAACGTCAGCCCGACCGAAAGGTTGGTTTCAGGCGTGGCGGGCGGCGCGCTCATCGCACTCGGCGCAAAACGCGGCGATGCGATTGGCGTTTTGCTGTCTATAGTCGGCGGCGGCTTGGCTTTACGCGGCGCGACCGGGCATTGCCAGGTCTATGACGCGATGGACATTAACACGGCTGACGAATCGCAGCAGAAGCGGCATTTCGGCGCGGGTTCGGCGAAGAGTCCTTTTTCCGGTCGCGCGCTGACGGGAAAAATTCACGTTAAAAAATCGGTAACGATTAACAAATCGCCTGCCGAGCTTTATCAGTTCTGGCGCAACTTTGAAAATCTGCCGAAATTTATGGCGCATCTCGAATCGGTGACGGTGACGGGCGAAAAAACTTCCTTTTGGAAGGCAAAAGCACCGCTCGGAATGACGGTCGAATGGGGCGCGGAAGTGACCAGCGACATCGAGAACGAACGCATCGGCTGGCAGTCAGCCGGCGACGCGGATATTCCGAATTCGGGCGTCGTCGAGTTTAATCCGACTTCGACGCGCGGCACGGAAGTCAGAGTCGTTTTAACTTACGAAGCACCGGGCGGTCAGCTCGGCGCGACTTTCGCCAAACTGTTTGGCGAAGAACCGAGTCAGCAAGTTTATGGCGATTTGTGCCGTTTCAAATCAATTATGGAAGCGGGAACGATTGTAAAAGTCGAAGGTCAAACTTCGGGACGCAAGGAAGACGCGGCAAAGGCGCAGGCGGCAACGGCATAGAATAAAGCCGAGCATATTGAAACGCGGCGGATAAGAAAATTTCTCTCGCGTTTCTTCAGTCTTTACAGCGCAAATAAAAGAACAAGGGAGATTATAAAATTATGAAAGCAGTTTGTTGGCAAGGAAAGCATAAGGTCAGTGTCGAAACGGTTCCCGATCCGACGATTTTGGACGACCGCGACGCGATTATTAGAATTACGAAAACGGCGATTTGCGGCTCGGATTTACATCTGTATAACGGCTATATTCCGACGATGCAGGCGGGCGATATTCTCGGACACGAGTTTATGGGCGAAGTCGTCGAAACCGGAAAAGGCGTCACGAATTTACAAAAGGGCGATAAGGTGGTTGTGCCGTTCACCATCGCCTGCGGAAATTGTTTTTTCTGCAAAAAGGAATTATGGTCAGCGTGTGACAATTCAAACCCGAAGCCCGAGGCGCTCGAAACAGCTTACGGATTTTCCGGCTCGGCTCTGTTCGGTTATTCGCATATGATGGGCGGATTCGCGGGCGGGCAAGCCGAATACGTGCGCGTGCCGTTTGCCGATGTCGGACCGTTCAAAGTTCCGAATGACATTGACGATGAAAAGGTTTTATTTTTATCCGACATTTTCCCGACCGGCTATATGGGCGCGGAAAATGCAAACATCGAGGAAGGCGACACGGTTGCCGTCTGGGGCGCGGGTCCGGTCGGACAATTCGCCGTCAAATC
>CBDUBY010000367.1:0-2806 GCA_965365505.1 uncultured Pyrinomonadaceae bacterium | reverse complement strand
GTCGAAGTTCCGATGAGCGTGCAGCTTCCGCCCAAAATCGCGCCGAACGCGAGCGGCATCAAAAGTTTTGACGGCGAAACTTTGGCGCGCGTCGCCAAACCGAGAACGACCGGAACGAACATCGCCGTCGTCGTCGTGTTTTTTAAAACAGAAGCGCACGCCGCCGCGACGAACATTATCAAAGCTGTCAAAACGAATTCGTTGTTGCCAGCAATGCGGTAAAGACGGCGACCGATTAAATCAACGATGCCGGTTTTGACCAGCCCGCCGGTCAGCACGAACAGCCCGCCGATGGTAATGATTACGTTATCGCCGAAACCGGATAAGCCTTCCTGCACGGTCAGCACGTTGGTCATCACAAGAGCGATGACCAGTAGAATGCCGACGATATCCACAGGGATTTTTTCGGTCGCAAACAAAGCGACAGCGACAAGGAGTAGAATTAATGTAATTGCGATTGGCGACATTTGGACTGAATGATACAGAAATTTTTCCGGTTTGCAAAGAAAAAACTTCCCGGTCTGGACAGGTCAAATTCGAGATGAGAAAATCTCACTGTGTTATACTTCGGTTTAAAAATTTTATAAATTATGAGTCAGGAAAATTGTATCTTTTGTAAAATTATCGCGGGCGAAACTCCTTCGGAAATGGTCTATGAAGACGACATTTGTGTTGCTTTTAAAGACCTCAATCCGCAAGCCCCGAATCATATTCTGGTTGTGCCGCGCGAGCATATCGAGTCGCTCGACAAGGCGCGAAACAAACATCAGGAAACGCTCGGCTATCTGCTTTTGATTGCGGCAGAAATCGCCCGCGAGGAAGATTTTGCCGCATCTGGTTATCGCACCGTCATCAACACCAACGGCGACGGCGGGCAGACGGTTTTTCATCTTCACGTTCACCTGCTCGGTGGTCGTCCGTTCGTTTTCCCGCCGGGATAATTGAATTTGGGATTTAGGATTGCGGACTTCGCGTCGAAGTGCGCCGCAGCGTGTAATATGAGACGAATTTTAACTGTTGTTTTTTCCGTTACGCTCGCCGGTTTTCAGATTAACTGCGCGACGAATACGGCGGATAATTCTAATCAAATGCCAAACGCGAATTTGCCGGTCGCGGCGGAAACTAATCAAGCAAATGCCAACGCTGCGCCGCAGGAAACACCTCTGCCCGTTTTTACGAACGCGGATGAGGCTCTGGCGGTCGGGAAAAAACTGCTTGACGATACCGAAACCGACAAGGCGGTCGAAGCGTTGCGGCAGGCGGTAAAATTGAATCCCGATTTAGCCGACGCGCATTTTAATCTGGGCATCGCGCTCGCGCTTCAGGAAAAAGAGCAAGCCCTGATCGCGCCGCCGGTCGGCGAAACGACGCCGACACCGACGCCGACGGCGAAACGCGGCAAAAAGGGCGAAGAAATCGCTGCTCTCACGCCCTCGGAAAAATCTTTTGAAAACGCGGTCAAGGCTTATAAAAAAATTCTGGCGAAAAACCCGAAGGACGACGTGGCGCACTTTAATCTCGGACGTTCCTACAACAAATTAAATCAAGACCCGGAAGCGTTAAAATCTTTACAGCAAGCCGTCAAATTGAAACCTGAGGACAGCGAATATCAAACGGAACTCGGCGTGATTCTGATAAAACTCGCGCAGTATGCCGAAGCCGTCGCCGCGCTCAAAAAAGCCATCAGCATTGACGAAACAAATCTGCAAGCCGAAAGCCTGCTCGAAAAAGCCGAAGCCGGACGCAAGCGCGTAGATTACAAACCGAAGCCTCCGCAACAACAGCAACAGGAAACCGGCAGACCGCGCCCGACTCCGAAACCGGAAACCAATTCCAAGTTACCTGATGCGCCGCCGCCGCCGCCGCCGACAAAAAACGCTAATAAATAATCAAGGGGCGCGGATGATTCGTTGGATAAAAAATGTGGAGCGAAGAAGTCAGATTGAATTCGGTTAAATTCAAAGTTGGGCGTATTTCCCTGACCGAAACAAGATTTACTATTAAAGCGATGAGTAATCTTTTAGCAACGACCAAAATTAGCGTTGATAAATCAAATTCAATTATTGCTTTTACTTCAGGCTGGGACAGATTCTTGACAATCGAAGGCAAACCCGCTTATCACATCGGGAATGTTTGCGACACTTGCCAATTTTTCTTTGAGCGGCTCGAAGGCGCAAATCAGAAGATTTCGCCTACCGAAGTTTCTGAAACACTTAGAAACGGAGTGCAAAGTCTTGATTCTTCATTGCTCGATAAAATCAAGTTGATTTTGCCTGTTGGCGAATATGCCACGATGTTGTTGAACGTAATGCCGCGCAAAGTTTCGCTTGGCACTGATGCCGATTACTTTGTTAACGAACAAGAAAAACTCTGGGGCATTGATGGTTTTTGGGACTTGCCGCATTATCCGAAAATTGAATATTACCGCACACAAACAGAAAAGTTTCACGGCTACAAACAGCTCTTTGAATTTATTGTTCCGATGTTTCCGGCGGGTTGGCTTGGTGTTGACACTGTGCGCGAATACGAATTGCAAATTTCAGACGGACGCAGACCAACGGCTTTGGCGTTATGTGTATTGGACGTAAAACAGCCAGCGACTTGGGAAGACAAAACTGGTGATGCAGAAATTACAGAACATTGGTGCTTGACACATTATTTGCTTGACGGACATCATAAAGTTTATGCGGCTTCCAATCTAGCAAAGCCAATTACAATGCTTTCTTTTCTTTCGACCAAACAATCCATAGCGACAGAAGAAGACATTGTTACGTTGCTAGGTTTCCTATAACCAATACGCCCAACA
>CBDUBY010000366.1:0-2807 GCA_965365505.1 uncultured Pyrinomonadaceae bacterium | reverse complement strand
TCCAGCCGGAACGGTGATGTTCGGATAACCGGCGACCGCCGCCAAACTCGAACTCGAAACGTAGCCGCTGCCGCAATCGCCGTTGACTAAATCGGTCGTCCAGACCGGCGCGTTCGACGGCGCGGCAATCGCGTCGAGTTTGTGCTGATTCATTACCGCGTCAATGCCTTGCGCCTGTGACAGCGATTTTGACTTTTGTAAAGCCAAACGATACGCGCGGTTTTGCAGATTGCCTTTCTTCGCCGCCATCTCGAAAATTTCCTGACCGAAATACGGCATTTCTCGCGTCGCGTTATCGTTGTTGAATTTTATTAAGTCAGCCAAAGTTTTGACGGGCGCGTTTCGCTCGGTTAGATACTTTTCCAAGTCTGTTTTGAATTCGTAAAGCAGAACCTCAAATTCTGCGTCGCCGAATTTTGAGAGCGTCGGAAATTTTACGTCAACTAAAATCGCGCCCGCATCTTTCATCGCATCGAGCGCGGCGTTCATCATTTTATCAACATCGGCGTTCTTGCCCCAATAATCTCGCGCCACGCCGACGCGCATTTTCTGCAAGCCGTCTTTGACCAAAGAATTTTTGTAAGGCGAGATTTTTTTCCGGCTTGCCGTTGTGACTGAATCATTGTTGTCGAAACCGCGCAAAACATCTAAAAGAATCGCCGCGTCTTCGACTGTTCGGGTCATCGGTCCCGCCGTGTCCTGCGAGTGAGCAATCGGAATCACGCCGCTTCTCGAAACGATGCCAAGCGTCGGTTTTAATCCGACAATACCGCAGATTGAAGCCGGGCAGACAATAGAACCGTCGGTTTCCGTGCCGATGCCGATTGCCGCTAAATTTGCCGCGATTGCCGCGCCCGTTCCCGACGACGAGCCGCACGGATTTCTGTCGAGCAGATACGGGTTGCGCGTCTGCCCGCCGCGCCCTGACCAGCCGCTCGAAGATTTTGTCGAGCGGAAATTCGCCCACTCGCTTAAATTGGTTTTGCCCAAAATTATCGCGCCTGATTTTCTCAACTGTTCGACGAGAAACGCATCTCGTTTCGGAGTCGGCGCGTCGAGCAAAGCCAAACTTCCGGCGGTCGTTTTCATCTTGTCCGCCGTGTCAATGTTGTCTTTTATCAAAACGGGAATGCCGTGCAGCGCGCCGCGCGATTTTCCCGCTTTACGCTCTCGGTCAAGTTCTTCGGCGATTCGTTCGGCATCGGGATTCGTTTCGACGACCGAACGGATTTTCGGGTCAATCTCGCGGATTCTTTCGATGTATCTCTCGACAAGTTTTTCGGCGGACATCTCGCCCGACTGCATCGCGCTCTGCATATCGGCGACGGTTGCTTCTTCGATTTCAAATTTTTCTTTTGATGAATTGTCGGCTCTCGCCGTCTTAAAACTCAACATTCCGATTGCGCCGCTTGCGGCGGATGCTTTTAAAAATTCTCTGCGTTTCATATTTTTCATAAAATTTATTCCATCGCTTTTTTTAGATTGTTTCGCGCCGGCGCGAAGTTTGGATTTATCTGCAACGCTTTCTGAAACTGCGCGATTGCTTCGGAGCGGCGGTTTTGTTCGGCATAAATCAATCCCAAAGTGTTATACGCTTCGGGGAAATTTGGATTTTGCCGGATAATATCTTCGAGTATTTTTATCGCTTCGGCGGATTTGCCTTGAAAATTTAATGCCGATGCCAGATTGCGCCGAAAATCCAGATTGTTCGGCGTTATCGCCAGAGCCTTTTTAAAGAACTCTTCCGCAGCGGCATGGCGTTTCTGCTGCATCGCGGCGACGGCGATGCTTGAATACGCATCAACCAAACGGCTCGAATCGAAAAAGTTGTGTTTATCGGCGGCAATCGCTTTTTGTAAATTTTCCCACGCCGTTTCCAAATTGCCCTGCTTAATTTCGAGAGCGACCAGATTGGCGTGCGCGAACATATAATTCGGGTCGAGTTCGAGAGTTTTTTCAAAATTGCGTCTCGCTTCCGCCGCTTTGTTTTGCCGCATCAAAACCGTGCCGTAAGTGTTATAGGCGACGGCGAGCGTCGGGTCGTTGGTTATCGCCGCCTGACATTGCGCGGCGGCTTCGTCGAGGCGATTTTTCTTTTCGAGATAATTGCAAAAGTTATTCTCGACGAAATAATTTTTACTCGTGACGGCGAGCGTTCTGGTGAAAAGCGTTTCGCTGTCGCGCCAATACGAAGTTTGGCGAAAGGCAGTGATTGAAAAAATAATCAGAACGATTCCGCAAATGGCAGCGACCGCTTTTGAGTTTAATTTTAATCGGTCGAAAATTTCCGCGATGAGCCAGACGACGGCAATAATCAGACCGATATAAGGAACATATGTGTAACGGTCGGCGTGCGATTGCCGCCCGACTTGCAAAATTCCGATGACCGGAACGAGCGTTCCCAAAAACCAGAACCAACCGACGAACAGATATTTTCTCGATTTAATTTGCCAAAGACACAAAGCGCTAATCGCAACAATTAAAAGCACCGACGCGGCGACTTCGAGCAAATTGAAATTATTATCAAACGGATACCAGATGCCGAGATTCGCCGGATAAAAGAGCGTCACGAAATATTTCGCGTAGGCGAGCGCGGCATTTTGCAAGCGGTCGGTTATTGAAATCAATTCGGTTGATTGAATCGCGCCGCTCGTGCCTTGCGCCCAAATCGTGATGACGACGGACGCGATGGTTAAAAAGAAGAATGGAATTTTTTCTCGGACGAGCGGCAGCAAATTTTGCGCGTTCCATTTATCGAATCTTTCCAACGCCCAATAGTCGAGCAACAGCAAAGTGAACGGCAAGGT
>CBDUBY010000365.1:0-2811 GCA_965365505.1 uncultured Pyrinomonadaceae bacterium | reverse complement strand
GAACTTCGGCGTAAGTGTATTTCGCGCCGACCATCAAAACGATGCAGTGAAACCAGACGATTGCGTAAACGAGATTGGTAAATCGAAAGCGTTTATAAAGAAACGCGAAAATTCCGACGGCGATGAGCGCGGGCAGAACTTCGAGAAACCACGTAAAATAATCGTGCGGCTTAATCGCCGACCAGACGAGAACGCCCGCCAAACTGACAAGCAAAAAGATATGAAAGCGACTGACGGAATTTTTATTTTCGGGCATAATTTTCAAAGCGAATTTACAACCATTTATGCCGATTATCAAACTCGAAACCGAAATAAACGCGCCCGTCGAAAGAGTTTTCGATTTAGCGCGCTCGATTGATTTACACAAAGATTCGATGTCGA
This sequence comes from uncultured Pyrinomonadaceae bacterium, assembly GCA_965365505.1. Lineage (GTDB taxonomy): Bacteria > Acidobacteriota > Blastocatellia > Pyrinomonadales > Pyrinomonadaceae. Next base: position 2,430 of record CBDUBY010000365.1, on the reverse strand, counting down.
AATACGACGAGCGAGCCGTCGCGGGCGTAACGAGCGGTTTGATAAATCTGCACGAAACCGTCACTTGGGAAGCCGTGCATTTCAGCGTTCGGCAGCGATTGACTTCACGCATTACGGCGTTCGAGCGTCCGCGCTATTTCCGCGATTCGATGGTTTCCGGCGCGTTCAAACGCTTCGACCACGACCATTATTTTGAAGAAATCGGCGGGCAAACACTTGTAAAAGACGTTTTCGATTACGATTCGCCGCTTGGAATTTTAGGACAAATCGCCGATTTGATGTTTGTCGAAAGTCATATGCGAGAAATGCTTTTGAAAAGGAATCAGATTATAAAAGCGGCGGCGGAAAGCGATGATTGGCGCAAGTTTTTGCCGTTCTGAAAATCTGCCGGGAATTTCAAAATGTCGCCAAAGGCGATCGACAATATAGCGTAGGATTTCACCCTACGTGCGCGATTAATATCGAAACCGCTCGCCGAAGGTGAGCAACAATCAAGCAGTCGTTTGTTCGACTCTTTCAGAGTCAGAAGACCATTTTCCGGTGAACGTAGGGTTTCACCCTACGCTATATTGTCGGTCATCTTCGATGACAAATCCCAAAATGCGTGAATTCTCAAACAAGTTCTCAAATCAACTCAAGCAGACTCTTCAATTCGTCCGGCATCGGCACATAAAACTCCAGACGCTCCGAAGTCTGCGGATGCGTAAAACTCAATCGCTCGGCGTGCAGGAAAAAACGATTTAATTCCGAAACAGCAAGGCGCACATTCGCGTCTTTAATCGTCTTATCGCGTCCGCCGTTGTAAGTTTCGTCGCCGACAACCGGATGATTGACGGACATTAAATGAACGCGAATCTGGTGCGTTCTGCCGGTTTTGATTTCGACATTCAGCAAAGTAAATTTTTCAAACCGCTTGCGAAGTTTCCACAAAGACAAAGCATTGCGCCCGTGTTTGCGAATCGCCATTTTTGTCCGGTTATGTTTTTCGCGCGCAATCGGCTGGTCAATCACGCCCTCTCTACCTTCAATCGCGCCGTGAACCAACGCGACGTAAGATTTGAAAACTTCCCTTTCCCGAAACTGCTCGCTCAGTTTTTCGTGAATCTCTTCGGTTTTCGCCACGACCAGCAAACCCGACGTATCTTTATCAAGCCGGTGAACGATGCCGACGCGATTTTCAAATTTAGAATCCGCCGTTTGAAGTTTGAAATGATAAGCAATCGCATTCGCCAGTGTCCCGTTCAAAACACCCGCGCCCGGATGCACGACCATTCCCGCCGGTTTATTGATAACGGCGAGCGCGTCGTCTTCGTAAACGATTTCAAGCCGGATGTTTTGCGGCTCAAAACTTTTAACGGGCAATTCGGTCAATTCGATTTCGATTTCATCGGCGGCGCGAAGTTTATACGAAGATTTCGTTTGATTGCCGTTCACGGTCGCATCGCCGTCGTCAATCAGTTTTTGCAGTTTCGACCGCGACCAAGTTTCGATTTTTTCCGACAGGAAAGCGTCGAAACGCTTGCCGGTGTCTTCCGGTTCGACTTGAAAACTGAGATTTGTATTTTCTTCGTTCATAAAAGATTATTGCCCACGAAATACACGAAAAACACGAAAAAGTTAAAATCAAAAACAAATTTTATTTTCGTTCCTTTCGTGTATTTCGTGAGCAAAAAATCATTCAATAGTTTTAGCTGTTCGCAAACGGTAAATCATAAACCCAATCGCGCCGATGGCGACAACCAAACTGATAATCTGCGAAGTCGAAAGTCCGGTCAAAGAAGTCAATCCGAGCAAATCACCGCGCGGGTCGTCGCGGAAAAATTCGATGGTGAAACGGACAATCGGGTAAAGAATCATATAGCCGATTAAAACTTGCCCGTCAAATCGTTTGCGGCGATGAAGAAAAACCAGAACGCCGAAAACTATCAGCATCGCCAGCGATTCGTAAAGCTGCGTTGGATGCAAATGCAGCGCGTTGCCCGCCGCGTCGAAAATCGGAACGCCTGTGTTTTCGTGTCCGGCTTCGGTAAAATGCACGCCCCACGGCAAATTCGTCGCTTTGCCCCAACAGCAGCCCGCCGAAAAACAGCCTTGCCGCCCGAAGAATTGCCCGAGCGCAACGCCCGGCGCGAATGCGTCGGCGACTTTCCAAAAGGGCAGTTTGTAAAATCGAATCAAAAAAACGAGCGTGAAAAATCCGCCCAAAAATCCGCCGTAATAAACGCCGCCCGAACGCAGAAAATCAAGCGAAAATAGATTGACGTTATCCTCGACGAAAAACATCAAAATCTTTGAGCCGACCAGACCGCCGATAATCGTCCACAACCCCAAATCGTAAATCCGTTCTCTGGGCAAATTGTCACGCGCCGCCAATTTTGAAGCGGCAAACAGCGCGAGCATCAAGCCAATCGCCAGCAAAACGCCGTAAGT
>CBDUBY010000364.1:0-2823 GCA_965365505.1 uncultured Pyrinomonadaceae bacterium | reverse complement strand
GCGGCGATAAAAACGCCGACCGGATGATTTCTGCCTAAAAGCGCGACGGCGATTCCCCAAAAACCGACTTCGCCCGAAAAATCGTGATAGTAAAGATAACGGTTGCCCAAAACCTCGCCGATAGCGACCATTCCCGCGAGTCCGCCGGAAATCGTCATCGCGATAATAATTTGTTTTTTCGGCGAGATGCCGCCGTATTCCGCCGCGCTCGGATTTGCGCCGACGGCGCGGAGTTCATAGCCCCATTTTGTTTTCCAGAGAAAAATATAAACGAGAACGCACATTAGAACCGCCAGCAGAAACGCGACGCTTAAGGGGACAAATTCGGGCATTCCGGGAATGAATTGGCTGATGCGCGGAATGTGCGCCGCTTCGCCAATCGGCGCGGTTTGCAAAATCGCGTCGCCCGGAACTTTGTAATAATACTGAGTGAAATAGCTGACCAGCGCGATGGCGATAAAGTTCAGCATTATCGTATTGATAACTTCGTGCGAGCCGAATTTCGCCTTCAAAATTCCTGGAATCGCGCCCCAAATCGCGCCCGCCGCAACTGCCGTCAGCATACACAAAGGAACAAGAGCAATCGCTGGCAATGAAGCCCACGAGTAATCAACGTCCTTGCCGAAAACATTGACAATCGTGCCGCCAAACTTGATGCCGACCCACGCCGTCGCAAACGAGGCGACGTAAAGCTGACCTTCCGCGCCGATATTCAGCAAGCCGCAGCGAAACGCGACGGCGACCGCTAAACCGGTGAAAATCAGCGGCGTGGCGTAAAAAAGCATATATCCGACATCGCGCAGAGAGCCGAACGAATTGCCGATTAAAAGTCTGAAAGTTTCAAACGGATTGTCACCGATAAGCGCAACGATAATGCCGCCGACGATGAAGGCGGCGACGACCGCAATCAGTGGCGAAAGAATTTCACGAAAGATTTTCATTTTGTTTTTAAAATTTGGACGCGAACTTAATATAACCCGACAAACAGCGAAAGGTCATCTGAAAATTAAGAAAAATTTTACATTCGACGTATAAATTTTTTCGCTCAAAAGACTTGACAGGCAAGCACTCATATTTTATTATCTTTACAGACTAAGCGAATAAAGCTGATGTCATATTAAACTAAACTAAATTTTTTGGAGGAAATAAAAATGAACGTAGTAAAATATGACCCTTTCCGGGATTTGAGAACTTTGCAGGATGAAATGAATCGTCTTTTCAGCGGAACATTTTCGCGCGGCGGCAGTCAGGACGAAGTTTTGCGCGGCGCGTGGTCGCCGAGCGTGGATATTTTCGAGAACAAAAACGAAATCGTTCTCGAAGCCGAGCTGCCGGGAATGAGTGCGGAAGACGTGAACATCTCGATTGAGAATAACGTTCTGACTTTGCATGGCGAGCGGAAATTCGAGAAAAAAGACGAAGGTGATAATTTTCATCGCGTCGAGCGTTCGTATGGTTCGTTCACTCGTTCGTTCACTTTGCCGCCGACAGTTTCGAGCGAAAATGCGAATGCAGAGTTTAATAACGGTGTGCTGCGCTTGACTTTGGCGAAACGCGAAGAAGCCAAACCGCGCCGCATCGAAATTAAAGCGGGAAGCGGAAACACGCAGGCGAAAACGATTGATACCAAGGCGCAAACAAATAACGAGAAAAGCAGTGCGGCGAAAGCCTAACTTTTCAGACACAAACAAACGGTGAATGGTGAATTACACATTCACCATTCACCGTTTGTAATTTATTATTAAAAAATGAGATTTGACAGATTTACAATTCGCGGTCAGGAAGCCGTGCAAGAGGCAATCGGAGTTGCCGAAAAGAATCAGAATCAGCAGGTTGAGCCGGAACATGTGTTGGCGGCGATGCTTGAGCAAAAGGAAGGAACGGTCAAACCTGTTCTGGGCAAAATCGGTGCGAACGCGAACACGATTTTAACCGACGTGCTGGCGGCGATTGCCCGTTTTCCGACGGTTTCGGGCGGTCAGCAGTATTTTTCTTCGCGTTTTAATACGATTACGCAAAACGCGCAGAAGGAAGCCGAAGCGATGCAGGACGAATACGTTTCGACCGAGCATTTGCTGATGGTCATCGCCGAGGAAAAAGAAGGCGACGCAGGACGCATTTTGCGCTCGAACGGCATTACCAAAGAAGACGTTAAAAAAGTCGTTGAAGAAATGCGCGGCGGTTCGCGCATCACCGACCAGAATGCGGAAGAAAACTTTCAGGCGTTGGAAAAGTATTCGGTAGATTTGACCGAACGCGCCCGCAAGGGAAAACTTGACCCGGTAATCGGGCGTGATGACGAAATTCGCCGCACGATTCAAGTTCTTTCGCGCCGAACGAAAAACAATCCGGTTTTAATCGGCGAGCCGGGGGTTGGAAAAACGGCGATTGTCGAAGGATTGGCGCAGAGAATCGTTTCGGGCGACGTGCCTGAAACTTTGAAAAACAAAAAACTCGTTGGGCTTGATTTGGGTTCGATGCTGGCGGGCGCGAAATATCGCGGCGAGTTTGAAGACCGCCTGAAGGCGGTTTTGAAGGAAATTGAAAAATCTGACGGTCAGATAATTTTGTTTATTGACGAACTGCACACGCTCGTCGGCGCAGGCGCAAGTGAAGGCGCGATTGATGCGTCGAATATGCTGAAACCGGCATTAGCGCGCGGAATGCTGCGCTGCGTCGGCGCGACGACTTTGAACGAATATCAGAAATACATCGAGAAAGATAAAGCGTTGGAGCGGCGTTTTCAAAACGTCTTTGTCGGCGAGCCAAACGTCGAAGATACGATTGCGATTTTGCGCGGCTTGAAGGAAAAATACGAAGTTC
>CBDUBY010000363.1:0-2831 GCA_965365505.1 uncultured Pyrinomonadaceae bacterium | reverse complement strand
ATAAACGGTTCGAGCAGCGCGACGATGCCTTCGCTCGCCGGATATTTCGTGCTGACCGCCGAATGAGCGATAGCGGCGGAACCCGCGCCCGCCTCATTGGAAAATGCCGCGCGCTGGAAACCGACGATAATCACGCCGATAATTCCGCCGACACCGGCTTCGGGCGTTAAAGCTCCCGAAATTATTTGACCGAAAGCGGCGGGAATTTCCGTCAGATGCGCCAAAATAATTATCAATGACGCGATGATATAGATTATCGCCATTGCCGGAACAAGTTTTTCCGTAACGCTGGCGATGCGTTTAATGCCGCCGATAATGACGACTCCGACCAACAGAGCCATAATTATTCCGATAACGGTTTTTGTAGCTCCGCCTTCCAATCCCGTCATTGAAGTAATCTGAGCGGTTGCCTGATTTGCCTGAAAAGCATTTCCGCCGCCGAACGAACCGCCGACGCACATAATTGCAAAAAACACGCCGAAAACTTTGCCGACCGTTCCATAACCGATGTCTTTAAATCCTTTGGACAGATAGTACATCGGTCCGCCGTAAACCGTTCCGTTGGCATCAATATCACGATATTTTACACCGAGCGTACATTCGACGAATTTTGAAGACATTCCCAGCAATCCGCAGACGATCATCCAAAAGGTCGCGCCCGGACCGCCGACGGCAATCGCCACCGCGACACCGGCGATGTTTCCCAAGCCGACTGTTCCCGAAACGGCGGTTGCCAATGCTTGAAAATGACTGACTTCTCCGTCGTGACTTTCATCTCTGATAGTATCAACCAAATCACCTTCGACGATATTTACCGCTGCTTTCGGGTCGGCTGCAGCGTGTTCGATGTCGTCATATTTTCCTCTGACGACGTTAATAGCCAGCGGAAACAATCTGATATTTACAAATCCGAAGACGATAGTAAAAAATGCGGCTCCGAAAACCAGCAGAATCAAAACTAGCGGAACTCCGAACAGCGGATAAAATATCAGCCATTCCCACCACGCCGCAACCGGAGTAAAAGCATCATTGATCCTTTCGTCCAAACCTCTTTCCTGAGCTGCTGCCATAAGCGGCAAAAACAGAACAGACATTACAGAAAGCGTATATTTTAAAACCATTTGTTTCATAAATACTTCACAGATAAAATTATTGCGTTAGATTAAAATTTTTGTTTGCCTTGAATCGTTTGGCGTTATTACGCCGTTCAATTAGGGAAAGTCGAAATTCAAAGCATTGTAGCTGATTTCCGAAGCAATTGCACGACAAGTTATAAACTTTATGTAAAATAGCAAGTTCGGCGGTGAATTGTTAAAATCTTCACAAGTTTAAAACAGTAATGAGTCAGGCAGCTTTATGCGCTGTCCGAAAAGAAATCCATTTTAGAAAAGATTTCGAGTTTATATGAAAACTGATTACAAAAAAGAGGCAGATGCAGGTTTTGCGCCGGTGCGCGGTGATATGTCGGCGGCGGATTTTCGCCGTTTCGGATACGAAATAGTAGATTGGATCGCCGATTATTTCGAGAGCATCGAAACATTTCCGGTGCTTTCACAAAACGCGCCTAACGATTTGAAATGGGCTTTGCCCGAAACCGCGCCCGAACAAGGCGAAAGTTTTCCAAATATTTTGGAAGATGTGGAAAATTTGATTTTACCTGCTGTTACACATTGGAATCATCCGAATTTTCACGGACTTTTTTCAACTTCGACCAGCAGTGTCGGCATTTTCGGCGAAATGTTAAGCGCGGCGTTTGATATGAAAGCGATGCTCTGGCGAACTTCGCCCGCGTCAACCGAACTCGAAGAAGTCGTTCTTGATTGGCTGCGGCAAATGATGGGTTTGGATGAAGGTTTAAAGGGAATAATCTACGATACGGCTTCGGTTTCGACGCTCCACGCGATTGCGGCGGCGCGGGAAGGTTTGGATTTGAAAATCCGTGAAGACGGAATGAGCGGCAGAAAAGATTTGCCGCTTTTGAGAGTTTATACTTCCGAACAATCGCATTCGTCGGTTGAAAAAGCTGTTATTCTCTTAGGTTTAGGACAAAAATCACTTGTAAAAATTGCGGTTGACGACAAGTTCCGAATGCGTTCCGATAAATTACGCGAAGCGATTCAAGCCGACAAACAAAACGGTTATTTGCCTTTTTGCGTTGTCGCCACCGTCGGCACGACTTCGACGACGAGCATTGATCCGATTCCCGAAATCGTGCCGATCTGCGAAGAACACGCGCTTTGGCTGCATGTTGACGCGGCGTATGCCGGAAGCGCGGCGATTGTTCCCGAATTGCGAGATTGTCTAAAAGGTTGTGAACGCGCCGATTCTTTAGTTACAAATCCGCACAAATGGCTGTTCACACCGTTTGATTTATCGGTACTTTATTGCCGCCATTTGGATTTATTGAAACGCGCCTTCGCACTCGTTCCCGAATATCTGAAAGTTACGGAAACGGTTACAAATCAAATGGATTACGGCATTCAACTCGGGCGCAGATTTCGTTCATTGAAGTTATGGTTCATAATGCGATATTTCGGACAGCAAGGAATGACTGACAGAATCCGCGAACATTGCCGTCTGGCAAAGATGTTTGCGTCTTGGATCGAAGAGTCGGAAGACTGGGAAATTCTCGCGCCCACACCGTTTGCGCTTGTGTGTTTTCGCGCTTGTCCGAAAAATGTTGAAGATTTAGATGCTTTGAACGAAAAGATAATGAACGCCATCAACGAAAGCGGCGAGGCGTATATTTCGCACACCAAACTAAACGGAAAGTTTACCTTGCGCGTTTCGATTGGAAACATCAGAGTTGAAGAACGCCACATCGAAAAACT
>CBDUBY010000362.1:0-2832 GCA_965365505.1 uncultured Pyrinomonadaceae bacterium | reverse complement strand
GAATCCGCCTTTTTAACTTCATTCGCAGTAAAAACATTCTTAATGCTCAATCTTATTCATCAATTCCTCGAACCGCGCGTCGTTGCGAATCGGCGCGAGCATTTTATCCGACTTAAACCACGGTTTGTTTTCGTTGCCGAGTTTGATGGCGCGCTCTAACCAGTAAAACGCCTGATCCGTTTCGCCGAGCTGCGCCATCGCTTCCGTCATCCAGTAAGCCATATCGTGATCGGCTTTGGCGAGCGAGCGGGCTTCGTCGGTCAGTTGGGCGCGGGCTTCGTCGGTTCTGCCGACGTGCGCCAGAGAAACGGCGTAGAGCGAGCGAATGCCGTCCATCTGCGGGTTGTTTTCGAGGACGCTTCGCATTATCTCAATGCCTTCGTCCGTGTGTCCTGAATGAACCAAAACTGTTGAGCGGAAAATCCGCACCATCGGGTGATTCGGTTCAACTTTCGCGCCTTTGTCGAGTTCCGCCAGCGCTTGTTCAAAATCGTTCAGGTAAAGAAAAATTCGGGCGCGGTTGTAGCTCGAAACGACACGCGCCGCCGGGTCGAGGCGCGTTAGTTTCTCAAAACTCTTTAAAGATTCGTCGTATTCGCCGTCGAGCCGGTGCATCGTTCCCTTGACGAAATAAAGCGGCGCGTCGTTCGGGAATTGTTCTTTCAGAAGTTTTATCTCCGCGCGGGCTTTTTTCTTTTCGCCGCGTGAAAGGTAAATGAAAACCATTAAAACTCTGGCTTCGACGACGTTCGGGTCATATTTGAACGCTTTCGAAAACGCGGCTTCGGCGTAGGTGTAATCTTCCGCGTCGCCCATTCCTTTGAAAATGCGGTTGGCGTAACACGCGCCCAAACCGCTGTAAGCGAGGGCGAAATCCGGGTCAAGCTGAATAGCGCGTTTAAAGTTGACGATTGCCGCTTCGCAGTCTTCGGCGGCGACGGTGCGGAAAATAAAACGTCCGAAATTGTCGCGCCCGCGCAGATATTCTTCATACGCTTCGGCGTTTTCCGTCGCCAGCCGTCCGAGTTTCGCCTGTTCCTTATCGGACAGTTCGAGTTCTAAACCGCTCAAAATGCGCTCGGCAATCATATCCTGCAGCGCGAGAATGTCGCCGCCCTGCGCGTCAATTCGGTCGCTCCATAAAATTTCGCCCGACGCGACATCGAGCAGTTGCGCCGTGACGCGCATTCGCTCGCCGGAGCGAATAAATCCGGCGGATAAAACCGCGTTGACGCGCAATTCCTGTCCGGCTTGGCGCGGGTCAACGTCCGCGCCTTGATACTTGGCAATGACCGACGACGGACGCACAATCAACGAACGTAAACCGGCGAGTTCGGTAATCACCGCATCAGCCAGAGAAAATTCGTAAAAGTTTGAATTCGCGTCGCCGCTCAGATTTTTGAACGGCAAAATCGCCACGCTTTTCTTTTCCACGCCGCCCGCCGTCAATGTGGTGTCAGCGGGCGAAAACGTCGGCGGATTGGAAACCGAAGGCGTGCGCTGCATAGACAGAGAACTGGTATCGCCGCTGCTTGATTTTCCGGTCAGCCAATTCCAGGCGCGTTTGACCGGACTGCTGTCCAGATGATGCGGAACGTAAGTGTCGCCTTGCAGCATCGGCACACCGGAAATCTCCTGCAAAACGGCGCGAAGGTCGTCGCGCATCTGCGAGATTTTCTGATAACGGTCTTTCGGATTTTTGGCTAAAGCGCGGTCGAGAATGATCTGAAGCTGCGGCGGCAGAGGTTCGGGGCGCATCAGATTCAGCGGTTTCGGCGTGCCGTATAAGACCTGATGGCGCACGTCAATCACGGTCTTGCCTTGAAATGCCCAGATGCCGGTCAGCATTTCGTAAAGCAATACGCCGGTCGAAAATATATCGGCGCGGTGGTCGGTTTTTTCGCCCTTCGCCTGTTCGGGCGCGGCGTAAGTCGCCGTGCCGTATGGAATACCGAGTTCGGTGATTTCCGTGCGGTCTAAACCTTTCGTGTGCGCGGCGGGTTCGTCTTCCATCATTTTTGCCAAACCGAAATCGAGAATCTTCGCCTGTCCGCCGGTCGTCGCCATTACATTTCCGGCTTTGATGTCGCGGTGAATAATGTTCTTGGAATGCGCATAGGCGAGCGCGTCGCAAACCTGTACGGCGATTGAAATCGCGCTTTTCAAATCGAGCGGGCGACCGGCGACGAGCTGGCGCACGTTTTTGCCGGGAACGTATTGCATCGCAATATAAAACATTCCGTTCGCTTCGTGAAAATCGTAAATCGTGCAGATGTTCGGATGGTCGAGCTGCGAACAAAGCTGCGCTTCGCGCTCAAATCGTTTGAAGTTCGCCGTCTTTTGAGTCAACTCCGGCGGAAGAACTTTAATGACCACCGTGCGGTCGAGTTTCGTGTCCTGTGCCTTATAGACAGTGCCTTGTCCGCCCGCGCCGATTTTTTCTAAAATTTTGTATTGATTAATTCGCTCGCCAATCATTGAAGATTTTAGATTAAGAATTTCTGAATTTGGATTGCCGGATTATTTAGTTGTCATCATAAAACTAATATGCTTTGAGGTAAAGCCGCGCAAATAAGTTTCAGGTTCCAAATTTTATATTTCGAGTTCAAAAAAATCGTCCGCAACCCGAAACCTGAAACCTGAAACCTGAAACATTTTCCAATCGGCGAACTGCCGATTATTCGGGAATAATCGTTCAGCCGCGCAGCGGTTCGCCCCAACCCGATTGAATGTATTCGCCGTTCTCGACAATGCACGGCACAACCAAATCGCCGCCGGAAAATTCGAGCATTTCCCGCTGCCGCGCCTTGTCGTTCTGCGCGTCGTATTCGA
>CBDUBY010000361.1:0-2859 GCA_965365505.1 uncultured Pyrinomonadaceae bacterium | reverse complement strand
TGCCGCCCGCCTTTGCCGACAACGAAAAGATAGTCGAGCGTTTCCGCCGTGAAGCCAGACTCGCCTCTTCGATTTCTCATCCGAACGTCGCGCATATTTACGAATTCAGCCAAATTGACGGGCGTTATTTTCTGGCGATGGAATACGTGCGCGGCGCGACTTTGCGCGAGCTGATAAAGGAAAATTCGGTTGACCGGGCGCACGCCGTCGAGATTGCCCGACAAATCGCCAACGCGCTCGCCGCCGCTCATAAAGTCGGCATCGTTCACCGCGACATCAAACCGGAAAACGTGATGATTACCGAAGACGGTTTGGTTAAAACACTGGATTTCGGCATCTCGAAACTCGCCGCGCAAATAACTGAAAATCATGAACCCGAAACGGAAAATCAATCCGCAAGCGATTCAGCATTAACCGCTTTGGCAGGCACCGTCGCTTATATGTCGCCCGAACAGGCGAGCGGGCAACCGGCGGACGAGCGCACGGATTTGTGGAGTCTGGGAATAGTTTTATACGAAATGCTAACGGGAAAACGTCCGTTTGACGGCATCGCTTTAGCAGACGTGCGCCACAAAATTCTCGAAGCCGAACCATCGTTCGATTTGCCTGCGCCGCTCGCTCAGGTTTTGCGGCGAGCCTTGCAAAAAGAACCGGCGAAGCGTTATCAAACCGCCGCCGAGTTCGCCGCCGATTTGACGGCGACGCAAGATGAATTGAAGGCGGACGAGCCGCGTCCGACCGCGACGCGCCAATCTTTCTCTGGCGCGCTCCCGAAATTCACAATCGCAATTCTAGCCGTCGCCCTGCTGTGCGGCTGCTGGCTGATTGCGCAGTATCTCGGCAAGCCCGCTGCTTCGACGAAACTGACGGCGCGAAAAAGCACGCGGCTGAATCTAACGAGCAAAGCCCGCAGCACCGCGCTCGCGCCGAGCGGCAAATGGCTGGCTTATTCGTTCGACGAAAACGGCAAATTATTTTTAATCTTAAAGCCGAACGACGCGCAGGTTAATTCGGCGGCGACCGAACGGACGCTGGTTGAATCCGGCGCGACGCGCATCGCCGGTCTGGTCTTTTCGCCCGACGAACATTGGATTTATTACACGCTTTACGAAGCGAATAAAATCTACGCCGATTTATACCGCGTCGCAATCGAAGGCGGAGAGCCGCAGAAACTGCTCTCGAAAATCGAAAACGCGCCGGGCTTTTCGCCCGACGGCAAACAAATTGTTTTTCTGCGGCTCGGCGAAGACGAAAGCCACGAATCTTTAATCATCGCCGACGCGGACGGGCGCAGCGAGCGCGTTCTGCACACGCGCCGGATGCCCGAATACATCACGCATCTCGCCACGCCCGCGTGGTCGCCCGACGGCACGACCGTTCTCTGCGCCGCCGGACTTTACGGCGCGGACAAAAAACAGCAAGCGTATCCGATGAAAATCAGCGTCGAGAGCGGCGAAGCCGTTCCTGCTTTTAGCGAACCGTGGCACGAAATATGGCAAACGGCGTGGCTCGGCGATGGAAGATTTTTCGTGATGGTCGGGCGCAAAATATCCGCCGACAACAATAAACAGATTTGGCTGGTGGACGCGAAAGACGGGAGCGTCAGCCGCGTGACCGATGATTTCAACGATTACTTCGGCGTGTCGGTCGCCGATAAAATGCCGGACAAATCGGTTCAAATCGGAACGCTGGTTTTAGACCGCGCGACCGATTTATGGATTGCCGAAATCGGCGGCAAAAACGAAACGGCGCGGCAAATCACCTCGAACGCCGACAACAGCTACGGCGTTTCGTGGGCGCGGAACAATCAGATCGTCTATGGTTCGGTGGCGGGAAATAATTACGACATCTGGGCGATTAACGCCGACGGCGCGCCGGAGCGCCGGCAGATTACGCGCGAACCGGCGCGCGATTCGTTTCCGACGCAATCGCCCGACGGCTCGCAGATTTTTTTCATCTCGGAACGTGACGGCGTAAAATCGCTGTGGCGCGTAAATGCGGCGGCGGACGGCGAACCCGTCGCACTGGTCAGAGGCGTGTCGCAACAGCCGTTTGCTGCATCTTCGGACGGGAAATGGATTTATTTTCACAGTTATTTTTCGGGCTCGGCGGCACTCTGGCGCGTTTCGGTTTCAGGCGGCGCAGAACCGGAAAAAATCGCTGACGGCGTTTTGGAAAGTCCGGCAATCGCGTCCGACAATCGCACGATTGCGGCAATTTGGAAAAATGAGGAAGGCGAAAGCAAATTAGTGGTATTCAGCGCGGATGATCCGGCGCGGGAAAATTGGAAAACGCTTGATTTAATTGCAGGTGCCAATCCATCTGCCGCTTCTTCGCCGACCGCTCTGCGCTGGATGGCAAACGGTTCAGAAGAGATCGCTTACGTCGTGCAGAAAAAAGGCATCGGTAACCTCTGGGCGCAAAACGTCAAAACCGGCAAGGCGCGACAGTTGACGAACTTTACAACCGCCCGCGTTTGGTCGTTTGACTTCTCACCCGACGGCAGCCAAATCGTTTGCTCGCGCGGCGACCAGCAGCGGTTCGTTACGCTGATTCAGTTGGGCGAAGCCGAGTAATTTCTATCCGGGGAGGAAAAAATAAAAGGCTGAAGAGTTATCTTCAGCCTTTTATTTTTCTATAGATTCAGACGATTAAATATCGTCATCGTCCTCGATATTCAAATCAATCGAATCGTCAAAGACTTCTTCCTCTTCCAAAGCGAACTCGTCGAGAGTTTCTTCGGCTTCGTCGTAGCCTTCATCGGTGTCAATGCCCGGAACATCAGGCGGCGTCGGAATGGTGAATCCGCCGACGGCAAGCGGAAACTCGTCGAGTTCCTCTTCTTCCTTCTGATTGACG
>CBDUBY010000360.1:0-2864 GCA_965365505.1 uncultured Pyrinomonadaceae bacterium | reverse complement strand
TTTTCTTCATTTAATCTTTTTGTGAAATCGTCACGCTCTAAGATTTGTTTGACAGTGGTATGTGAAGCGAGCTTGATAAAATCAGCCGCTCCGAATTCGTCGAACCATTCGGAGTTGAAACGAATTTCAGTTTTTTCCGGGTCGAGCAACTTGAAGATTTGAGTTTTATAAGTTTCGGCGTTCTGGTTAATTTCTTCGCGCGAGAGCGGCGGGCGAGTTGCGCTCTTTCCCGACGGGTCGCCAATCATTCCCGTAAAATCGCCGATAAGAAAAATCGCCGTGTGTCCGAGTTCCTGAAACGCTCTGAGTTTGCGGATGACCACCGTGTGTCCGATATGAATGTCGGGCGCGGTCGGGTCGGCGCCGAATTTAATGCGAAGCGGTTTTCCGGTTTTCGCGCTTCGTTCTAATTTTTTCCGCAAATCGTCTTCGCGGATTAAATCAACCGCGCCTTTTTTCAAAAAAGCAATCTGTTCGTCAATCGTCATAAGTTAGGATTGTAGGGAAAATCTGCGGATTTTTCTATTAGGCAAATTTCATTCGAGTTAAATTCTGTCTTCAAAAGTATAGTAATTACGATGAGAATTTATTACAATGCCGCTGTTCATCAAAACACTGAAAATTCTTACGGAGTAAAACTATGAATCCTAATCGCTCGACTATTTTCAACTCGCGCCGGTTGGTTTTTACCATCGGTTTATTAATGGCAGTCATCGCCGGTTTCTTCTCGTTGGCGAATCAAGCCTCGATGCAGGCGGACGCGCCGCCAATTTCCGATTCGCCCGCGCAGCCGGTTGCGCTTGGGAAATTGGCGTTTCAGCGGTTGAATTTTTTCACCAGCGGTTCGGCGAATATTTCGCTGCTTGCCGTCAACAGCGACGGGTCGGGCTTGACCACGCTCGCCGCCGCCGGCACGCCGCCGCTGGTCTGCGCCGAACCGGCGTGGTCATCGGACGGAACGAAAATCGCTTACACGCAGGATTCGGATATTTACGTGATGAACGCCGACGGCAGCAATAAAATTAACATCACAAACAATGGTTTTGGATCGGTCGAAAGAAATTCGTCGTGGTCGGCGACGAATAAAATCGCTTACGAGCGCGACAGCCAAATTTGGACGATGAACCCGGACGGCAGCGGTCAAGCTCAATTCTCGGCAATTACGCAGGCAACGCCTGCTGCACCGGCGTGGTCGCCCGATGGCTCGAAATTAGCGTTCACGAGCGGCGGCGAGATTTGGGTGATAAATGCCGACGGCACAAACGAACGGCGCGTGACAAACAATTCAACCACCGACGCTGATCCGGCGTGGTCGCCCGATGGCGGACGCATTATTTTCGGAAAAGGCGGAGTCGGCATCGCGGTCGTCAATCTTGACGGCACGAACGAAACGAATCTGACGAATAACGCGGTGGACAGAAGTCCCGCGTGGTCGAACGACGGGACGCGCATCGCGTTTGTTCGTCGAATCGGCGCGGACGGCGGGATTTTTGTAATGGACGCGAGCGGCGCAAATCAGGTCAGAGTTGTCGCCGATGGAACAGTTACGCCGAACAGAAATGAAAATGATAATCCGGCGTGGCAACCCGTTGCCGCGACTCCGAACACTTCAGTTATTAGCGGACGCCTCACGCGCGGCGGCGCGAGCTTGAGCGGCGTGACGGTCAATCTACTTGGCACGACGACCGCGACGACAACGACCGACGCGCTCGGTTTTTATCAATTCAGCAATTTGCCGCAAGGCGGAAATTACACTGTCGTGCCTCAACTCGCCGGTAATGTTTTCACGCCGATCAGCCGCGCTTTTACCGACCTGAGGGCGAATCAAATCGCCGATTTTGCCGCCGCGGCGACTTGCTCGACACCGAACTGTGCGGTGAATGGAAAAGTCGTTTTCACGCGCGGCTCGAACATCTACACGGCGAGCAGCGACGGTTTGAACGCCGTCGCGCTGACCAACACGCAGCGCGACAACGAACCGATGTGGTCGCCGGACGGCACTAAAATAGTTTTTGAAAGCCGCCGCGATATTCTGACGGCACCGGAAATTTATTTGATGAACGCCGACGGCTCAAATCTTATTCGTTTGACAAATAATACTTTTGAAGATTTTTACCCGTCGTTCTCACCCGACGGCACAAAGATTGTGTTTGTTTCCAAACGCGACGGCAACTCGGAAATTTACGCGATGAACGCCGACGGAAGCGGACAAACTCGGCTGACCAACAACACGACCGAAGACGATCATCCGACTTATTCACCCGACGGCGCGAAAATCGTTTTTACCAATATGGTTCCCGGTCTCGGCAGCCTTTACGCGATGAACCCCGACGGCACGAACGTCGTTCGATTAACCAATCCGCCCGCCGGTCTCGTTGACCGCGCGCCGTCCTTTTCGCCGGACGGCGCGAAAATCGTTTTCGAGCGCTATTTCGGCGGAGTGTTCACTTCCGAGCTTTACACGATGAACGCCGACGGCACGAATCAAACTCTTCTTTTAGCATCGGGCGTGAACCGCAAGCCGTCATATTCGCCCGACGGCACACGAATAATTTATTCAAATTATGGCGGTACTATCTTGGGATATCAAATCCGAACCGTTACGCCGGACGGCAATGACCAATTGCTGTTTTCGAACGGCGACCGACCCGACTGGCAGCCGGTGCGACCGGCGACGCGACCGACGCAGTTCGACTTTGACGGCGACGGTAAAGCCGACATTTCAGTGTTTCGCCCGTCAACTGGCATTTGGTATCGGCTGAACAGTCAGAATAATTCATTCTTTGCCGCGCAGTTCGGTCAATCGGGAGATAAACTCGCGCCCGCCGATTATGACGGCGACGGCAAAACCGACATCGCCGTTT
>CBDUBY010000359.1:0-2865 GCA_965365505.1 uncultured Pyrinomonadaceae bacterium | reverse complement strand
ACGCCGGATAAATTTCCTTTCCCAACGCTTCCTTCATAATCGAAAAGCCGTAGACGATAATCGTTATAGCCGCCCTTGTTAGATTGTTCGCTCGGCAAGCCGCCGATTAAAAACATCGAACACAAAAACTGCCAGCCATAAAATTTTTGTTTTATCGTCTTTTCCGCTTCGTTAAAACTTTACCTTCCAATTCGCTCCGACGACGTTCAAATCGCCGGGACGTGAAAAACCGTCGTTCTGCCGCAAATAAAAAATGTCGAGCGACAGATTTTTAGTCAGCGTTTTGGTCACGCCGACGCTGAAGCGGTTGCGCGAAAATTTCTTTAGAATCGAATCGTAAAAAATCTCTTCAGTCGCAAAAATCTTTGCGCCGGAGATGAATTTCCCGATGTCTTTCTCAATTGACAGCGACGGACGGTAACGCCACGAGTTTAGCGGTTGGCGCAAACGTCGTTCAATCAAACTGCGGTGCGATAGCCCGAACCGCTTGAACGGAAAACGGTAATTGGCGCGGAAATTAAGGCGGTGTTCTGTCAAAAATTCGCCGCGCGCGTTACGGGCTACGATGTTCAAGTAAAACGGCTGAAACGACCAGCTTTTCGTCGGCTTATAAGCGAATCCGACACCGATGCGCCGTTCGTTCAAGCGTGTAATGTTTTTGCCGAAGCGCAAAGTTCCGGTCAGCGAAAAATCGAATCGCTCGTTAACGGGAACCGTAATCTGCAAATCGTTCCACGATTGATTATCGTCGCCCGCATCGTTGTCTTTCTGCGCGTGGACAACAGTTAAATTAAAAATTATAAAAACAAAAGTCAGAAAAACTCTTCTCATCGTCCGCCTCCATTAAGCAAAGATAAAGCCAGTCGCTGCGCCTGAGCGCGAATTTCCGGCATCGCCGTTGATTCCCGGAGAACGCCTTTGAGTGCCGTGCCGACGGTTAAAATTTGTTCGGAAACCGAGCCGTTTTTATCAATCGCTCTGCCGTCCGGCGCGGCATCAATGCCCATCTTTAAACTGTCGGCTTTAATCAAGCCTTTGCCTATCACTTTTTCACTTTTCCTCGCCGATTCGATAAATATCTTTCGCGCTCGCTTCTGCCAAATCTTTCCGCACCAGCAGATAAAGTTCCACGCCCGGACGCAGCGGATAAGTTCCGGCGTATTTGTAATGCGCCGCGTATCGCTGAACTAGCTCGCCCTTTTGCGCTTCGGAGGCAACAATCATTTCCGAAGTGTTCGCGTCGGCAAATTTCCCGTGAAAAACCGCGCGCGGATATTCGCGCAGATACCACGGCATTGACCAGTAATCGGGCGACACGATTTCGATTGTCGCCTCTTTGCCCTTGCCGCTTTTTTCCGCGTAGCGTTCAATTTCCCGTATTAAATCCAAAAAACCGCGCTTCGTGTGAGCATAAACATACGGCATCGAATCGTCGTCGTATTTTTGAAAATTCAAATCATAAGTTTGATAGCCGAGTATACCGGCAGCGATTACCGTTAAAATTCCGCCCGCGATTTTCAATAATACGTTGCGCGAGGCGAACAGTTCGTTGATGCCGTAACCGGCGATGATACACATCGGCAAAATAAAGCTGACGGCGAGCCACGGCGTTTTATACGGAATTATCGTGTAGGCGAGAAACAGCCCGAATGCCCACAAACCGGCGAACACTGCGAAACGATGACGCGCTTTAAAGAACGCAATCAAAGTTCCCATCGCCGACAAAATTAAAATCGGCGATTCGATTTTCCAGAGCCATTTCACATACGCCAGCATTCCGTTTCCCGTGTGGTCTTTGTTGCCCGTTTTCGTCCAGATGGCATACGCCTCGAACGCTTTTTGCACGCCTTCGGGATAAGTGAAAAACGACGAGAAAAACAAAATGCCGACGTAGGCGAAAACGAAAAAGCAGGCGACGACGATTAACGTCACGTCGGTTGAAGTTCCGAGCCGCGAGCGAAAAGTCGCCCAAGTTAATTCAACGGGTTCGGAAAAATCATCTGCGCCTAAGTCTTTACGAAACTTACTTGCAAATAATATCCAAGTTAAAAATGAAATTGCCGCAAGAAAAATTGCCGAATAGAAAATGAAGGTCGGCTCAAATTTTATTTCTTTCCAAAAGTTGACATAAAACGGAACATCAAGCAAAACATCGTTTTTGACAGATTTTACGTAATAAATCAAAGCCGCGCCCAGCAGAAAGATTTGCGCCAAAATAAAAAACCAAATTCTGTTTTTCTTAAAAGACTCGGTTGAATCAATTTTCCGCCACAGCCAAACGCTGACACACGCGATTAAGAGCGTGCCGATGGTGATAAAAGCCGTTTCTTTAGTGGCGAAAAGCAGCACGGCAGACGCGGACGCGAGCAGCAAATAAACGGGCGCGCCGTCGTTCCAGGCGAGCAGCATTCGCATAATCAGAAAAACCAAAACCGCTTCGACGGCGAATAATCCAAGTCGAACAATCCAAACCAGAGTCGCAACTTCCAAACCAATGGAACCAGCTAATTCCTTACCGACGAGCGTCGCTAAATTAAGCGCGGTCGGCAGAAAACAGACGAGAAGAAGCAGCGTCATCGTCGCAATCGCAATTACGCCCGCTTTTCTTTTTTCAACAAAATACAAAACGCCGAGGACGATGCCGAAACTGAAAAACACAAACAAAATCTCGTGTATAAAATAGCGCGAGATATAAACCATTCCCGGCGAGAGCGCGATAAATAAAGCGGCAGTCAAACTTCCGATTCTGCCGATATATTTTTTTAGAAACAACGCCAGCACGACGGTCAGAACGCCGAAAACCGCCACGCTTCCGCGAATGCTCAAAGTGTTCAAGCCGAACATTTTCGTGAACGCGAGCGCGAT
>CBDUBY010000358.1:0-2905 GCA_965365505.1 uncultured Pyrinomonadaceae bacterium | reverse complement strand
TACGCGCTTACCGTATTCGAACTGCGGTTAATTACATACAAACGATTATTTAATGCGTCTAACGTCATTCGATTTCCGAAAGCGCAGCCGCCTGTCCCGATTTCGAAAAAACAAACGCCGTTGCCGCCGGTTGCGACAGGAAAACCCTTTAATGCCGTAAATTGTCCGGTAGTTTCATCAACCGAATAGCCGTATATCTTATTACCTTGATTGTAATCCTCAAAGATATATAAAAAATTTCCCGTCGTTATTAAAACGGCATCGGCGCAAACGCCCGCGCTTCCGGCATCGTAGATTGCTGCCACTTCCGACGCGGACAAGGCGCGGTTGTAAATCTGCGTTTCGTCAATCGAGCCGTCGAACAAATCAGTCGCGTCGCCTGCGTCACCGATATGCGCGCCGATTCTAACCGAAGTGTCGCTATCGAAAATTGATGTAACCTCATCGCCGATTTGCGTCTGCGTAACGGGGACTGACGCGCCGTTGACGTAGATTTTTATTTCCTGCGTCGTCGGATTGAAAGTCGCCGCGACGTGAGTGAACGCCTCTGCCGTCAGAACGTCGCCATCGGTTTCGGCTGTCAAACTATTAATACTGTTTTCATAGACACTAAATCGCAGCCTTCCGTTCGCGCCCTGCGTGCCGAACAAATAGCTGATTTGATTGTTTTGCGACTCGTATTTCGAAACGAACGTGATCGCTCCATTCGGAATTACGTCGGATTTAACCCAAGCCGCCAGGGTCAACTGACCGGTCGCGCTGTTAGCCATTGAATCAGGAATCGAAACATAATCGTCCGCTCCGTCGAAACTAAAACTGCGCCCGACTTTGCCCGTCGCAAACGATGCGCCTTGCTGCGGCGCGCCGGTATTGTCAAAGCCGGACGAATCGTTAAAATCGTCTTCGGAGCGATACCAGCCGACCAAACCCGTCGGCGGCGGCGGCGCGCAGAGCGGCGTACCGTTTTGGAAATTGACGGTTTGGTTGGTCAGCACGCTGGTCAGAGTTTGGTATGTCGGATTAAAGTTGTAGCCGCTTTTGTAGACGCTGACCGTGTAACTCGCGCCCGCCGCGAGATTCGGGAATGAATAATTACCGTTTGCGTCGGTCGTCGTCGCGGCGGCACTTGAACCCGCGAGGCGGACAATCGCGCCCGCGAGATTTGCGTCGTCGGCGCGGACGTTGCCGCTGACGGTGATGCTCGGCAAACTCGCCGTAAAATCTACATTCATCTGAGGGCTGTTCAGATAAAATTGACGGTCTAAAGGCGTAATCGCGCAACTGCTGGGCATCGGCATCACGCGATAATTAAATCCCGCCGGTTGAAAACCAAAGGTATAATTTCCCCCGATAATCGTGTTGACGTTTGTCATCTGTCCGGTGTCCAGATTTTGCAGTTTGACTGTAAAAAATTGCTGCGGCTGCGGCGCGCAGCTACCCGTAACTTTGCCGCTGATCGGCTGCCCGACGCGGCTGCCGGTAAAATTAACCGTCTGGTTTGATTGCAAATTCGTCACCGTCTGCGGCGACACCGTTACTACTGAGGGCGGCAGCGAAACCGTGTAATCGCCGCCCGCCGCGGGAGTCAGAAACGAATAGAATCCCGAAGCGTCGGTCGTCGCCGTTGATGAACCCGTAATGCCCGTGCCGGTCAAACTGACGGTCAAATTAGCAATCGGCTGACTGTTCGGCTCTTGCACCGTGCCGTTTATTGAGTAACTCGAAGCGACGGGCTGCCACGCGGGACAGAAATCAGCCGCCGCGTCGCTGGTCAAACGAGTTTGATTCGTGCCGTCGGCGTTCATGGCATAAATCTCGCGGTTGCCGTCGCGCTCCGTGTCGAAGGCGATTCTCGATCCGTCCGGCGACCATTCCGGGCAAGTGTCAAACGCGGGGTTATTCGATAGGTTAATAGGATTGTTGCCGTCAGCGTCCATCACATAAATATCACCGCCGCCCGTGCGGAAACTGTAAAAAAAGATTTTCGAGCCGTCAGGCGAAAATGACGCTCTTCGGTCAATCGAGAAATTATTTGTCAGCCTGGTTTGATTCGAGCCGTCCGTATTCATCACATAAATTTCAAAGTTTCCGTCGCGCTGGCTTTCAAATACGATGCGCGTCCCATCGGGCGAGAATTTCGGACTGGATTCGAAATCTTCGTCCGTAGTCAATCTAATTTGATTGGTGCCGTTGGCGT
The DNA here is from genome assembly GCA_965365505.1 of uncultured Pyrinomonadaceae bacterium. Lineage (GTDB taxonomy): Bacteria > Acidobacteriota > Blastocatellia > Pyrinomonadales > Pyrinomonadaceae. Next base: position 708 of record CBDUBY010000358.1, on the reverse strand, counting down.
TCATGAGATATATGTCGCCGTTGTTGCCGCGGCTGCTGTAGAAAACAATCTTTGCGCCGTCGGGCGACCAACTAGGAGTTCCATCAGGAGCGACATTGGTCGTCAATCTGGTTTGATTCGAGCCGTCCGCGTTCATCACATAGACATCATAGTTATTGTTTCGAAGGCTGGTAAATACAATTTTCGAGCCGTCCGGCGACCACGCCGGATGGTCATCCTCCGCCGCGTTGTTAGAAACATTAATCGGATTCGAGCCGTCAGCGTTCATCGTAAAAATCTCCTGGTTTCCAGTGCGATTACTGACAAAAGCGATTTTCCCGCTTGAAACGAGCGGCGAAAAATTTTGGTCAGAATGGTTAATTCGCGGTTTGCCGGGCAACGGCATGAAAAAATTTTCGTTTTGATTCTCGTCGAAAGAATTATCAATCGGACTGGCGATGTCGAACACTGCTGCCGGAAAGAAGCGGTTGGCGTTGGCTGCCGCGATAGCTGACGAAACGGTTAAAAAGGCGATTATCGCTGATAAGCGGACAAATTTAATGTTCATTTTTCTCCCCAAATTTTTGGATATAAAATAGTTGCCGAGATGCCGCGCGAGGCGCGCTAGTCTGGCAAAAATTCGTTGATGTAGACAGCGTCAGATTTTGTTTCTAAATACTTAATGACCGAAAATGGCGAAAAATTACACGCGGCGCGAAAAAAATGACG
>CBDUBY010000357.1:0-2911 GCA_965365505.1 uncultured Pyrinomonadaceae bacterium | reverse complement strand
CGCACGCGCCCATTGAAATTACCCATTTCGGTTCGGGCATCTGGTCATAAATGCGCCGCAGCGCCGGTGCCATCTTCCGCGAAACTCTGCCCGACACAATCATCACGTCGGCTTGGCGCGGCGAAGCGCGAAAAGTTTCCGCGCCGAATCTGGATAAATCGTTTCTGGCTGAAACGCTGTTCATCATCTCGATTGCACAGCAAGCGAGTCCGAACGTGGCCGGCCAGAGTGACGACTTTCGCGCCCAATTAACGACCGCATCGAGCTTGACAGTAATAACGTCAGGTAACGATTCGAATAATGTATTTTCTAAACCCATATTTTTTGTTAAGCAGCTAACTTAAAAGTGCTTTCCGCCTCCATATTTATTTAAGTTTAGACGGTTTAGACGGATGTCGGCGTTGCAAAAATTCTAAGCCGCCCGCTTCAATGTTTCGATACGCTGCTGTTTTTTAATAACTAATTCGTGCGCTTCGGCGCGGGCTTCGGCGCGAGCCTGAATTCCCCAATCGAATGTGCCTTTTCTCCAGACGTAAATGTATCCGACAATCAAAGTAGAGATGAAAACCAGAATTTCCAGCAGCGCGATTGTGCCGAAAGCAATGTCGCTGATTTTCTCCTGCGCCAATAAGGTTTTGAAAGCGACGGCAAACGGAATCATAAATAAAACTTCGATATCGAACAGCAGAAAGATGACTGCGACCGTATAGAATTTTATCGAAAAACGGTCGCGCGCCGAGCCAACCGGGTCTTTGCCGCATTCATACGGCATCAACTTTGTCGCCGTTCTTTTTCTCGGACCAATCAATTGCGTCACGAGGATTTGGCTGACCGCGAAACCCATTGCCACTAAAAACATCATCCCGATTGGCGCATAGTCGAATAAATTAAATTCAGCCATAAAATTTAAAATCTCTTCAGCGAAATTTCGCTCTAAAAGCTCGTCAAAGACGAAAATTTCTAACAGTTTAAGATTGAGAATTGTATCACAAAACAATCGTAAGTGAAGCCCGAATCAGAGTCAAGGCAGTCCTTAATCCTTATTCATTTGTGTTTTATTTGTGTTTGGAAAAACTCGAATTCTTCCAAACAATGCGAAGGACAAAGGACTTAAGACATAAGGGCTAAGACAAATCATTTTTGTTGACCGTCCGCAAACGCCTGTGTTAATTTCATAAATGGGAAGCAATTCTAAAATCTACCAAACTAGCTCGCCGATTATTTACTACTGTGATTACCGGTTTCAATACAGACATTGATTACGAAGGCATAACGTATCACGTTCAAACCGAAGATAAAGGTTTGGCGACACCTTTAATTTTGTCTCTGGTTTATGACCGAGGCACGATTTTGGCGAGCAAGCGCTCGCCTTACGATGATTTGCTGGTCGGCGCGTTTGATGAAAAGGTCCTGAGCGACCGTTTGCAGAAGCAGCACCAACTGATTTGCGCGGCGGTTCGCGCGGGCAGAATCGAAGATTTGAAGCGGATGACGATGAAAGAATCCGAATCGCGCCGAAAAGGACTCGTCACGCAGAAAGAAGTCAAATCCGTCGTCGAGAAGAAGGAAATCGTAACCGCGCCGCCGGACTTTAAAGCAGACGATTTCCCGCCGCTGCCGTCAATTCTGAAAGAGAAGTTTCAACCGGCTGAAATGCCCGCCGCAAGAGAGACGGTCGCGCCCAATTCGATTTGGGACATTCCGCTGCAAATCGTTGAAGACCCGATTATCGAAGTTGTCGAGGTTGTCGAAGAAGAAATGATTCTGCCTGCCGAAGCGGTCGAAATTATCACTGACTTTGCCCACGCTCAACCGGCTGACGATAATCATTTAAAGATCCGCCTGCTCACAGAAGCGTCGTTTAAAGGCGGCGAACGGCGAACGATTACGATGATAGTGCAGCGCGGTAACTCTGACACCGGTTTAGGCGGAGTGCATATTCTCGTAAAAATTATCGGTTCGTCGTTCCGCCCGCTAATTTTTCACGCCAAAACGGACAGCAACGGCGTGGCGACCGTGCATCTGCAATTACCGCATTTCCGCTCGGGACGCGCAGCGGTTCTCATCAAAGCGATGATCGAAGGCGAGGAATCGGAATTAAGGCGGATTATTCAACAGGGTTAATTTGATTTTGGATTAATGAAAGTTTTTATCAACGGCGAAACGAGAGAAGTTGGCGGAGAATTAAACCTGAAAAATCTGCTCGAAAGTTTATCTTTGTCGCAAGAACGCATCGCGGTCGAACTTAACAAAGAAGTCGTGCGGAAAAAGGATTGGGAAACGATTCAAGTCAAAGATGCCGATAAAATAGAAATCGTGCATTTCGTCGGCGGCGGTTAGTCAATTACGAATTTCAAATTATGAATTACGAATGGCGGATTGAATTTTTCAGTCCGCATTTCTTTTGCCCGAATTTTTGTTAAGATTGAAAATGCAAATTCGTAATTCGTAATTGACCTTATGACTGATTTATTCAAACTTGCTGACCAAACTTTCAACTCGCGCCTGATTATCGGCACGGGGAAATATCGTTCTTTTGATGAAATGCGAGCGGCGCACACGGCTTCGGGCGCGGAAATGGTGACGGTTGCCGTTAATCGCGTGCCGCTCGACCGCGCGACCGAATCTTTTCTCGATTATCTCAATCCGCAGATGCAGATTTTGCCGAACACGGCGGGCTGTTACGATGCCGAACACGCGATTCGCACGGCGCGTCTGGCTCGTGAGGCGTTGGAAACCGATTGGATAAAGCTCGAAGTCATCGGCGATAAAATCACTTTGCTGCCCGACAACGAACAAACGCTCGAAGCGGCGAAAGTTCTCGTCAAAGAAGGTTTTATCGTGATGCCGTATTTCTCCGACGATTTGATTATGGCGAAAAAACTGCTCGACATCGGCTGTCCGTGCGTGA
>CBDUBY010000356.1:0-2947 GCA_965365505.1 uncultured Pyrinomonadaceae bacterium | reverse complement strand
GTCGGCATCATACACGCTTCTTGTTTGCCGAACATCGTATAGCGATATTTGGCGAACAGTTTGTAAAAAACATCTCTGATAAAAGCCGGAACAATCGTGAAGCCGTAAAAATAACGCCACGCGCCTTTGAGTTTGCGGGCGATTCGCAGCGCGGCTGTCGTGCGAACGTAAGCCTTGCCGTCTTCGATCAGCACGACCGAATCGGTGACGGTTTTATCAACGCCGTGTTCGGCTAATAATTTCTGACCGATTTCCGATTGCAGCGGCGCAAACTTAAAGTAACCTTCCGGGTCGCGGTCAATAATAAAATTCACCGAGCCGTTACAAAAATTACAAACTCCGTCGAAAAGAATAACTGCGCTCATAATAGGTAATGGTAAAGAAAAATTGGGAAAATTTAAAAGTGAAAAGGTGAAAAAGCCGTCGGCGGAATGCGAATATTTCGCTGCCCGTTTTTCATACTTTCACATTTTCTCTTTTCACCTTTAGACTTTCTATCTGAAACAATTTCGTTTATACTGCGTAGAATTTCGTCAGTTTCATTCTGCATAAATTCTTTCCGGCTAAAATATATGAAGAAATCTTTTTTGTCTTTCTGCGTCGTTCTTTTTGCGTTCGCTGTCCTTAGTTTGAATATCCAGGCGCAAACTCGTCCGGCGACTTACGCGATTACCAACACGCAAATCATCACTGTTTCGGGTCCGAATATTTCACGCGGCACGGTTGTCGTGCGCGACGGCTTGATTGAAGCGGTCGGCGAATCGGTGCGCGTTCCAGCGGATGCGATAGTCATTGACGGCGCGGGCTTGACGATTTATCCCGGATTCTTCGACACGAATACGAGTCTCGGATTAACCGCGCCGCGTCCCGCCGGTCAGGGCGGCGCGACGCAGCCGCAAGCGACGACGCAGCCGCAGACGAATTCAAATTATCCCGACGGTTTGCAGCCGGAAGAATCGGCATTTGAAAAATTAAAAGCAGGCGAAGCGCAGTTTGAAGCGAACCGCAACGCCGGTTTCACGACCGTGCTGACCGTTTCGCGCGAAGGCGTTTTCAACGGTCAGTCAGCCGTCATTAATCTGGCGGGCGAGACGGTTTCGGAGATGATCATTCGCCCGGCGTTCGCCGAACATTTTTCGTTCGTCACTTTGCGCTCCGGTCAATATCCGACTTCGCTGATGGGAACTTTTTCCGCGCTGCGGCAAATGCTGCTCGACGCGCAAACTCTTCAAGAGAATCGGAACACATACAACAAAAATCCGCGCGGAATGCGCCGACCCGAAGCGGACAAATCACTCGACGCGCTGCTGCCGGTTTTGAATCGCACGATGCCGATTGTCTTTAACGCCAACACTGAAATTGAAATCATTCGCGCGCTCGACATTGCCAAAGAATTTAACTTGAACGCGATAATTTCCGGCGGACAGGAAGCGGCGAAAGTAGCGGGCAGATTGAAAGCGCAAAATGTTCCGGTTCTGCTTTCCTTAAATTTCCCGAAACGCACGACAACCGCTTCGCCCGAAGCCGACGCGGAAAGTCTGGAACTTCTTCGCCGACGCGCCGACGCGCCGAAAACCGCCGGACGATTAGCGACCGCCGGAATAAAATTCGCTTTTCAATCAGGCGGAATGACGAGCATCAACGATTTTCTGACGAACGCCAATAAATCAATCGAAAACGGATTGTCGAAAGACGCGGCTATCAGAGCAATGACATTATCGGCGGCGGAAATTTTAGGCGTTTCCGACCGGCTCGGTTCAGTCGAGCGAGGTAAAATCGCCAATCTGACCGTCACGCGCGGCGATGTTTTCGCTAAAGACAAAACCGTCACGCACGTTTTTATTGATGGCAAACTTTTCGAGCAGAAGGAAAAACCGAAAACTCCGACACCGACCGGCACGACGCAACCGGGCGCAACGGCGAACGTCGGCGGCAATTATTCAATCACCATTGAAGTTCCGGGACAACCGCTACAGGGAACTTTGAGTATGACGCAGCAGGGCGAAGTTTTAACGGGCAATCTGCAAACGCAGCTTGGCACGACATCGATTAAAGACGGCAAAGTCACGGCAGAAGGTTTCACCTTTACCACGACGGTCGAATTCGGCGGCTCGACTTTCGACTTGTTCGTCACCGGAAAAGTTGCGGGCAATGAGGTTAGCGGAACGATGACGAGTCCGCAGGGCGCGATTCCGTTTAGAGGAACGAAAACTCCGTAAAGGCAAAAGTAAAAAGAAAAAAGGCAAAGGTAAGATTTGAAATTTTATATTTCCGATTTTCGGACAAAAAGAAAAATGAAAAAAATAACAGTATTTTTATTGTTAATTTCGATAAATTTGATTTCGCTGAAACTCGCTTCGGCGCAATCGAGAGGCAGCGAAATTCTAATTCGTAACGCGACCGTGATGACCGCCGCCAAAGGCACACTTGAGAACACCGACATTCTCATCAAGGACGGCAAAATCAACCGCATCGGCAAAAATCTGAAAGCCGCGTCGGACGCGCAGACGATTGACGCAAGCGGCAAATTCGTCACGCCCGGCATCATTGATTGTCACTCGCACACGATGATGAGCGCGGTGAACGAGTTTTCTTATTCAGTGACTTCAATGACGCGCATCCGAGACGTTTTAGACCCGACCGACATTGCGATTTACCGCGCACTGGCAGGCGGCGTGACGACGGCGAATCTGCTGCACGGTTCGGCAAACGCCATCGGCGGGCAGAACTCGACCGTGAAATTCAAATACGGCAAGCCGGTTGAAGAATTTCCGATTGCGGATGCGCCGCCCGGAATTAAATTCGCGCTCGGCGAAAATCCGAAACGCACAAATTTTAATCCGACGCCCGGACAAACGCCGCGCTATCCGCGCACCCGTATGGGCGTGATGGAAGTCATCCGCGATGCGTTCGTTCGCGCCAGAGATTACAAAAAAGAATGGGACGA
>CBDUBY010000355.1:0-2974 GCA_965365505.1 uncultured Pyrinomonadaceae bacterium | reverse complement strand
CTCGCGCATATGCTCGCGGTGCTTTAGTTTTCCTTTTTCGGAAGCTCGATAGCGATTTTGTGCATCGCTCATTTGAGCAATATGCACTAACAGAGTTTAGATTGTCAATTATGCTGTTTCGCAAGCAAGAATCGAATTGAAAATATAGCGCAAATTCAAATGATAGACAAATCAAATTATTCCGTCTTGGAAGATTCGATTTGTTTTTTCAGTTCGGCTTTCACCGCGTCCAAGCCTTTAATACCGCTGCGCCGGACGACGATTTTGCCTTCGCGGTCAACGACGACGTGCATCGGGAACGGAATGTTTACCTCGCCGTTTTTATCCGGCTCGCCGAAACTTAAAATCGTCTGCATCGCCTTCGGAACGATATTATATTTGAACGGATTTTTCTGCAAAAAACTTTCCAGTTTAGCTTTGTCGTTCGTCGCCAAGCCGATAAAAACCACGTCTTTGTCTTTGTATTCGTCAACCATTTTGTTCAAAAGTTGTATTTCCTCGACGCAGTTCGGACAGTTGATAAACCATAAATTCAGGACGACGATTTTGCCCTTTAATTTTTCCGAGTCAAAAGTTTTGCCGTCAATTGAGCTAACGTTAAAGGCAGGCGCGGACGGCAGCGCGGCAGATTTTTTCTGTTGAGCGGAAATTGACAGAGCGAACACAAAACAGCAAATCAGGCTTAGAACAAGGCGCATAAATTTTCCTCCGGGATGTAGGTTTTATATCACATCTTTCTTATATTCGATAAATAAATTATGCTTTACAATATAAAGTTCTTGACAAACAAAACAACTTAATATAAATTTGCAAAATGTATGGCGAAGATACAGGCATTACGCAAAGAAAACGTCGAACAGGGCGAGCCGGTGAACATCGGCGACCGGGCGATTGATAACTTAAAGTTTATCCGCGAAACGATGGAGAGGTCGGCGATTTTCACAAGCGTTCCAGGCTACGGCGGAATGCTGATGGGAGCGACAGCAATCGGCGCGGGTATTATCGCCAATCAGCAGATTTATCTGCGAAACTGGCTCGTCGTCTGGCTTGTCGAAGCCGTTCTAGCATTTTTCGTCGGCTTGCTGGCAATGTGGCAGAAATCAAAAATCACGGACGCGCCGCTCGTGTCCGCGCCCGCCAGAAAATTTGCGTCCGGCTTTGCGCCGCCGCTTCTTTGCGGCATTGTTATCACGTTCGGACTCTGGCGAAACGATAATTACGAATTGATGATTCCCGTCTGGCATCTGCTTTACGGCGCGGCGGTCGTTTGCGGCGGCGCGTTTTCCGTTCGCGCGATTCCCGTAATGGGCTGGTGTTTTATCGCGCTCGGCGCGGTCGCTTTTTTTCTGCCCCGAGGCTTCGGAGACGAATTAATGATTGTAAGTTTCGGCGTTATGCACGTCGTTTTCGGATTTATCATCGCGCGAAAATACGGCGGATAAAAAGTGGAAAAATAAAAAGTTGATTACGAGAAACGGCAACGCGCTTTTCAAGTTTGGCGCAGGAAAATTATGGCACAGAAAAATTTAGCGGCGAAAAAAAACGAAGCGGCGGAAACGGAAAAGCCGTCGCCGCTGAAAATAGCAAAAGCGGCGGAAACGGTTTCGACCGAACTCGAAAAAGTCATTCACGAACGGCTGCGGCTCGGAATTATCAGCGCGCTCGCGGCGAATGAAAAAATGTCGTTCGGCGATTTAAAGACGCTGCTCCAGACGACCGACGGCAACGTTAGCGTTCACGCCCGCAAACTCGAAGACGCGGGTTATGTCGAGTGTCTGAAATCTTTCAACGGGCGCGTCCCTTTAACCGAATACAAAATCACGAGCGCAGGCAGAGAAGCGCTGACGAAATACTTAAACCATATGGAAGCACTAATCAACGCGATGAAGGCGAAATGATAATGCGCGGCGTCAAGACAATATCCGTTCTGCTCGGAATTTTTGTATCAATTGCGGTTATTCAAGTCGGTTATGAAATTTCCCATCAGCTGATTTTCGGCAAGGCGAGTTATTCAAGCGAAGCGGTATTCAAAGTTCCGAATACGAATGTAGAAATTATTTTGGAGCGGCGCGTCATTCACCTTTTTCTGGCTGAGTATGAGCGCGCGATAATTTTGCGGATTGGCGGAAATGAAATTTTCCACCAAAAAGCCGCCGCCGATTCGGGAGGCTACAGCCAAATGAATGTTTATCAGATTTCGCCGACCGAATTTCTTTTGAGCGGAGCCAGTGACAATTACGAGTTGGACGTTGCGGAGCGGAAAATAAATTCGGATGTTTCGATGAAAAAATTGACGAATGTGAAATTTACCGGAGTTTTTGACGCGGACGAAAAGCATGTCTGGCGTTTCATTAGGGCGGATGAGCGCGAGGAAAAAAGAAACGGCTTGAAAAAATAAAAAATTATCATTTGCAGATATGAACGAAAGAACAAAAACAGGTTTAGAAATTCTGGAAGCGGCGTTGCTGCTCGGCATTCTGGGCGACGTGCTGTTGCGCGAAACGCCTTGGGGATTGAATGTTTTTTTGTGGATCGGCGCGCTTGTCGCAGCGATGCTGATGCTCACGCGCCGCCGTCGAAGCGAGCTTTTGAGCGGGCAAATTATCGCGCTGCACGCTGCGCTCGTTTTCTTTGCGGCAATGTTTGTCTGGCGCGATTCGACGGAATTAAAAGTTTTGGATACGTTGGCGATTTTGACGATTTTGTCTTTGCTGACTTTGCCCGCGCTGCGGATTAAAACGCAAATCGCGGGCTTGATTCATTACGCCTTCGCGGGAATTTGGTCAGGAATCAACGCGGCATTCGCGCCGTTTTATCTGATATTTAACGATATAAAATGGAAAACTCTGCCGCAGAAAGGCTGGACGAAACATCTGATTGCCGTGCTGCGCGGGCTGGCGATTGCCGCGCCGATTCTGTTCGTCTTCGGCGCGCTTTTTATGGCGGCTGACGCGGTTTTTCAAGGCATTATCGA
>CBDUBY010000354.1:0-2975 GCA_965365505.1 uncultured Pyrinomonadaceae bacterium | reverse complement strand
TTCAAACGTCTCGGTTCGGCTGCCGAATTCTTCTAAAATTTTCCGGTGATACGGATAATACGGCTCGAAGACGAGTGCCGATTTGCCGCGCAGAAACGATTGCGCGATGCCGATCAGCGCGCCGGTTCCGCCATTCGTAATCATTATTTCGAGCGGCGTTGCCGCAACGTCAACTTCGATGTTGTTGTATTTTTTGATTTTTTCAGCAACGGCTTTGCGCAGATTCAAATCGCCTTCCGAACCGCCGTAGTGGTTTTGGCTGGCGGCAATAATTCGCGCCGCTTCTTCGGCTAATTGCGGGTCAATCGGCAGCTCCGACTGACCTTGAACGAGATTTCCTTCGGGCGGCACAAGACGCGTAATCGCCCTAATATCGGGTTTTGCTTTTTTCGTTTTTGCTTCTGTCATACTTTAAAAATATCAGTTTTCCGGCGAAAACTCTAAAAGCCCCGATTTTTTGTTAAAATCGCTTTATGAAACAAGGGTCGTCAAACAATCTGCCGCCGTCGGTCAAACCGAACTTTTTGGGCGGGCATTTTCTACAGTTCCGGCGCAGCCCGATTGGATTTTTAAGTGAACTCACGAAACTCGGCGACGTTTCGTTTTTCCGAATGGGCAGCCAGCCCGCATATCTGATAAATCATCCTGATTTGGCGCGTGATTTGTTGGTGGTCAACGCCGGTAAATTTCATAAAGGACGCGCTTTGCAGCGCGCTAAAAAATTGCTTGGCGAAGGCTTGCTGACCAATGAAGGCGAGTCGCATTTGAGTCAGCGGCGAATGATTCAGCCCGCGTTTCACCGCGAGCGAATAAAATCTTACGCCGACGCGATGATTTTTTACGCCGAGAAAATGGCTGGCGAATGGAGAGACGGCGACGTGCGCGACATTGATAAAGAAATGATGCGCCTGACGCTGAACATCGTCGGCAAAACTTTGTTTGATGCCGATGTCGAAAACGAATCAGACGAAATCGGCAGCGCGATGACGACGCTCATTTCCCTGTTTGATTATCTGCTTTTGCCATTCTCGGAGATTTTGGAAAAGCTGCCGATTCCGCACGCGCGTCGGTTCAATCGCGCCAAGGAAATGCTCGACCGAGTGATTTACGGTTTTATCAATGAACGCCGCGCGTCGGGCGAAGACAAAGGCGATTTGCTTTCAATGTTGCTTCACGCACAGGACGAAACGAGCGGCGCGCGTATGTCGGATGAACAGGTGCGCGACGAATGTTTGACGCTTTTTTTAGCCGGACACGAAACGACCGCCAACGCTTTGACATTTGCTTTTTATCTGCTCGCGCAAAACCCCGAAAAAGAAAAACTTTTTCACGCCGAACTCGACGCGCTTTTTCCGAATGGTGAAACGCCAAAGACCGAAGATTATCCGCGTCTGAAATACACCGAAGCGGTTCTCGCCGAAACGATGCGGCTGTTTCCGCCCGCGTGGGTTTTGGGCAGATTGGCGATTGCAGACCACGAAATCGGCGGTTATAAAATTCCGAAAGGCTCGCTCGTTTTGGTTTCGATGTATATTTTGCAGCGCGACGCGAGATTCTGGCAACAGCCGAACGACTTTCAACCCGAAAGATTTTTGTCCGCTAACGCCGTTAAAGAAGCCAACCAAAAATTCGTTTATTTCCCGTTCGGCGGCGGCATTCGCCGCTGCGTCGGCGAACAGTTCGCGTGGATGGAAGGCGTTTTATTATTGGCGACGCTCGGCAAATGGAAACCGAGTTTGCTGCCCGAACAACGATTCGGCTTGTCGCCAATGATGACGCTGCGCCCGAAATTCGGAATGAGAATGCGAATCGAGAAAAGATAATTTTCGCGCGCATTAACCGCCGCGCTCGCCGATTGTGGCTGCGCGCTAGATTTCACACCGATTTCCTGATAAAACTTACAACGGACAATTTTTCAAAATCCCGCAACAATTATTTCCAGGAGTTTCCCGTATGAAAATTTTAAAATTCGCCGCGTTATTTTTCGTGGTGTTTGGTTTTTCGTCATTGATTTATTTTCAGGTCAATGCCCAGGAAGAAGGCGAAAGCCAAAAGGTTTTTAATGAAGAAGAACCGGATTTGCCGGCAGGCGCGAAGATAGATAAAGAAGAATACTTCCGTCTGCGAAACGAATATCTCGATATGGTGCGCGGCTTTGATACCGCGACGCAGCAATCGCGCACCAGAGCCGTAACCAGAATGGAACGAAGCGAGCGCGAACTCGAACAGCGGCGCGCAGCCCGCGATCAGCCGCTCGCGTCGCTCTGGCAGCCGCTCGGTCCCGCGCCGATTCCGATTAACGCCAATACTTCTTACAGCGGGCGAGTTTCGGCAATTGCCGTTCACCCGACAAACCCAAATATCGTTTATGTCGGAACGGCGCAAGGCGGTTTGTATCGCACTTTGAACGGCGGCGCGACCTGGACGCCGCTGCTCGATAACGCTTTGACGCTCGCCATCGGCGCGGTGGCGATTGCGCCGTCCGACCCGACGACCGTTTTCGTCGGCACGGGCGAAGCCGCTCTGTGCGGCAGCGGTTGTTTTATCGGCGTCGGTCTTTATCGAATCACCAACGCCGACACCACGCCGCTCGTGTCCAATGTGCTTAATCGAAACGGGGCTGGCGCCGATGTTTTTACCGGTCGCGCCATCGGCGAAATCGTCGTGCATCCGACCGATTCAAATATTTTGTTTGCGACTTCGACGCGCGGCGTGGCGGGAATCGGCGGCATAACGACCGGCTTGAATTTGCCCGATGCCGGAGTTTACCGCTCGACAAATGCGATGTCGGCGAATCCGACGTTTGAAAAGTTAGCGATTCAGGGAACGGGCGGCGCGAGCCGTTCGGTAATTGACGCGGTGATCGAGCCGGGCAACGCGGCGCGTTTGATTGTGACGGTTCTCGGCGAAACCGGCGACGGCGGCGTTTATCTTTCGACGAACGCGCTCGATGCCGCGCCGACTTTTACGCGCAC
>CBDUBY010000353.1:0-2983 GCA_965365505.1 uncultured Pyrinomonadaceae bacterium | reverse complement strand
ATATTCCGGGCATCGGACACAATTTGCAGGAACACTCGATCGTGATGATTCGCGGTGGTCGCGTCAAAGATTTGCCGGGCGTTCGTTATCACGTTATTCGCGGCACGCTCGATTCATCAGGCGTTGCTAATCGAAATCAGGCGCGTTCCAAATACGGCGCGAAACGTCCGAAAGGCGCGGCACCGGTAAAAGGTAAAAAATAATTTCGTAATTTTATAAAGTTATGCCAAGAAGAAGAGTTGCAGGAAAAAGAGAAGTTTTACCCGACCCGATTTACAACAGTATTATGGTCACGAAGTTTATCAACGGCGTGATGTGGGCTGGTAAGAAATCAGTTGCCGAAAGCATTTTCTACGGCGCGATGGAAAAAATCGCCGAAAAAACCGGCGAAGAAGCCTTGAAGGTTTTTAAAAAAGCGATTGACAGCGTAGCTCCGGCTCTGGAAGTTAAATCGAGACGCATCGGCGGCGCAACTTATCAAGTTCCGCTCGAAGTCAGCAAAGACCGACGCAGCACTTTAGCAATTCGCTGGATTGTCACCAACGCCCGCAAGCGCGGCGAAAAGACGATGGAAGACAGGTTGGTAGGCGAATTACTCGACGCCACTAACAATCGCGGCAATGCTGTTAAAAAGAGAGACGACGTTCACAGAATGGCAGATGCAAACAAAGCCTTTGCACATTATAGATTCTAGTGAAAAGTAAATTGTGATGGTGAATGAGAAATAACCGTTCACGATTAACGATTGACGATTTACCAAAATGGCAAACATAAGTTTAGACAAATATAGAAACATCGGCATTATGGCGCACATTGACGCGGGTAAAACCACGACAACCGAGCGTGTGCTTTTCTACACCGGCGTTTCGCACAAAATCGGCGAAGTTCACGAAGGAACGGCGACGATGGACTGGATGGAACAGGAACAGGAACGCGGCATTACGATTACTTCTGCGGCTACGACCTGTTTCTGGACGCGCAATAATGTCGAGCATCGCATCAACATCATTGATACGCCCGGTCACGTTGATTTCACAATGGAAGTCGAACGCTCGCTTCGCGTTCTCGACGGCGCGGTCGCCGTTTTCGACGGCGTTGCCGGTGTCGAACCTCAATCGGAAACCGTTTGGCGGCAAGCCGACAAATACGGCGTGCCGAGAATTTGTTTCATCAATAAATTAGACCGTGCTGGCGCATCATTTGACCGTTCATTTCAATCCATCTTAGACCGGCTCGGCGCAAATGCCGTCGCTATTCAAATCCCGATCGGACTTGAAGACCAACTCAAAGGCGTGGTTGATTTAATCACGATGAAAGGTTTGATTTGGAACGACGAAACTAAAGGCGCGGAATATCAAGTAACCGACATTCCTGCCGATTTGGTTGACGCGGCAACCGAAGCCCGCGAAAAATTAGTCGAAGCCGTTTCATCAATTGACGATGATTTGATGGAAAAATATCTGGAAGGCGCAGAAATTTCGGAAGCCGAAATCCGCAAAGCCCTCCGCAAAGGAACGCTTGAAATGAAAATCGTTCCGGTCGTCACCGGCTCGGCATTCAAAAATAAAGGCGTTCAAACTTTGCTCGATGCAGTAGTTGATTTTCTGCCGAGTCCGCTCGACGTTCCGCCCATCGAAGGCATCAACCCTAAGACTCAGGAAACCGAACCGCGCGAAGCGAGTGCGTCCGCACCATTCTCAGGTCTGGTTTTCAAATTGATGGCTGACAAACATCTCGGTCAGCTTTCGTTCGTCCGCATTTACAGCGGAACGGTGACTGCCGGTTCTTATGTCTATAACACCATTAAAAATCAAAAAGAACGCGTCGGTCGCTTGATGTTAATGCACGCTAACAAGCGTGAAGATATTGATTCGGCATCGGCTGGCGAAATCGTCGCTATCGGCGGTATGAAAAACGTCACGACAGGCGATACCATTTCCGACGAAAATAAACACATTATTCTCGAATCAATGGAATTCCCCGATCCGGTTGTCCGTGTCGCGGTTGAACCTAAAACTCGTCAAGACCAGGACAAAATGGGCATCGCGCTCAACCGTCTGGCTCAGGAAGACCCGAGTTTCCGCGTTAATACCGACCACGAAACCGGACAAACGATTATCGCCGGAATGGGCGAACTTCACCTTGAAATTATCGTTGATAGGATGAAACGTGAATTCGGTGTGGAAGCCAATGTCGGCAAACCGCAGGTTGCCTATCGTGAGACAATTACGGGAACTGCGCCAGGTAAAGAAATCTACAAGAAACAATCAGGCGGTCGCGGTAAATTCGGTCACGTCGAGCTTGAGATCGAACCGGCTCCGGGTGAAGGATTCGTCTTTGAAGACAAAATCACCGGCGGCTCAATTCCGCGTCAGTTTATTAAACCGACGATGGAAGGCGTTCGAGACGCAATGCAGCGCGGATTTCTGGCAGGCTACGAAATCGTGGACGTTCGGGTGAAACTACTTTTCGGTTCGTATCACGAAGTTGATTCGGACGAAATTTCATTTCATCTGGCTGGCTCGTTTGCTTTTCAGGATGCAGTGAAAAAAGCCAAGCCGGTTTTGCTCGAACCGATTATGAAAATCGAAGTCGTGACTCCGGATGAATATATGGGTGCGGTCAACGGAGACTTAAATCGTCGACGCGGTCAGATTGAAAAAATGGAGCCGCGCGCCGGTAATGTTCAAGTCGTAACGGCTTATGTTCCGCTTTCAGAAATGTTCGGTTACACAACGGATTTACGTTCTTCGACACAAGGACGGGCGACTTCGACAATGCATTTTGAGCGTTATGATCAGGCACCGAAAAATGTCGCTGAAGAAGTTATCGCCAAAGTTAAAGGCGCAAGCACATAGAAACAAATAGAAAAAGATTCAAAGTTTTTAAGATTGTACAAAATAATTTGAGGCATCAAAAATTATGAGCAAAGAGAAATTTGATAGAAGCAAACCGCACGTGAACATCGGGACGATCGGGCACG
>CBDUBY010000352.1:0-2988 GCA_965365505.1 uncultured Pyrinomonadaceae bacterium | reverse complement strand
CGGTCAATCTCGCTCGCGTCGGCTGATTTTAAGGAAATATTTAAATTTGAATTATTGCCGCTCAAATCAAATTTTCCGGTCAAACTTAGTCCGGTATCGGCGGTGTTCAAATCGGCGTAATCAACATTAAAAAGCCCGTTATCGGCGGTTAATTGAACTCGTCCGCTGAGCGGCACAAGCCCGCGTTCGCCGCTTCCGGCATTAGCGGCAAGATCGGCGTTAACCGTTCCGCTGGCGGTTTTAAAGTTTGTTCCGGCAAAATTCAAATTGACGTTTCCGCTGGTTTTGCCTTCAATCGGCACGACTTGTCCGCCTTGCAGAGCGAGCAGTTTTGATAAATCCAAATTTGAAAACTGCGCGTCAACATTCGAGCGTTTGCGTTCGGTCAAAGCAATCGTCGCATTTCCGTTGATGTTGCCGTCCATCACTTCTGCCTGTAAATTGTTCAGTGAAACTTGATCGTTTTGCGCGACGACTGAAGCCCGCGCCGCCCCTAATTTAACGCTTCCGACCACGCCGCCGCCCAAACTCATATCGAGGCTCGCGCGATAACGTCCAGACGGTTCGAGAATAAAAACAGGTTTGAAAATTTTGACGTTTTCGAGATTTCCGCCTTCCGGCACGGCGGATTTGGTCAGCACGACATCGCCGACATTGATGTCGCCCGAACGCGCTTCAATCGTTCCCTGTTTTATTTTCAAACGAACTCCGGCGACGTTCAAACTTCCTAAAATCGCCGCGTCCGTGGCAACTCTGGCAATTTTTGCATTGTTTGCATAAACTTCCGTCGTATCGCCGACAATCTGCGCGTTCACGCCCGAAGCCTGCAACGCGCCGATTTGTGTTCCGCCCGCGTCCAAACCGTCAGCCGAAACATTGTTTGCCGTTATATTGGTCGTGCCGTTATTTATTGTTAAATCTACGCCGCTTGCCGAAAGATTATTAACTTTGCCGTCTTCGGTGCGAAGATTTCCGGCTCGCAGATTGTTGATTTGCGCCGACGTTTTATCGCCGCGATTAGTTGCTTTGACGCTGCCGACGGCAATATCATTTATCTCCGTTCCTTCAAGTTTTACGGAACTTGCCCGCGCTCCCGGCAAAGTAATATTAGTTGTACCGTCGGCGTAAGTAACCTTGACATTATTTGCCTGTAAATTCTGTAATGCGGCATCGGGCGACTTAAAATTACCAGCGCGAAGCGTTCCGAGCGTCGCATCCAGTTTTTCATCTTTATATTCGGCAACCGCGTCGGTGATATAAAGTCCGGCGATTGTTCCCAACGGCGATTTTGCCGCCGCCGCCGACAGTTCGCCGAACCATTTGAAATCGCTGCCCGTGCCGCGAATATTACTGATAAGCTGAAGTTGATTGATTTGAAAATCTTCGTAAGTCAAAAGTTCGGCAACCGCTCTGCCGTTGACTTCATACATCGAATTTTCGCCCGCCACGGTTGCCGCGACGTTTAAGCCTTTCAGACGAATATTATCCGCCGCCAGCGCGTCCGATTGTATTTCGCCTTCGACGTTGTAGTTTGTGCCTTCGCCGGTAACTCGTCCGCTAAAATTCGCCGCGCCGCGCAACGCCGTGCCGAGCGGCAGAATGTTGGAAGTCTGCGTCAAATCTACGGTTGACGTGATGTTTAAATCGTATTTTAAGGTTTCCCAATCGGTAATTTTACCGTTTAATGACGATTCGCCGAGCGGTGTCGTCAGTTTCAATTCGGAAATTTCCGCGCCTTCGTTGTAAGCAATCGCTTGGGCGCGAATATTAATCGGCTGAATCGGATTTTCGTCGTAAACGATGTTTGAATCCGTCGAAGCAAAATCAATTTTATAACGCTTCTGTTCATCGGGAACATCGTAATTTTCCGGCTCTAAAACAAGCGCGATATTTTTCGCGTCGGCGGAAATTTTGTGCTGCGCGTCGCCGAAATGCACCAAACCGTTTTTGATCGTCGCTTTGACGGAAGTGTATGTAAAGTTGACGCGCGAACCGCCTTCGTCTTCGACGATTGTTAAATTTTGAAAATTAGAATTGCCGCTTTCGTCAAATTTCACCCACGCTTCAAAACCGTCAACGTCGGTTGTGTCAAGGCTGATGTCGCGGCTCAACTGCCACGCATACAAATCTTTGACGCTCAAATACAGGTCGGCTTGGTTGATGTAAAAAAGTTTATCGCCTGTAACTTTATCGTTAAAAGTCGCGTTTTTTATTTCTAATTTGAGCGGCGAAACCGTCAGACGAAAAGTGTCGGCGGAAAATACAACGCCGATGTCCGCCATTTTTGCGACGAATTGGTCTTTGATGTAATTATCGAAAACGCCGTAGCGATAGGAAACCGTAACCAGAAGCGCGATGCCGACTGCCAGCAGCGCGACGATTCCGAGCGCGATGACACCGTTGCGGCGCGTAAAAAATCGGCGCAGCGCGGTTTCTTTCTCTGAAACGTCTTCCGCCGAATCAACCGGCGGTTCGAGTTCTTCAGTTTCTTTTCTTTGATTTTCGTTTTCTTCCGGCATTTATCTATGAGAGAGTTGCTGAAAACATTCTAACGATATTTTTCGTTTATTAAAAGCTAAAATGAAATTTTCTCATCAAAATTGTAAATCAAAGCGGTTCAATGTCAACAATTTCCAAATCAAACGCTTCAATCGCGTTGACTTTCGGCGGATGATTCGTCAAAAGCCGAATTTTTTTCACGCCCAAATCATTCAAAATCTGTGCGCCGATGCCGTAATCGCGGTAGCTTCCGTAACCGGTTTTCCTTCGCGCCGTCTGAAAATCGAGATTTTCTTCGCGCATCACGGCGTATGTTTGTAATTGATGTATCAAATCAAGATTATGCTGGCTCTGGCGCAGGTAAAGGATTACGCCTTTTCCTGCTTGGGAGATTTTTTTCAGCGAAGATTTTATCGCGTCGGACGCTTCGCCGAGTTTTGAACCGAACATTGCGAACGTAATATTCTCGGTTTGGACGCGCACGAGAAC
>CBDUBY010000351.1:0-2991 GCA_965365505.1 uncultured Pyrinomonadaceae bacterium | reverse complement strand
TAGTTTGATTATAGCTCTTAGCCCGCACAATTTGTATATTCGACAAAATTTCAAGCGAAAATTCAATCAGTTTTTAAACTTAAAAAGTCGGATGCTTCCCGAAAGATTTAACCTTTCGGGAAGCATCCGACTTTTCAGAGTCAACCAAAAATTCTATTTTGTTGTATCTTCCGAATCTTCCGTTTTATTCGAATCTTCTTCTTTTTCCTGATGAGCGAAGACGGCTCCATCGTTCGTACCGAAAATCCGCGCCAGCAGATTGCTCAAAACTTCCGAAATTTTCGATGGTTGATTTTCAACCGTTGCCACTTGAACCGCTTCATTACTAAATGCTAAATCTAGTCTGACAAGTTCGGTCGTCACGTGACGGCAGAACGAACAATCAACCAAATGCCTGACAATCGGTTGCGCCTCACGCTCGCTTAAATTTCCTTCCGTAAAAGCGGTTAATGAATCTTCATCCAAATGTTCTCCGGGCAAAACTAAGTTCCTGTCAGAATTTTGTGAGCGCAGATAACGGTCAACTAAACCTTGTATTTGTATGTCTTGAGAATTTACTATTTCTTTATTTTCCATTTTATGTTTCAGCCTCCCGTTACAAAGACGTTACTAATTCATATCATTTGCACAAAATTTATTTATCACTATCAATAAATAAGTTTTACGATGCGGCGGCTGAATTTCAGGTTGTCGTTAGATTGCGATAGATATTCGGGCTGGCGAGGTCTTGCGTGGCAAGTTCCATACAAATTTCCAGTTCCTCGTTGCCCAATTTATGCGCGGTCTGAAGTTCTGTGCGAAAACTTCTCAAAACTTTGGCATAGCTTTTTTCCAGCCAGCGCATAATCGTTGATTCGTGAATGCGGCTTTCCGGGTTCGTTTCCCGATTGGCAGATTTTCGCTGGAACCAACCGCGCAGCGGCGATTCGGTATTCTCAACCAAGCGGGCTATCTCGCGCAGTTTCAAGTTTTCGACGTGATAATAAAGCAAAAGCAGCTTTTCGTGGTCGTCGAGATTGGCAAAAGAGTTTTCAATCGCCGAAAGAGTCGCCCTGCGGTAACGGTCTTTGGCGATCTGGTCAACCATCTCGCTTTCGCCGCCTAAATTCACTTCAGCAAAACTCGCGTGAGCGTGACCTTCGCCGACTGTTTCGGTCATCTCGTCGAGCGATACTTCATCATGGCTGGCACGGTGCAAATCAACGAGCGAATGCCAAATAACCGTTCGCAACCAACCGCGCAAGCTACCACGTCCGCTGTAAGTTGCAAATTTTGAAACTCTTGCGCCATCAACAACGCGTGTTCCATAAAGCTCGACATAAACGCTGTCAACGACTTCCTGCGCGTCAATTTCCGTCCGCGCCAGATGACGCGCCACTCGTTCCAGATAAGCACGATGCTGCTGGTCGAATTCCCACCAGGCGCGTTCATTGCCGCTCGCGCAAGCCATCGCCAGAAATAAATCGTCGGCTTGAAGCTGCCGCAAAAAATCTTTTATCTCGCCAATCGAAGGCTTTTCCTCGACGCTGTTCTGCACAAATCGGCGGACGGTTCGGCAAAGCGAATCCTTTAAATAATCTGAAGTAATGCCAAAATTAGGCGCGTTTTCCCGGCATCGCGCATAGATTTCATCCATTACGGATTCGCATTCGGGAAAGAATTCTTCGTTTTGAATATTTTCTGGGGACATTTGGTAAGTCGCTATTATAAACAATTTTTCCGATTTAGCATAGCCTATTTTTCACGCGCAAAAGTTAAATAAAAATTGAATCAGCCGACGACTTCCGATTCCAAACTTAAATTTTGATTTTGATTATTGGAAATCGGATTTTCCAATTTTTCTTCGACATATTGCAATTGATAAAGCCGCCAGTAAAGACCGCGTTCGGCGAGCAGTTCGTTGTGCGTTCCGGCTTCGCGTAGTTCACCGTGATGAAAGACCATAATCCGATCGCATTTTTGAATAGTCGAAAGACGGTGCGCGACAATCAGCGAAGTTCGCGCCTGCATCACGCGGTCAACCGCTTGCTGGATGAGCTGCTCGGTTTCCGTGTCAATCGAACTCGTCGCTTCGTCGAGAACGAGAATTTTCGGGTCGAAAGCCAACGCTCGCGCGAAACTTATCAATTGTTTTTGCCCGACCGATAAACCCGCGCCGCGCTCCTTAACTTCGGATTGATATGCGTCAGGAATCTTTTGCACAAACTTGTCGGCGTGAACTTCGCGCGCCGCCCAGACGATTTTTTCGTCATCAATCCGTTTGTTGCCGAGCCGAATGTTATCGGCAATCGAACCGCTGAACAAAAATACGTCCTGTAAAACGACGGCGAAATTCTCGCGCAGACTTTGCAGATCCCAATCGCGCACGTCAACGCCGTCAAGCAAAATTTTTCCTTTTTGCACATCGTAAAAGCGCATCAGCAAATTAGTTACCGTTGTTTTGCCCGAGCCCGTCGCGCCGACCAGCGCGATGGATTCGCCCGCTTCGACCGTAAACGAAACGTCTTTCAGAACCCAATCTTCTTTTTTATATGCGAACCAGACATTTTGAAATTCGATTTTGCCGACGGCTTTACCCGTCTTTTTCGGTGTTTCGGGAGTTGTGATTTGAATAGGCAAATCGAGCAAAACAAAGATGCGGTGCGACGCAACGATTGCCGCTTGCAGCACGTTGAATTTATCCGACAAATCGCGTATCGGCTGAAAAAGCATTCCCGAATACTGCACGAAAGCGATGACCGTGCCGATGGTCAGAGCCGTTCCGCTTGCCGAAACGCCGGTTAAAATCTGATAACCGCCGAACCAGATAACGACCGCGACTCCGATTGTGCCGATAAAATCCACCAGCGGATAAAAAATAGCGTAGTAATAAATCGTTTCGATGTTGGCGTTACGGTAATCGTCGTTAATATCGTGAAAGTTTTTCTCTGCTTTGGCTTCGGCGTTAAAAAGCTGGACGGTTTGCGCGCCGGAAATATGTTCCTGCAAAAA
>CBDUBY010000350.1:0-2995 GCA_965365505.1 uncultured Pyrinomonadaceae bacterium | reverse complement strand
ACTTACAACCCTTCGGTTAACAGCCGAATGCTCTGCCATTGAGCTACTGCGGAATGATCGCTCCAATTGGAACGAATATAAAGATTAGAAACTTCTCTTTATCTTGTCAAGCCGACTTGCGAATTCGCATTTTAGATTTTAGATTTTTACTAATGCAACACGAACTTATTTTAATTCTCGATTTTGGTTCTCAATACACGCAGCTAATCGCCCGCCGCGTTCGCGAACAAGGCGTTTACTGTGAAATCGTTCCGTTTCATTACGCGCTTGAAAAAATTCTCGAACGAAATCCGAAAGGCGTGATTTTGTCGGGCGGACCAAATTCGGTGTATGAAACGGACGCGCCGCAAGTCGCAGAGGATTTTTATACGAAAATCAACGCGCCGATTCTCGGAATCTGTTACGGAATGCAGCTTTTGGCAAAGGATTTGCGCGGCGCGGTTTCGCCGTCCGACAAACGCGAATACGGACACGCGAAATTGAAAGTTTTGAGCGGCGAAACCCGAATGTTTGAAAGTTTGCCTTTTGAACTCGACGTTTGGATGAGCCACGGCGACCACGTAAGCAAATTGCCCGAAGGTTTTCACACGACGGCGACGACGGGCGATGTGATAACGGCGATTGAAAATGCGGAATGGCAGATTTACGGCTTGCAGTTTCACCCCGAAGTCGCGCATACGCCTTTGGGGAAAGAGATTTTACGCAATTTTCTGTTTGAGATTTGCGAGTGTCGTGGCGATTGGACGGCGAAACAGTTTATCGAAGAAGCCGTCGGAAAAATCCGTTCGATGGTCGGCGAAACCGATAACGTCGTCTGCGGTCTGAGCGGTGGCGTTGATTCGACCGTCGCGGCGGTTCTGGTTCACGAAGCAATCGGCAATCGGCAAATGTGCATTTTTGTCAACAACGGTTTGCTGCGCGCCGATGAGTTTGAAGATACGCTCAAACTTTACAAAGAAAATTTGCATTTGAACGTTCGCGGTGTTGACGCTTCCCGCGAGTTTTACGAAGTGTTGAAAGATGTCACCGACCCGGAATTGAAACGGAAAGCAATCGGTCGCAAGTTTATCGAAGTTTTCGACGCGGAAGCTAAAGAAATCGGCAACGTGAAATATCTCGTGCAGGGAACTCTCTACCCTGACGTGATCGAATCGGTATCTCTGCGCGGCGCGAGCGTGACGATAAAATCCCATCACAATGTCGGCGGCTTGCCGGAGAAAATGAATTTGAAATTGATTGAACCGCTCAGGGAATTATTCAAAGATGAAGTTCGTCTTATCGGAAAGGATTTAACCATTCCCGACGAAATCTTACAGCGTCACCCGTTTCCCGGTCCCGGTTTGGCGGTAAGAATTTTAGGCGACATCACGGAGGAAAAAGTAAAACTGCTGCAATCGGTTGACCGACTTTTTATCGAGGAACTGCACAATTTCAAACTATATAATCAAGTCTGGCAAGCCTTCGCCGTGTTGCTGCCGATTCAGTCGGTCGGCGTGATGGGCGATTTTCGCACTTACGAAAAGACCGTCGCGCTTCGCGCCGTCACTTCGACCGACGGAATGACGGCTGACTGGGCGCGGCTGCCGCATGAATTTCTTCAAGCTGTTTCCTCGCGCATCACGGCGGAAATTCGCGGCGTGAATCGCGTCGTTTATGATATTTCCTCAAAACCGCCAAGCACGATTGAGTGGGAATAAATCAAAAATTCACTCGTCATAATTTTTTGAAACCACCGGGCAAAGTAAAAGCGGAATCCTTTGTCATACGCGACGGCTTTGTGTGAAAATACTAACGTTCTATTAATTAAACTTACCTGCAAGGATTTCTAACTTATGAACAAAGCGGATATTATCAGCCCAGACCGCGTTTCAACCGGAATAGGAGGGCTGGATTCTATTCTTAAAGGCGGGCTGCCAAAAAATCGTCTTTATTTAATTCAGGGAAATCCGGGAACGGGTAAAACGACGATGGGCTTGCAATTCTTACGCGAAGGCGAACGGAAAGGCGAAATCGGACTTTACATCACTTTGTCCGAAAGCAAGGAAGAGCTGCTGGCGGTCGGAAGTTCGCACGGCTGGAATTTGGACAATTTAAATATCCACGATTTAACAGTTTCCGGCGATAGTTTAATGGATGACTCGCATTATACGGTTTTTCATCCGGCGGAAGTCGAGTTAGACGAAACGACGAAAGCCGTTTTGAGCGAGGTCGAGCGCATTAATCCGGCGCGGGTCGTGTTCGATTCGCTGTCCGAGATGCGAATGATGGCGAGTGAATCGCTGCGGTTTCGGCGACAGATTCTCGCCCTCAAGCAGTATTTCATCGGGCGGCAATGTACCGTGATGCTGCTCGACGACCGCACTTCAGATTACTCTGATCGCCAACTCGAAAGCATCGCTTACGGCGTTATAAATCTGGATTATGCCGATTCGGAATATGGCAAGCAGCGTCATATGATGCGCGTGGTTAAAATGCGGAGCGTCAACTTTCAATCCGGCACGCACGATTTCAACGTTGAAACCGGCGGCATCGTCGTCTTTCCGCGTCTTTCCTTGCCTGCGGTAAAGGAACCTTTCAAATCCGGCGCGATAAACAGTAGTTCAGACGACCTCGAACAGCTTCTCGGCGGACTCGATTACGGCACCAGCACGATTTTAATGGGACCGGCAGGCATCGGAAAATCAACGATGGCGTTAATGTATGCCTGCACCGCCGCTGAGAGCGGCGAACGGGCGGCAATTTATTTGTTCGATGAATCAATCGAAACTTTATACAAGCGCACTATTGCGCTCGGACTCGATGTAAAAACATACGTCGAAGCCGGACTCATCACGCTCCGACAGATAAAACTCGCCGAACTCACGCCCGGCGAATTGGGACATCTGATTAGGCAGGAAGTCGAAAATAACAATACGCGCGTCGTAATTATAGACAGTGTGAACGGTTATTTGATGTCCACGCCGCAGGAGCGTTTTTTGACGATGCAGTTTCACGA
>CBDUBY010000349.1:0-3002 GCA_965365505.1 uncultured Pyrinomonadaceae bacterium | reverse complement strand
CCGCACGGCGGCGTGAGTTCCTGCGTGTCGGCGACGACGGCGATTTCCGCAAATTCCTTTTCGCCTTCGGAAACGGCTTTCCAAATCGCCACGCGCTCGGCGCAAACGGTCAAGCCGTAACTCGCCGATTCGACGTTGCAGCCGGTAAAAATTCGCCCGCCTTTTGTGCGAACAGCCGCGCCGACGCGGAAGTTTGAGTAAGGCGCGTAGGCGAGTTCGCGCACTTTTTTTGCTGCTTCGATTAATTCTAAATCTTTGTTCATATCAATTAATTGCTTAATTCTACGCGAAGTTTTTCGCGGATGAGTCCGCATAAAAATTCGATGCCGATTTCCGGGTTGCCGCCTTCGGGAATTATTAAATCGGCGTTGCGTTTTGACGGCTCGACAAACTCGAAATGCATCGGGCGCACGGTTGCGTAATACTGCGCGATAACCGATTCGACCGTGCGTCCGCGTTCTGTAATATCGCGCTGCAGACGGCGGATAAATCGAATGTCGTCGGGCGTGTCAACGAAAACTTTCACGTCGAGAAGGTCGGAAATTCTGGCTTCGGCGAAAATCAAAATGCCTTCGACGATGACGACCGGTTTCGGGTCGAGATGTTCGGTTTGGCGTTTTCTGGTATGCGTTTTGAAATCGTAGATCGGCATTTCAACCGTGAGTCCGCCTTTCAGACGCTTGAGATGATTGACGAGCATTTCGCTGTCAATCGAGTCGGGATGGTCGAAGTTAGTTTGCCGCCGGGCATCGAGCGGCATATCTTCGAGATTGCGATAATACGAATCCTGCTCAAGTAAAATCACGCTCTCTCGACTGACTGCTTCGATAATCTTTCTGGCAATCGTCGTTTTTCCTGAACCTGTTCCGCCGCAAATTCCTATTATCATTGGTCTTAAGAATTGGGTCTTTGAGCTTCGTAAACACTAGATTCGAAGACCGAAAACCGTTTTAATCTAATTTCGTTATCACGCGCCTTAGCAATTCCTTAAAAGTTTCTGCTACTTTCGCGCCCGTTTCCATTACCTCTTCGTGATGAATTACGTCATCGCTGATGCCAGCCGCCATATTAGTAATACAGGAAATTCCAATGACTTTTATTCCTTGATGCCGTGCCGTAATCGCTTCCGGGACGGTGGACATTCCGAGCGCGTCAGTGCCGAGCAGTCGCAGCATTCTAATTTCCGCGGGCGTTTCGTAACTCGGACCGGTCAACCCGCAATAAACGCCGCGCCGGAGAAAATAGTTTGGCTGTTGCTTTTTGCCCGTTTTCGTTTCCTGGCGAGCGGCTTTTTCCCGCGCCATCTTTTTCGCTTCATTCATCACGATTTCCTGATAATCGAGCGCGTAAATTTCTGTCATATCGGGAAACCTTACGCCGAAACGCTCGTCGTTTATCCCGCGCAGCGGATTGATACCCGTCAGATTAATGTGGTCGCGGATGAGCATCAACGAGCCTTGCGCGAAATCGGTGTTGGTGCTGCCCGCCGCGTTCGTCAGAATTAAATTCTTGACGCCCAAAACGCCGAACGTGCGGACGGGAAAAATAACCTGTTCGATTTCATAGCCTTCATAATAATGAAAACGACCTTGCTGAACGGCGACGGAGACGCCTTCGACTTCGCCTAAAACAAGTCGTCCGGCGTGTCCTTCGACAGTTGATTTTGAAAAATGAGGGATTTCCTCGTATGGAATTATTTCTGCATTTTCTACCTCGTCGGCGAACGCGCCCAAACCGCTGCCCAAAACGACAGCGACTTTTATTTCCCGGTTATATTTCGATTTAATAAATTCGGCGGCTTCAACCGCTTTTTCGTAATTCATAATAAAAGGAAAAACAGATTAACACAGACGGCTGAGAATTTTTAATCCGTCTGTTTCAACCTGTGTTTTGAACGGCTAAATTATTTTTCCTTTCGATACGGAATACCAAGTGCCTTCGGCGCACGCGACAAACCGATAAATCCGGCGAGAACGATAATTGTCAAGACGTATGGAATAATCTGGATAAACTGCACGGGAACATTTTCGCCCGAAGCCATTTTAATATTAGCGAGCGGAATCGTCAGAGCTTCCATAAATCCGAAAAATAAACACGCGAAAAATACGGGAACAGGTTTCCACTTGGCTAAAATCAGCGCGGCAAGCGCGATGAATCCACGCCCGGCAGTCATTCCGCGTGTGAATAGAGATGATTGTCCGGTTGAAAGATACGCGCCGCCCGCCGCCGCCAAAATGCCCGACAAAATTACGCCTGTATATCTCAATTTTATGACGCTCACGCCCGCCGCGTCAGCCGCCGCCGGATTTTCGCCGACCGCGCGAAGCCGCAAACCAAACGGTGTTTTATAAAGCACATACCAGCAAAGCGGCACGAGAAGAAAAGCTAAAAACGAGGCGACGTTAATTCCTAGAAAATCAGGCAGCAGATTTTCCTTAGCGATTTGCTGGGTTGAACCGGCGGAATCGTAAATTCTGCTCGATAGAACGGCGGGCAGACCGAGCATTAAAAAATTGATACCGAAACCCGCAACTACCTGGTCAGCTTCAAACTTGATACAGGCAACCGCATAGACGAGAGCCAAAAACGCGCCTGCCGTCATCGCGCACAAGAAACCCAGAAATGGATTGCCTGTTTCGTAAGTGATGACCGCCGCCGTGAACGCGCCCGCGAGCATCAAGCCTTCGAGCGCAATGTTAATAACGCCGGAGCGTTCGGAAAACATTCCGCCGAGTGCCGCGAAAATCAGCGGTGTGGCAAAACGAATCGTGGAAAATAAGAATGCTATGGTTAGTATTTCAGACATTTTTATTGTTTAGAAAACTTTTGAAGAGAAGCCACGAACAAAATCACTATCGCCTGTAGAATATCCACCAAATCTTTGGAAACATATTCGGTAAATGCATCAACAGCAATTCCGCCGCGCAGCAGAACGGCGAAAAACAAAGCGGCGATAAAAACGCCGACCGGATGATTTCTGCCTAAAAGCGCGACGGCGATTC
>CBDUBY010000348.1:0-3031 GCA_965365505.1 uncultured Pyrinomonadaceae bacterium | reverse complement strand
CGGTTCATCATCCCGATTTTGTCGAACCCGTAACCGAAAAATTCAAAAAAGCAATCGCTGACGG
The DNA here is from genome assembly GCA_965365505.1 of uncultured Pyrinomonadaceae bacterium. Classification (GTDB taxonomy): domain Bacteria; phylum Acidobacteriota; class Blastocatellia; order Pyrinomonadales; family Pyrinomonadaceae. The sequence goes on along the minus strand of CBDUBY010000348.1, from coordinate 2,967 downwards.
CACGGATTGGGAAGACACTTTTCCGATTCGTTCAAAAGACGGCGAATATTGCTGGTTTCTCTCACGCGCGATGCCGATTCGTGATGACGCGGGAAATATCGTCCGTTGGTTCGGCACGAACACCGACGTAACCGAAAACCGCCGCGCCGCTTTAAATTCAGAATTTCTGGCTTCGATTGGTAATGTTTTGGCGCATATTTCAAATCCTGACGAAATTATGCGCGTCGTCGGAGAAAAAGTAGGTAAATTTCTCGGAGTATCGCGCTGTATATTTACCGAATACGATAAAGCGGCGGATGAAGCGGCAATTATTTACGATTGGAGCGACACGGGAAAATCGAGTTTAGTCGGCGTTTACAAAATCGCCGATTTTATAGACGAAGACGTTTTCGCCGTTCTTTCGAGCGGCAAACAGCTTGTCGTCTGCGACACGGCAACCGATAAAAGCACATCCGCCAAAGCCGAAAAACACGCCGCGATTGAAATAGGCGCGTTCGCCAATTCGCCGTATTTGAGCGACGGACGATGGAAGGCTTCGCTCACCGTTCACAACCGCACGCCGCGTCAATGGCGCGACGACGAACTGGCGATTTTAAAGGATTTGGCAAGCCGCGCTTGGGTGCGGATCGAACGCGCCCGCGCCGAAGCCGAACGCGAGCGTCTGCTCGAACGTGAACGGGATTTGCGCCGCCAAGCCGAAGATGCGAACCGTCTGAAAGACGAGTTTTTAGCGACGGTTTCGCACGAACTTCGCACACCTCTGAATGCGATTCTCGGCTGGGCGAATTTGCTGCAATCGGGCAGAGCGACCGATGAAATGATCGAACGTGCTAACGAAACGATTTACCGGAGCGCGAAGGCGCAGGCGCAATTGATCGAAGATTTGCTCGACATATCGCGCATCATTACCGGCAAGATGAAATTTGAACCGTTGCCCGTTAATCTCGCGGAGGTCGTCGAAACGGCGATTGACACGATTCGTCCGGCGGCGGATGCGAAGGCGATTTCGATAAATACGAATTATAAAGATTCGTGTATGGTCGGCGGCGAAGCGCAGCGGCTTCAGCAAATCGTCTGGAATCTCGTTTCAAACGCCGTCAAATTCACGCCCGAAAACGGCTTGATTGAAATTACGCTCGAAGTGATTGATAAACACGCGGTTTTAATCGTTAAAGATTCGGGCAAAGGAATCGAAGCCGAATTTTTGCCGTTCATTTTTGAACGCTTTCGACAAGAAGATGCTTCCAGCACACGGCGGCACGGCGGTTTGGGCTTAGGCTTGGCAATCGTTCGCCAACTCGTCGAACTGCACGGCGGCACGATTTCCGCTGACAGCGCGGGCGAAAATTTCGGCTCGACCTTTACGCTCGAACTGCCTTTACTGATTTCAAATGGTGAAAAATCAAAAAATCTGCGCGAATCTTTGAGCGACGGTTTTACGGAAAATCATATTTCAAAAAAGCTGAACAGCATCAAAGTTTTGTTGGTTGACGACGAACTCGACACACTTGAATTACTCGAATTATCCTTAAAAGCCGAAGGCGCAAACGTCCGCGCCGCAAATTCGGCAGCAACTGCTCTGGAAATTCTGCAAAACTTTCAGCCCGATGTTTTAATTTCGGATATTGCGATGCCGGACGAAGACGGCTACTCGCTCGTTAAAAAAGTCAAACAAATTGCGGACGAAAAAGGGATAAATATTCCGGCAATCGCAATGACGGCGTATGTCCGCGTCGAAGACCGAAACCGCGTTCTCGCGTCCGGTTTTCAAATGTATGTCCCGAAACCCGCCGAACCCGATGAGTTAATAAACGCGATTGCCGTTCTGACCGCGAAAACTTGACCGCACGCCGGACAATCGAACTGTGAAACCGGTATTTCTGCCGATTTCCAAAATTCTTCCAGATAGTCTTTCCGCGAATTATTTCATCAAGAAGTGCGAAATTTTTCGCGCTTTTTTTGTTTTTAATTTTTAAATTAATCTCACTTCCATTTAAAAAAATCTATCAAACCGCGATTTTACCGACCTTTTAAAATGCTTCGAGAATTATTTCACGAACGGCACAGGCTTTGCCCAAACAATTTTCAGATTCTTCAGAGAAAGGTCTGAAAAATTATGGAAACTTCAACACCGAAAGGAGCGAACCGAATGCTCCTGATGAACACTCTGGCATTCACCGTCTGTTTTGCAGCGTGGATGCTCAACGGCGTTCTCGTTACATTTCTCGCGGTCAATCAAATTTTCAAATGGTCGGCGACGGAGATCGGCTGGCTTTTGGGAATTCCCGTTTTGACGGGTTCGATTTTTCGTCTGCCCGCCGGACTTTTAACCGACAAATACGGCGGCAAACCTATTTTTACCGCGCTTTTGATTTTAAGTGCGATTCCGATGTTTCTGCTTTCAAAAGTTGATTCGTTTTACGGATTCGCTTTGTGCAGTTTCGGTTTCGGTCTGGCGGGCGTTTCGTTTTCAATCGGCATTGCTTACACATCGGTTTGGTTTCCGCGGGAAAGACAGGGCGTTGCGCTCGGAATTTTCGGCGCGGGCAATGCGGGTGCGGCTCTGACGACTTTGCTTGCGCCGACTTTGCTCAATTCATTTACGGCGGGCGGCGCGAATCTCGACGGCTGGCGCAATCTTCCGGTTGTTTATTCGATTGTTTTGATCGTAATGGCGATTGTTTTTTATCTGACAACGACGAACAAAAAACCGCAAACCGAAGCGAAAACTCTGGTGCAGCAATTACAACCTTTAAAAAATATCAGAGTTTGGCGGTTCGGACTTTATTATTTTCTCGTCTTCGGCTGTTTCGTCGCTTTTTCCCAATGGCTCGTGCCTTATTTTGTCAATGTCTATTATTTGCCGCTCGTTACGGCGGGATTTTTGGCGGCGTTGTTTAGTTTTCCGTCGGGCGTGATTCGCGCTTTCGGCGGTTGGATGAGCGACAAATTCGGCGGCAGAAAAGT
>CBDUBY010000347.1:0-3031 GCA_965365505.1 uncultured Pyrinomonadaceae bacterium | reverse complement strand
AAAGGCGCGGTGACGAATCCGGCGGAAACGGGAACGCTTTTAATCGAGTTCGGAACGCTTGCCAAGTTGACGAACAAACCGATTTTTTATGAAAAGGCGAAACGCGCTTTGGTCAAAACTTACAACCGCCGCTCGCCGCTCGGACTGGTCGGCACGAACATCAACGTCGAAACCGGCGAGTGGACGAACGCCGACAGCCACGTCAGCGCGGAGATTGATTCTTACTACGAATATCTTTTGAAATGCGCGATTTTGTTTGACGACGCGGACTGCCGGAAAATGTGGGAAGAATCCGTAAAAGCGATTAACAAATACAATGCCGACGAAGTTCGCGGCGAGCTTTGGTATGGTCACGCCGATATGAATACGGGCAAACGAACCGAAACCACATTCGGCGCGCTCGACGCTTTTTTCCCGGCAGTTTTGGCATTGTCAGGCGATTTGGACAGAGCGAAAAGATTGCAGGATTCGGCATTTAAGATGTGGACGAAGCACGGCATCGAACCGGAAGTTTTCGATTATCAAAAGATGGAAGTCCTTCACGGCGGGTATCCGCTCAGACCGGAAATTGTCGAATCAACTTATTATCTTTACCAATATACAAACGATGAAAAATACTTGCAGATGGGCGCGACTTTTTGGAGCGATTTCGTCAAGCACTGCAAAACCGATGTCGGCTACGCGAGTTTGAAAAACGTCGTCACGAAAGAAAAGAGCGATACGATGCAGAGTTTTCTGTTCGCCGAAACCTTCAAATATTATTATTTGCTGTTCGCGCCGCCGAAAACTTTGAATTTTAAGAAAATCGTTTTTAATACCGAAGCGCATCCGATTAAAAAGACCTGGTAGAAATTTAAATGCAGAAACACGCACGAAGTAAGTGTGTTCTAACTGGACAAGAATCACTTACTTCGTGCGTGTTTCTGCATTTGCGCCGACTATTTCTTTACCGACTCGGCGCGGAAGCCTGCACGGTGACGCTCGAACCGGCTTTCAAACGCAAATCATCTTTGCCCTGCACAATGACCGAGCCTGCGCCCGCGCCGCCGCCGATGATTGCGCCGATTGCCGCGCCTTTGCCGCCGCCCGCGATTGCGCCGATAATCGCGCCGATGCCCGCGCCGATGCCGCCGCGTTTGACGGTTTCTTTGGTTTGGCTGTCTCCTTTCGCCACGCCTTCGGTGTCAACTTTGACGGTCTTGCCATTTTCATCGGTGACTGATTGCAAAAATCCGGCGAACTCGTAAGTTTGCCCGTTTGATAGCCTGATGCGCTCGAAATTGAATGTTACTTTTGAACTGCCTGAAATTTTGCCCGAACGATTCACTCCCGAAATATAACCTTCGATAATTGCGCCGCGATATTGATTCGGCGACTGCACGACGAGTTCAAAACGGTCATTATTCTGCGAAACTTTCGTATCAATATCTTTCTCTAAGATACCCGTGATTATCGTTCCGTTTGGCACGATAAAATCGCCTGTGCGTGCGTTCCCGATGGTCGGATAACTCGTTCGCGTGTCTTGCGGGTCGCTGCTCGAATAATCGCCGTTATCGTAATTCGGATTCGTCCCGAAACGCGCCACCGAATCGGTTTTTTCATAGACGCTTTCGGCGAAAACCGTTTGGCGCAGATAGTCGGTCGTGATGCGGCGCGTGACGCGCAACGCTTTACCGTTTTCGATTGAAGCGAAAACGATTGTGTAATCGGTTTCGCCGCCGAGAGAAGAAACCGTCAATTCCTGCCCGCGCAGAGTCGAGCGCACGCGCAGAGTTTTGCCGTTTGATAAATTTTCCGTGCGGTCGCGTCCGTCGGCGACGAAGGTTATCTGCTGCGCGTTCGACGAAGCCAAAGTTACTTGATTGCCGCGCACTTCGATTATCACTTGTTCGGGAGCTTCGAGCTTGTCTTCCAAATCTTCCTGCGCGACGGAATCGTTAGCGACGTTGCCGTTGTTGCGAATCGCGTCTTCGGCAATGGCGCGGGCATTTTCGCTGCGCGATTCGTCGAGTTTGTAAGTTCCGGTCAAGCCGAAACTTTGAGTGGAATTCGTGCGCGCCGGATTCGGATAATAAGCCGGATCGCGGATATTTTCGTTTTCCCAATTCCAGGCGACTTGATAACTGGAAGCCAGACGCTCAAGCAAATTGCGGATGCCCGTCCATTCGCGGTCAATCGTCACGCCAAAGCGTTTTCCCGCGAGAGCCGTGTTGATGACTTTCGCCGCCGAGAGAACGTCGGTTGCATCGTCGGCATTTTCGCGCCGTCTTTGAAATTTATCTTCGAATTGGCTGATGCTTTCTTCAAAGTCGCTCAGGTTGGCGTTAATCTCTTTTTCGTCGTCTGGCGAAACCGAATTACGGCTGAATTCGTTGTCGAGGCTGTAACGAAAATCGTCAATCCTGGAATTCAAACTTCTCAAAATATCGCGCACATTGCGCTCGTTGCGAATGCCTTGCGCGTTCGCTTGCGCTGCGGCGAAACCGAACATCAGCAAACCAATAATTAAATAGACCGGAAAGACACTTTTGAATCTGCTCATACCATTCTCCTTTTCCGAAATTACTAAAGACCGAGAAAATCTCAAACCTAAGTTTGCCGTAAATTAGAAGCATTTTTGATGCCATAAGGTTTGTCGAACCGTTAGAATTTTAGTGTTTAGATTTGTAAAGTTGTGCTAAACTTTCGCCAAGCATTTCCCGATGCCGACAATCCAAATGGCAAATCAGACTTACAAAGCAAGCGTGCGATACGCGGGCGACGAATTTTTTATCGGCACCACGCCGAGCGGACACGCGCAAGCGATTGATACGAAAGGCGAAAGGAAAGCCGCGCCGACACCGATGGAAATGCTGCTCGTTTCGGTCGCGGCTTGCACGGCGGCGGACGTAATTTCGATTCTGGAAAAGAAACGCCAGAACGTTAGCGATTATCGAATCGAAGTTTCCGGCGAGCGGCGCGCGGAGTATCCGCAAGCGTTTGTGAAATTTCACGTTCACCATATCGTGTATGGACGCGACGTTTCCGAACA
>CBDUBY010000346.1:0-3034 GCA_965365505.1 uncultured Pyrinomonadaceae bacterium | reverse complement strand
GTTAAATTTGGAATTGAAGAAATTAAATATATCGGATAAAAAACGGCTTGTCTATTTGAAGAAAAATTATTTATTTAAGGCTAAAAAGCTAAATCTTTTTACTGTGTTTAATAAAAGCGGCTTCCCGCAAATAAACATTCAGTTCGCAAATATCTTTGACGTAATCACCGATGCGTTCGAGATGTTTGGCGACAAAAAGAAGCTGTGCAGCACTGGCGGTGTGGGCGGGATTGTCAATCATTATTTCGATTAACTCATCAAAAACCCGCTTGTATCTTGAATCAATCTCTTTATCCTGCTTGATGATTTCGCGTGAAAGCGCGGAATCTTCGGTTGTAAAAGCGTCCAACGCGGTGCGAAGCATTTCCGCCGCATTGTTTGCCATCGCGGGTAAATCAATATAACTTTTTAACTGCGGTTCATCGTTAATAATGATCGCGGCATCGGCGATATTTGAAGCGTGATCGGCAATGCGTTCGAGAATCGGCGTGATTTTCGCCACCGAAATAACAAACCGCAAATCGTGCGCGGCAGGCTGCTGCAAAGCAAGGATTTCGATGCTCAAACGGTCAATTTCGAGTTCCATTTGATTGATAATTTTGTCTTCTTCAAGAACCTTTCTGGCTAAATCACTGTCGCGTGTCGTTAGAGACTGCATCGCGCGTTGAAGTGCTTTTTCCGTCGAACCGCCGAGAAGAAGAAGTTTATCACGCAAGAGATTTAGTTGTTGATCAATAATTCTGTTTTCCATTTTCTCTTTAACTTTATATCATAAACGATTTTGCAAATATCTTATGTAATGTAAATTTCATTCGGCAAAAATATCAACCGAATCTGCCTGTTATGTAATCTTCCGTCAACTTTTCTTCGGGATTGGTGAACATTTTCTGCGTCGCATTATACTCAACCAGTTTTCCCAGCATAAAGAACGCCGTTTTATCGGAAACCCGTCCGGCTTGCTGCATATTGTGCGTAACAATAACAATTGTATATTCCCTTTTTAGTTCGACGACGAGTTCTTCGATTTTCTGCGTCGCAATCGGATCGAGCGCGGAAGCCGGTTCATCCATCAAAATAACTTCCGGCTGAACGGCGAGCGCACGCGCAATGCACAAACGCTGCTGCTGTCCGCCCGAAAGTCCGAATGCCGAAGTGTTTAAACGATCTTTTACTTCGTCCCAAAGTGCCGCGTCGCGCAGAGCTTTCTCAACTCTGTCGGTTAAATCAGCCTTATTTTCAGACATTCGATTGATGCGAATGCCGTATGCGACATTTTCAAAAATTGATTTCGGAAACGGATTCGACTTTTGAAAAACCATCCCGACCTTGCGCCGCAAAGCGACGACATCGGTGTTCGGCGCGTAAATGTCTTTGCCGTCAATCAAAACCGTGCCGTCAACTTTGGCAATGGGAATCGTGTCATTCATTCGGTTCAAAGTTCGCAAAAACGTGGATTTTCCGCATCCAGAAGGTCCGATAAACGCGACAACCTGTCGTTCGGGAATTTCGAGCGAAATATCGTGCAAGGCTTGCGCTTTGCCGTAATAAAAATTTAGATTTGAAATGCTGATTTTGCTTTGCATAATCTATTCGGAGCGCGGACGGCTCGTCCGCCAACGAGAGCGAAGCGAATCGTTGCACGCCTCGATCTTCTAAAACGCTATTTCAATGCGAAGGCTTGTCTCGCGCTCCCGCGCTCGAAGCGGACGAGCCGTCCGCGCTCCAATTTAAAATTTTTTCCGCGTCAAAAATCGAACAATAATATTGATAGCCAAAATCAGCGCGATCAAAATCAGCGTCGCCGCCCACGCCATTTGATGTTCGACATCAAACGGTCCGGTTGCGTAATTATAAATCTGCACGGTCAAAGATGCCATCGGCTGATCGTAAAAATAATTATAAAAACGGCTGTTTAATGCCGTAAACAAAAGCGGCGCGGTTTCGCCCGAAATTCTGGCAATCGCCAGCATCGCGCCCGTCGCAATTCCGGTTGACGCGGCAGGCAGAACAATATTCCATGTTACGCGCCACTGCGGTGCGCCGAGCGCGAGCGCACCTTCACGCATCGAATTCGGGACGAGCCGAATCATCTCTTCCGTCGTTCTTGCGACAATCGGAATCATAATTATCGCCAAAGATAAACCGCCCGCGAGTCCCGATTGTCTGCCCATCGGCAGCACAATCAGCGTGTAAATAAAAATTCCGACAATGATTGACGGCACACCGATTAAAGTATCAGCCATAAATCGAACTGTTTTGCCGAACAAGTTTTCGCCGAATTCCGCCAGATAAACGCCCGCGCCGATGCCGATTGGCAAACCGATGACGCAGGCGAGCAGCGTCATCAAAACCGAACCGACAATCGCGTTGCCAATGCCGCCGCCTTCGCCTACGGGTTTCGGCGTGTCAATTAAAAATTGCAGATTGACCGACGCGATGCCGCGCACAAAAATATACGAAAGAATCAGCAGTAAAATCGCAATCGCAAAAAACGCGCACGCGGCGGTAACGCTCGTCATCAGACTGCTGACGAGTTTCCTCCGGCGATGTAATGATTCTTTGTTCGACATTATGCGTGTGTTCTTTTTCTGACTCGCGTTACCAGCAGTTTGGCGAAAGCGTTGACGACAAATGTAACGAGAAATAAAACCAAACCCATCTCTATTAACGCGCTCAGATAAAGTTTGTCGGTTGCTTCGGCAAAATTTGCCGCCAAAACCGACGCGATTGTATAAGCCGGTTCAAACAAAGACGCGGAAATCTGCGGCGAATTTCCGATGACCATCGTAACCGCCATCGTTTCGCCGAGTGCGCGTCCCAAACCAAGAACAATCGCGCCGGCAATGCCCGAAGCCGCGTTTCCGAGAACGATTTGCGTCGTTTCCCATTTCGTCGCGCCTAATGCAAGCGCGGCTTCGCGCTGCTGTGTCGGCACGACTTCCAGAATATCGCGGACAACCGCCGTGATAATCGGCGTAACCATCAAAGCCAGAATAATTCCGCCGGTCAACATTCCGATTCCCGTCAAACGTCC
>CBDUBY010000345.1:0-3054 GCA_965365505.1 uncultured Pyrinomonadaceae bacterium | reverse complement strand
AAAAGCTCCAACACGATGGGCGGCAGAATGGGCTTTAATGTATCTTTGGGAACGATTCCGAATTACGCCGACAATAACAACGACGGCTTGCTGCTCGACGGCGTGCGCGACGATTCGCCCGCCGCGCGAGCCGGTTTGAAAGCGGGCGATAAGGTTGTCAAACTTGCGGGACGCGAAGTTCACAACGCAACCGATTACACATTTGTTTTGGGCGAGATGAAAGCAGGCGTGGAATATGAAATCGAAATTTTGCGCGGCACTGAAAAATTGAAATTGAAAATCATTCCGGCGGCGCGAAAATAATCGGCGGCTTTTGTTGAGTAAAATTAGAGTTTCTTTTGATAAAAATGGACACGAAAATTCTTTTAAGCGCGATTCCGCTTTTGTTCGCTTTCACGGCTTGTCAACAGCCGACCGCGCCGCCGCAGCCGAATCAGGTTTTAAAACCGACGGCGAATACGATGGCTAACGCCGCGCCGAGCAATGCGGTTTCGCCGACCGCGCCGTCGAGCGTCGCGCCGGTGAACTCGCCTGACAAATCGAAAATAAAAACTTTCGACGGCAAGGGCGTGGTCACGAAAATCAATCTCGAACTCGTTTCGGTCGAACTCGACCACGATGAAATCAAGGGCTTGATGCCGAAGATGACGATGGAATTTTACGTGAAGGAAAAGCGCGAACTCGAACAACTGAAAGTCGGCGATAAAGTTGATTTCGTGCTGGAAGACAACGCGGGCGCGGAACAAATTGTCAGCATTAAAAAAGCAAAATAAAGCTCTGAGTTCCGCTTTTAAGCGGCTTTCGCCGCCCAAACCGAGAAGCCGCTTAAAAGCGGAACTCAAAACATAATTCGATGCAATCAGTTAAATTCGGCAAATTTCACGGCTTTGGCAACGACTACATCGTTTTTGAGGCGCAAGACTTACAGGCTGTTTCTACGATAGAAAATTTCGCCGTCGCGGTTTGTCATCGTCACACGGGCATCGGCGGCGACGGCATCGCAATTCTGGAAAAATCGGAAAACGAGCAATCAGATTATTCGTGCCGCATCATCAATCCCGACGGCAGCGAAGCGGGATTTTCCGGCAACGGAACGCGGTGCGCCGTCGCTTATCTGTATGGCAACAATCTCTGGTCGGCGGAAAATCTCCGACTTCAAACGAAAAGCGGAATCAAAAATTACCGGCTTTTGAGCCGCGAAGCGCAGACGTTTTGGTTTCTCGCCGAACTCGGCGAACCGAGATTCGATTTGCCGGAAACAACAGCGCACGAGCAAACCGAAAAGCCGAGTGAAAAGGAAATCGGACTGCTGATTCCGAGCGAGGAAATGGCGATTCGGCTGACGTTTGTTGATGTCGGCAATCCGGTCGCAGTCGTTTTTCTCGAAGATTTCGCGCAGATGGATTGGCGAACTCTGGGCGGCAAAATCGAAATCGCGCCGACTTTTCCCGACCGCACGAACGTCGTTTTCGTGAAAATAGTTGACCGCCAAAACATCGAAATCCGCATTTGGGAACGCGGCGCGGGCGAAACTTCTTCATCGGGAACTTGCTCGATTGCAGCGGCGGTCGCTTCGGCTTATACAGACAAAACCGACCGAATCGTTTCCGTTCACGCGGAAGGCGGAACGACCGAAGCCGTTTGGCGCGAAGACGGCGAAATGCTGATTACGGGTCGCGCTGATTTGGCTTTTTGCGGCGAATGGTTTGAAAAAATTTAAGTGATTATTTGCTTAATTTGACGGAGAAATTCCGCCGCCTGTTTCGGCTGCCGGAAAATGTAAATCTCTTTGCCGCGCAAACTGTCTTCGGATAAAATTTTCGCGTATCTGCGCCGCTTCTCAGAGTAACTTGTCAAAACCCACAGCAAGATCGAATCGCGGCTCATAAACGATTGGCGAAAAGTTTCGCGGTTTCCGGCGCAGATTTCTTCGCCGCTGAGAACGCGCCGCGTCGTGCGGTTCACCGCCTGATAAAATGTGCGCGGAAAAGAATAATCAAGCCAGACAATTGCCGTCGCGCGTTCCCAAACAATCGGGCGGGCGCGCGAATAATTTCCGTCGCACACCCAAGCGTCATCATCGGCAGCGGCTTTTTTCACTAAATCTAAAAACTCGTCTTTCGGTCTCTCAACCCAATCGGGCAGCCAACTGAGCGCGTCGAGTTCGATGTGTTTGGAATTCAGAATCGAAGCGAGATTTTTAGCGAATGTGGATTTCCCCGAACAGCTTGTGCCGACGACCGAAACGCGCCGCAAATTTTCGAGCGTGATATTTTCCTTGTTCATTTCAGGAAAACATCTACGAAACCACGCCGCGAAAAGTTTTGCGGTGCAGCGGACACGCGCCGTGATTTTTTAACGCTTCGTAATGCGCTTTCGTTCCGTAACCGACGTGACTTGAGAATCCGTATTCGGGATAAATTTTATCAAATTCATTCATTAAATTATCGCGGTAAGTTTTGGCGATAATCGAAGCGGCGGCGATTGAAGCGGAAATTGCGTCGCCGTGTATGATGGCTTTTTGCGGCGTGTCGAGTTCTTTTAATTGAACCGCGTCAATCAGCAAAAAATCAGCCGCCGGATTTAAAAGTCCGACGGCTGAAATCATTGCTCGTTTCGTGGCTTGCAAAATGTTGATGCGGTCAATTTCTTCGGCTTCGATTTGCGCGACGGCGAAACAAACGGCATTGGCGCGAATCTCCGCATCAAGCCGCTGACGATTTTTAGCGGAGATTTTTTTTGAATCGTTTAAGCCTTCCGGCAACGGCTTCGACAAATCCAAAATTACCGCCGCCGCGACGACCGCGCCTGCCAGACAGCCGCGCCCGACTTCATCAACGCCGGCGATAAATTTATAACCGTCGGCTTGCGCCTGCCGCTCGAAATCCGTTCCGATTGCCATATAAATAAGAACACGGATTCAAACGAATTAACACGAATTGAAATTTATTCGTGATAACTCGCCTGAATCCGCGTTACAAAACGTCAATAAAACTATTGCTTGGCTTTCGCCGCTCGTGCAGCGTCGCGGTTGCGCGTATCTTTTTCTTTGAT
>CBDUBY010000344.1:0-3062 GCA_965365505.1 uncultured Pyrinomonadaceae bacterium | reverse complement strand
CGCTGCATTTCGCTGCTCAAACTGCTGCTGACGAACGTCTGCATTTGGGATTGCGCGTATTGCATCAACCGCAAATCTTCCAGCGTCAAAAGAGCGCGTTTCAAACCCGAAGAAGTCGTCAAACTCACGATAGATTTTTACAAACGCAATTATATCGAAGGACTTTTTTTAAGTTCGGGCATTATCCAAAACGCCGATTATACGATGGAGCAGTTGATTTGCGTCGCCAGAAAATTGCGCGAAGAAGAAAACTTCGGCGGTTATATTCACCTGAAAGCCGCGCCGGGAGCGTCGCCCGAATTGCTTCTCGAAGCCGGAAAATACGCTGACAGATTAAGCGCGAATATCGAGATGCCCGTGCAAAAAGATTTAGATTTACTCGCACCGGAAAAGACTTTAACGGAAATCGAAACGACGATGGCTGATGTCAGGAAGGGCATTAAAATAGCGAAGGATTTAACTAAGCGGAACGGCGAGCAGCCGACATTCGCCCGCGCCGGACAATCAACGCAGCTGGTCGTCGGCGCAACCGAATCGAGCGACGCGACGATTTTGCACAAAGCCGAGTCGCTTTATCGAAAATTCGATTTACGGCGCGTTTATTATTCGGCATTCACGCCGATTGAAAATACGAATCCGCTTTTGTCTGAGCCGCCAACGCCTTTGATGCGCGAGCATCGGCTTTATGAAGCCGATTGGCTGATTCGTCAATACGGTTTTACGGCGAGCGAAATCACGCACGGCGCGAAGACGGAAAACTTGGATTTGGAAAAAGACCCGAAATTGTCGTGGGCGTTGCGGCATCGTGATTTTTTTCCGATTGATGTTAATCGCGCTAGTGCCAGACAGCTTTTGCGCGTGCCGGGTTTGGGCGCGAGAAATGTTTCGCGGATTTTGAAAATCCGGCATTACCATCGAATCAAGTTGGAAGATTTGGCAAAGCTGCGCGTGCGGCTGCAAAAAGCGAAATGGTTCGTGATAACGGCTGATTATAATCCGAATGTTTATCAATTAGACGCGGAACGATTAGAAGAAAAATTAAAACCGAAATGTTTTCAGCCGTCACTGTTCGATAATTTTTCAAACACGGCTTTGTCGGGCGAGTTGTAAATCTTTGCGCCTTTGCGCCTTTGCGGGGAACAAAATTCTCCCGCAAAGGCGCAAAGTTCGCAAAGAAAAGAAGAATATTTTGATACAAGTTTCAATCGAAAATAATTTTGCGAGTTGGCGCACAGAAGCGAGAAAATGTCTGCAAAACGCCGTCGCGCCCGACGAAATTTTGTGGGTTTGCGGCGAGCAAAATAATTTGTTTGAAATTGATTCTGACCAAAAGCAAAGCGGCGAAACTTTCAAAATTCCGCCGGATTTTTTTCCGCTCGCCGAGGCGGTTGTTTGCTTTGACGACGCACACAGATTTTCACTGCTTTATTGTCTGCTGTTCCGAATCGTTCACGAAAATAGAAACTTGTTGTATATCGAATCGGACGACGATGTGCGGCGCGCAAGATTGATGGAAAAAGCGATTTACCGCGATGTGCATAAATTTCACGCTTTTGTGCGCTTTCGGCGAGTCGAACTCGAAGGCGTGGAAGTTTTCGTCGCGTGGCACGAACCCAATCATTTTACGGTCGAGAAATCCGCGCCGTTTTTTGTCCGGCGGTTCGGCGAGATGCGTTTTTCGATTCTCACGCCGAAAGGCTGCGCTCATTGGAACTTGGAAGAATTGAGATTTTCCGAAGGCATTTCAAATCAACCGCTGCCGCCGGACGAAGCGGAAGATTTCTGGCTCGTTTATTACCAATCAATATTCAACCCGTTTCGCTTGAAGATAAAAGCGATGAAAAAAGAACTGCCCGTGCGCCATTGGCGAACTTTGCCCGAAGCGGTTTTGATTCCTGAATTGATTCGCTCGGCAAATGAATTAAACCGCAAAAAGTAGTTTTAAAATTTTCTGCGATTTCGGTAAATTACGATCAAATAGAAAATCGTAATCATTAGAAATCCGCCGAAAGCATCGAGTAGCACGTCGTAAATCGAACCCGTCCGCGAATTGATAAAACTTTGATTCGTTTCGTCAACCGATGCGATGAGAAAAACCAGAACGAACGCGCAGACAAACCAGAAACGGCGCAGAAGATTTTTTGACGAACTGAAAAAAGCCCGCGAAGCCCAAAAAGCTAAAATTGCATAAACCGTAACGTGCGCGAGCTTGCGAATATAAGCGTGATAAATTTCAAGCGTTTCCAATGAAGCGTTCGGAAAAATAAATTCCAAAAGCGGGCGAATGAAGCGCGAAGTGTTCGACATCGAGGCTTGCCCGGTCGAGAGAAACATAATTAACCCAATCCACAAAACGAGCGGCGCGTAACGAACGAATCGCCCGCGCCAATTTGGTTGGTGTGAATTGTTGGACATAAAAAAAGGATGAAGGATGAATAAGAATCGGGTTTCTTCATCCTTCATCCTTCATCCTTCAAACCATTGCGCCGCCGCGCCGGAAACGAGTTCAATAAATCTTCATCTCGCAGATTAACGCTTATCAGTCGTAATAATCAAGTCCTCCAAATCATCTATCAATTGAAAAGTTCTCGGAAAAAACTGTGCTGTTTATGCCGAACCGTCAGGACGTAGAATCTTCCGACCGGAACCGCGTCGAAGGCAAAATGTCCGAATTGATTGGTCGTTCTGATTTTGACTTCGTTCGTCGCGGTGTCGAGCAATTCCAGCCCGGCGCGTGAAATATAACGTCCATGCGAATCTACGACGACACCGGCGACCGAAGCGGCGGCGGCGGTTGGGGCGAAAATCAGCCCGAAATCGAGCGTCGGATTTTCAGTGATGCCGCTGAACTCATTAATTATTATATTTTCCAGCATTCCTCGATTGGCTAAAGCAAGAGAAACCGGCGAACTGACGATAAAGCCGCTGCCGTCCGCGTTGCCGTTGTCGTCGAAATCCACATTGTCATTCGGATTGAACGAAGTCGGCAAGCTGCTATTCGCGTTTTGTCTTTCGACTTTGACCGTATAATTTCCTTCAGCCAATCCCCGGAATGAATAATT
>CBDUBY010000343.1:0-3096 GCA_965365505.1 uncultured Pyrinomonadaceae bacterium | reverse complement strand
TTGACAGCAATGCGCGCCGCCATATTTCTTACCGACGGACTCATCGGTTCGGGCGCGATAGGCGCGAGATTTCTGAGTTCCCAAACGTAGCTCGAACCGTTGATTTGCGGTTTAATTTCCGAGTGATTAAACGTCACGCTCGTAGCCTTCCAACCGGCGGGCAGATTCAGCGTGTAACGCGACATCATCACCGGCAACCGCCCCTGAAACGCGAAGTTGTCTTGGTAAAAAAGCGGTTTGTCTTCGGTAACGATGGTGTAGCCGAAAACGAATCCGACATCTACGTTGTCCGAAGCGTCAATGACTTTCACGCGCCCTTCGTTATAAACGTCGTCCTGATCGGCGATGATGTCGAGAACCGATTTTTTATCGTATTCCTTGACCGTGCCGTCGGGACGAATCACCCACGCGGAAATTTCACGCACCTTGCTAAAGCTCATCAGATAAAAGGCGTTTGCTTCGGCGAAGCCGCGACCCTCGCGCGTCAGGATTTTGACGGCGTAATTTTCGGTCGTCAGCAGTCTGCCTTCCTGGTCGAGCGTGACTTCCTGCGCGTCGTGCAGCACGACCGCCGGAACGTCTTTGGCGTAAACGGGCGGCTGACTCGCTGCCGCCTGCCGGAACCAGTTCGGTGCGCTGCCGTCGGCGAAAACACTCGTCACAAATAAAATCGTTAGAAAAGAAACTGACAATAATCGGGAAAGTGAATTCATAATAATCTCCTAAAACATCGTAGAGACAAATTTTGATAACTGATTTCTAAAACTAATTCTGCTTGAGCGTAATCGTGTGCGTATCCGACTTGTGAAATTCGTCAAACAAAGCTTTCAGATTCTGGTAGGTTCTCGACGGAAAAAGGATACTTCCGCCGCCGCCGAAATGAAATTTCCGCCGGTATTTTATGGTGTTCGTTACATTATCCACACCCATTTTAATATCCAGCAAACTGATTCCCTGCGGGTCGGCGAGCGAAGCCGGAGCGTCGGCATTATCGAGCGCGAAATTTTTCGGCAGTTCGATTTCAATGTCGTCGGTTTCCGACCACGGATAATTGAAATACACATCGTATTTTCTGGTCGCCGTCGAAAAAAGCGGGTTTTCGCCGTATTCAAAAAATCCGGGCTGCAGGAAAATCCGCTTGCCGGTTTTCTGCGCGTAATTCGGCACGCGAACTTTATATTGATAGACAAACGGTTTTTCCGCCTCTGAAACGTTTTCAATCTGGATGTCGGAAACTTCCGCCGTACTCATCCGCTTTTTGATTTCCTCTTTTAATTTTTCCTCGCGTTTATTAACGGATTCGTCGTAGTTATTCGATTTGTAGAGATGGCTCAGATGTCCGGTATATTCGATTTTAACCGTGCCTTTGAGCGTTCCGTCTTCGAGCAATTTAAATTTGCCGCTGCGCGCCGCCATTGATTTTTCCGTTCCCGACATCGGCGTTTGGGTCGTAATATAATCCTTGTAGCCCAAAAGCAGGACGGACGTATTTTCTTCCATCCACGTCATCATTCCATAAGGCACAAACAAACTGCCCGGATCATAAAATTGCCAGTTGCCGCCGACTTTAACGGCGATGCCGGTGAAATGAATAAAGGAAACGTGCGCCTGATTCGGGTTAAAAAACTTTTCGCTCCGGTCGCCGCCGAAGGCGAGCCGGGCTTCAAAACCCGCAGCGGTGGCGAGCGACGCAAAAAGCTCATTGATGTCGGTCGCCGTGCCGCGCAGTTTTTTATAAGTATCGCCGGTTGATTTATTCGGCTTGATTTCCTCTTTCTGTTCGTCGGTCAGAGTTGTGTCGAAATTGATGTTTTTAATGCGCGTTTTGCAGAAATCGTAAATCTTTTTGAGCTGCTCGTCGGGCGTTGACGCGCCCGCCGTTATTTCTTCGGCGGCGGCTTTTAATTCTTTGCCCGGTTTCAGCGTGTCTTTGATTTCCCACGTCCGGGCGATATAGCCGCCGGCTCTCGACCAGAAATTGGAATTGTCGACTTTCGTATCGTCGGTATAGTAAAGCAGCAGCCACGAGCGAACTTCGTCGTCGGGCGGCATTCGCGGTTCTTCTTTAATCGCCGGAACATTTTCGAGAGTAGCGCGATAAAATCCGTTTTTGTCTTTAACGAATTTATTATCATTCATATTAAACGTCAGATAACGAACATTGGCGGCGGGCTTGAAATAATATGAGATGTTTTGAATCGGAACGTCGTGCTGGAAAACCATCCGCATATTGTTTGCCGAACTGAGCGGATAAACTTCCTGATAGCGGTATTCGACAATCACGCCCGGCTCGATGCCCGGCACGGCGAACGATTTCGCCTTGATTTTTAATTTATCGGCTTTAGCGATTTCGCGCTCGAATACGTCGGCTTTAGCCAGTTCGACAATCGAGCCGTCCGGCTTGATGACGCGCGCCATTATGTTTTTGATTTTCGAGCCTTTGCGGAACGGAATATCAACTTTGCTGTATTTTTCGCGCCCGCGCTCGGTGAAAACTTTGACGCGAACGTAGTGCTTCATCACCAAATCCTGCGAGGCATCGTCTATGCGAACTTCCCAAAAAATGGCTTCGGCATCCGCATCCGCTTCGACCGCGCCGGTTTTCATTTGCAATTCGGCGGGCGTTATTTCGCGCCAGGTTTTATCCTGAGCAAAAGCGGTCTGCGAGCCGCAAACCATCAGTAGTGTGAAAAAGACCAACAGAAAAAAACGCTTTCCGTGATTAAAAATCATTTATGTAATACCTCGTTTGTGTAATAAAATCGCCGCAGAGCAGGCGAATTGTTTTAGAAAAAGCTGCCCGACTGAAGGGTTCGGCAACTGACGACAAATTGTTTAATTTCGGGTTATTGAAACCGTTTCTGATGGCAGAAGCACGGTTAGAGTTGCTAAAATGTTAGGCGAAATAATTTTATACTGCAAATGCCCTCGTAATTAAAGTAGAAAAGCCGCTTCAAACCGTAAAAACTTTTTATGTTATAATCCGGCAAAACCGCTTTATTGATAAATTCATAATTGATGAGGAGATTCATAAAAAATGTCTATTGATTACAACCGCATTCAGGAATTGCTCGGCACGGAAGCCGAAACGCTTTT
>CBDUBY010000342.1:0-3120 GCA_965365505.1 uncultured Pyrinomonadaceae bacterium | reverse complement strand
CTCGACTAAAGAGGAATACGCAAAATCGTTGGCGGCGGTCGAAGTTCAGCATACTTTTTATCAGCCGCCGCAAATCAAAACGCTCGAACGGTGGCGCGAAACAGTTCCCGACGATTTTGAATTTGCTCTCAAGGTGTGGCAGCTCGTCACGCACGAAGCGAAAAGTCCGACTTTCAAACGATTGAAAAGGAATCTGACGGAGATCGAGCGCGAGGAAGTCGGATATTTCAAACCAACCCGAATTGTCGAAGAAGCGTGGCAAACGACTTTCGACTGCGCGAAGGCTCTGCGGGCGCGAATCGTTTTGTTTCAATGTCCGGCGAGCTTTAAGCCTTACACGGAAAACATTGAAAATTTGAAAAGTTTTTTTAGTTCGGTCGAACGCGGCGGATTGGATTTCGCCTGGGAGCCGCGCGGCGGCGCTTGGGACGCGAAAACGATTAAAAGTTTGTGCGAAGATTTGGATTTATGGCACGCGGTTGACCCGTTTTCAAAAGCCACCGTCACGCCCGACCGCTGTTATTACCGAATGCACGGCAGAACCGGATTTCGTTATAAGTATGAAGCGGACGAATTGAACGAACTCGCCGAAATGCTGCCCGCCGATAAATCTGCCTACGTTTTTTTCAACAATAGATATATGGCGGAAGATGCCTTATTATTCAAAAGTCTGCTATGAACATTCTCTCGCTCGAAAACGTCAGCAAAAATTACGGCATCAAACCGCTTTTTGAAACGGCGACGTTCGGCATCGAAGAACAGGATAAAATCGGAATTATCGGCGCGAACGGTTCGGGCAAAACCACGCTTTTAAAAGTCATCGCCGGAATCGAGCCGCCTGATACGGGCAAAGTCACGCGCACGCAGGGTAAGACGCTCGCTTATCTCGCGCAGAATCCGCAGATTGATGAAAACGCGACGGTTCTCGAAACGATTTTCGCGGCGAGCGGCGGCGTGATGAAATTAATTGCCGATTATGAAGCGGCTTGTCACGATTTGGCGGCGAACGAATCGAACCAAAAATTATTAGAAAAAGTTTCCGCGCTCCAGCACGAACTCGAAATTTCCGGCGGCTGGGAAATCGAAACGAACGCCAGAATCGTGCTTGATAAACTCGGCATTTTCGATACGTCAGCGCAGATGAAAACTTTGTCGGGCGGACAGCGCAAGCGCGTCGCGCTCGCCCACGAACTTATTTTCAAACCCGACATTTTAATCTTGGATGAACCGACCAATCATCTCGACGCGGACACGATTGAATGGCTCGAAGATTATCTTAAAAGATACACGGGCGCATTATTGCTCGTAACGCACGACCGCTATTTTCTCGACCGCGTAACGAATAGAATCTTTGAAATTGACCGCGGAACGGTTCAGGCATTCGGCGGAAATTATGCGTATTATCTCGAGAAAAAAGAAGAACAGGAAACATCGCGCGCCGTCGAAGGTCACAAGCGCGAACAGCTTATCAAAAAAGAATTAGCGTGGCTGCGGCGCGGCGCAAAGGCGCGCACCCGAAAATCGAAACACCGCATCAACGCTGCTTACGATTTGATGGCGCTGCCGAAAGAACGCGCCAAATCTGAGATTGATATCGCTATCGGCTCGCAACGTTTAGGGTCGAAAATCATCGAACTGCGCTCGGTTTCGAAATCCTACGGCGAGCGGCGTTTGGTTGACGATTTTTCATATCTTTTGAAACGCGACGACCGCATCGGAATCATCGGCGCGAACGGCGCGGGCAAAACCACTTTGCTGGAAATCATTACTGAAAGGATTCAACCCGACGCGGGCGAAATCGAAATCGGGCAGACGGTCAAAATCGGTTATTACGACCAGGAAAGCCGTGCGCTCGACGACGAACAGCGCGTGATTGACTACATTCGGGAAACGGCGGAATATGTCACGACCATCGGCGGCGACCAAATCACTGCCGGACAAATGCTGGAGAAATTCCTGTTTCCGCCTGCCGCGCAATACGCCCTCATCAGCAATCTTTCCGGCGGCGAGCGGCGGCGTTTATACTTGCTCAAAATTTTGATGAACCAGCCGAATGTTCTGCTGCTCGACGAACCGACGAACGATTTGGATATTCCGACGCTGGTTGCTCTGGAAGAATATTTGGACGATTTCGCGGGCGCGTTAATCGTCGTCAGCCACGACCGCTATTTTCTCGACCGCACGATTGACAGTGTTTTCAAATTTCAGACGGCAGGAAAAATCCGCGAATACGCGGGCGATTATTCGGCTTATCTTGAAGCAACGGAACGCGAGCAAGCGGAACTGAAAGAATCGGAAAATCGAACGCGGGCGACCAATGAAAAATCAAACGGCAAATCGGCTGTAAAAACCGAAAGCGATGCGCCGAAAAAACTCACCTTCAAAGAAAAGCGCGAACTCGAAACGCTTGAAAAAAACATTCCCGAAACCGAGCGACGACTGGCGGAAATCGAAAATGAATTGAACCAATTCGCCGCCGATTCTTATAAAGTCAACCAGCTTTACACCGAACAGCAACAAATTAACGAAACGCTCGAAAAAGATTTGGAACGCTGGACGGAACTCGCCGAACGCGACGTTTGAAACATCTCTCATCAACGATGCGCCGATTGCTAAAATTCCTGCCGCTGATATTAAATTCAATCGCGCTCGCGGCGGTCACCTGGATCGTCGTTCCCGCGCCCGATTACCGAATCTGGCTGTTGAGCGTTGCGGCGAGCGAGTGGAGTTTATGGTTCGCCGCGCTTGCTCTGCTCGGCATTTGCGCCGCCTTATTGAGCCGGAAATTTAACGGAAAAGGAAAGCTGTCGCTGGCATCTATGCTCGTCGGCAGTCTCGCATTCGTCATTTCGCTCTACCCGTTTTTCAGCGTTCTATCAATCGCCCGCGAGCGCGATGTTTCGCTTTCACTGAAAACTTATTTCAGCAGCGTTTGGAAAGAAAACAATTCTTCGGCAAAAGATTTTACGACCTACACTTTCGCTCAAACTGACGCGGGAAATTTGCAGTTAGATGTTTATTTGCCGACGACGAATTCCGACGCGAACGGCGCGAGCGTGATTGTGGTTCACGGCGGTTCGTGGAACGGCGGCGCGAGAAACGATTTTCCGCAATGGAATC
>CBDUBY010000341.1:0-3152 GCA_965365505.1 uncultured Pyrinomonadaceae bacterium | reverse complement strand
ACGCGGCTGCTGTTGCGCGTGATGCCCGCTTCGTCAAACGCTTTTTTCTCGACAAAGACGCGCGAGCCTAAACGAAACCCACCCGCGCCGCCGCCCGGTTCGCGGTCGAAAGTGGCGCGGATTTCAAAATCCGCTTCGCCGATGCGAATTTTATCGCCGATTTTAACGTTTAGTTTTTCGAGCAGAATCGGCGCGACGACCGCACCGCGATTTTCCAGTAAGTTATAGTCAAACGACTTGCCGCCCGACATTGTGAATTCGCCGACGAGCGGAAACGGCGGCTCGATGCCTTTGAGTTCGACGAAACTGAATGTTTGATTGGCGGTATCAACGGGGCGCGCCATCGCCGAAGTTTCAATCGCTTCGTTGCGGTCTTCGACTGAGTTCGACGCGCTGATAACCGCCTCGATTTTTTCAATGTCGGTCGGCGAAAAATCATTCGTTGAATTGACGACCAAATCCGCTGTCAAAAGCTCGCGGGCATCGCTGCCGACCGCTTTGTTCAAGTTTTGAATCAGCGAGCGCAGGGCGACAATCGAGCCGACACCGATGGCGATGCACAAAAAGAAAAATAAAAGCCTGCGCCACGACGAGCGAATTTCCCGGACGGTTAAATTGAAAATAAAATTCATAAAAACTAAAGCCGCAAATTCACACAGATAAACACGGATTTTAAGAATAATTTTATCTGTGCCTATCTGTGCAATCTGCGGCTAAACTTTCTTCTCGTCGCTTAAAACTCGTCCATCTTTCAAAATGATTCGCCGCTGCGCTTTTTCGGCGAGAAAATTATCGTGCGTGACCAGAACCAGCGTCACGTTATTTTTGAAATGCAAATCGGTCATCAGATCGAAAATATGCGAGCCGTTGCGCGAATCGAGATTGCCGGTCGGTTCGTCTGCCAAAAGAATTTTCGGTTGATTGGCAAAGGCGCGGGCGATGGCGATGCGCTGCTGCTCGCCGCCTGAGAGTTCGGTCGGATAGTGGTGTCCTCGATTGGTCAGTTCAACGTCTTCGAGCAAATTTCGGGCGCGTTCCTTCGCATTCTTTAACCCTAAAATCTCCATCGGAATCAAGACGTTTTCAAATGCCGTCAGGCTCGGGATTAAATGAAACGATTGAAATATAAAACCGATTTTCTCGCTGCGGATTTGAGCCAGAGCGTCTTCGCTCATCTCGTTTATCGTGTCGCCGTCAATTAAAATCGCGCCCGAAGTCGGCGCGTCGAGTCCGGCGATTAGACCGAGCAGAGTGGATTTTCCGCTGCCGGATGCGCCGGTGACGGCGACAAATTCGCCGTCTGGAATTTCGATTGAAACGTGGTCTAGAATCGTTAAATCTTCAGTGCCGGAGCGAACTGTTTTCGTGACATTTTCGAGTTCTATCATAATAATAGTGGTCAGTGGTCGGTGGTCAATGGTCAGTATAAAAATCTATGTGACAGTCCGCCGGAAACAGTTTTTTCTGACCACTGACCACCGACTACTGACCATTACTCATCATAACTTTTCAAAAAGCCGCGAACAAGTTAGCCAAAATCGGCATCAAAAACGTAGAATTTATTTCAGTCATTTATATCGGTATATTTATGTTTAATTTTTATAGTTCAATTCGAGCGGCGGCGATTTTCAGTTTCATTACCCTGACAGTTTTCTTTTCCGCCTGCGGCGTTTCGACGGCTGAAAAGCAATCGAATATACGAACCGAGAAAAAACCGCCCGTTCAAATCGCGTCTGACCGACCGAAAATCGTTGCGTTCGGAGACAGTTTAACCGCCGGTTTCGGTTTGGCGGAAAAAGAATCTTACCCGTATCTTTTGCAGGAACAACTTAAAGCCGACGGCTACAATTATGAAGTCGTGAACGCGGGCGTGTCCGGCGAAACCAGCCTGGGCGGACTGGAAAGAATTGATTGGGTTTTGGAACAGGAAAACGTCAAAATTCTGGTTCTCGAACTCGGCGCTAATGACCTTTTGCGCGGCTTGCCCGTCGCCAAAATGAAAAGCAATTTGAGTTCGATTATCAAAAGAGCGAAAGCGAAAAACGTCGAAGTTTTGCTGTGCGGAATGCTCGCGCCGCCGACGATGGGCGCGCAATATCAACGCGAATTCGTAACGGCGTTTCCTGATTTGGCGAGCGAGCATCAAATCGAATTCCTGCCTTTTGTTTTAGAAGGTATCGCGCTCGACCCGAAACTCAATCAGGGCGACGGCATTCATCCGAACGCTGAGGGCTCAAAGGTTTTGACGGCGAATGTTTATAATGCGCTCAAGCCGATGCTGCAAAAATAAAGAACTTTTGCGCTTGGAGATTCACGAAATCTGAAATTTCAAAATCTGAAATTTCAGATTTTTTATTTGTGTTTGCCGGTTAATTTTTACAAAATCAAATTATGAACGTCACCCATCTCGAATGCGCCAACTGTCATCTGGAACACGAAGCTAACAAGCTGCAAAATCTCTGCGTCGAATGCGGCAAGCCGCTGCTCGTCCAATATGATTTAGCGAAAGCCGCCGAAACTTTGACGAAAGAATCGCTCAAGATGCGTCAAGCGAATCTCTGGCGTTACCGCGAAGTTTTACCTGTCGAAAACGAAGAAAACATCGTTTGTCTGGGCGAAGGCTGGACACCGCTTTTCAGAACCGAGCGGCTGGCGGAAACTTTACCGTTAAAATTAAATCTTTACATCAAAGACGAATCAACCAATCCGACGCAGAGTTTCAAGGCGCGCGGAATGACGGCGGCGGTTTCGATGGCGAAAGAATTGGGCGTTAAAAAAGTCGCCGCGCCGTCGGCGGGAAATGCGGCTGGCGCACTCGCCGCTTATGCTTCACGCGCCGGAATGGAAACGTTTCTTTTTATGCCGCGAGATACGCCGCGAGCGAACATTATTGAATGCGAGCAGACGGGCGCGAATGTTACTCTGGTTGACGGGTTGATTACCGATTGCGGAAAAATCGTTGCGGACAGAAAAGACGCGGAAGGCTGGTTTGACGTTTCGACTTTGAAAGAACCGTATCGCGTTGAAGGCAAAAAAACGATGGGTTACGAACTCGCCGAGCAATTCGATTGGCAACTGCCCGAAGTGATTTTATATCCGACCGGCGGCGGAACGGGTTTGATCGGAATGTGGAAAGCGTTCGACGAAATGGA
>CBDUBY010000340.1:0-3161 GCA_965365505.1 uncultured Pyrinomonadaceae bacterium | reverse complement strand
AACGATAAAAATCGTCTTTCAGCGAGATTTAATCGCGGCTTTGTCAATATTGAAAATGCTTTATCGGGCAGATTCAACACATTGGAACGCAGCCTGGACTTCGTAGCAGACGATTTCGGCGCGGCGGTTCAGCTTGCTTCATACACGGCGAATTTTTTTAACGAATTCCGCTTTCAATTCGGTCAGCGCAGACAAGGTTCTATTCGCAACGAATTTTCAGCTGAAACGCCTTCAATCACGATTACCGACGTTGCAGGTTTCGGTTCGCCGTTTAATGCGGACGATGTTTTGCCGAAATTTAGAGTCACGCAATTTCAAAATAATCTGACGCGAACTTTCGGAGCGCACATTTTCAAATTCGGCGGCGGTGTTACCTTTCACGATTACGCCGAGCGTTCGCTCGTTTACGCCGAATACATATTTGATTCGATTGAAGATTACATCGCCGCCCGCAAGGGCAACCCTTTGAGTTACGAGTCTTACGAAGAAACCTTCGGCAATCCTGAAATAAATTACAAAGCGACTTTTTTGAATTTTTTCGCGCAGGAAGATTGGAAAATAACGCGCCGTTTGAAAATAAATTTTGGTGTCCGCTACGACCTTTATCTGATTCCGAAAGCCGGTGCAAATTCGCTCTTTTACGCTTCGCGCTCATTTAATGTTGATAAAAATAATTTCGCGCCGCGTCTCGGCATTGTCTATGCTTTTCGTGAAGGAAAACGCCCGACGGTTTTGCGTTTCGGCGCGGGAATTTATACCGACGCGCCGCTTCTGGCGATTTACCGCGATGTCAACCAATTTAACGGCAATCCGCGTTTTTCTTCATTTAGTTTTTTTCCGACGGACGATGGCGCACCGGCTTTTCCCAACACTTTTTCAGGCAATCTGCCAACGGGCGCGAGTCTTCCGCCGCAAGACCTTATTTTCACCGTCGCGCCGGATTTTAAATCGCTCTACGCGATGAACTTTAATCTGCAAATCGAGCAGGCAATATCGGAAAATCTTTCGCTTGCCGCTGGTTTTGTCTATTCGGGCGGGCGGCACATTCCGGTTTATCGCAACATCAACCGCATCAATCCGATGCGTTTTCTTTCGGACGGCAGACCGGTTTTCGGCAGCGAACGACTCGACGCAAGATTTAACAATATCTTTATGACCGAATCGGCGGGCGTTTCGCGCTATCAGGCTTTTGCTTTGCAGCTGCGCCAAAGATTTTCGCGCGGGCTTCAATTCACCGCCAACTACACTCTTTCAAAAGCGACCGACGACGTGCCGGATGCCGACCTCGAAGGCGCATTTTTATCCGATCCGACCAATCGAAATCTCGACCAGGGCTATTCATCAGCCGACCAACGCCACACTTTTACGATGAGTCTGATTTTTCGCCCGCAGTTCAAATTTGAAAATAAAACCTTGAGTTATTTTTTTAATGACCATCAATTCGGCATCATTACAACCGCCAACAGCGGCGAAAGATTCAATATCATTTGCGGCTGCGACCTCAACCGCGACGGCAATTTCGGTTCCGGCAATCCTGACCGTCCCGTCGGCATCCCTCGCAACGCGGGAAAAACTCCGCCGCAGTTTAATCTGGATTTCCGCTATTCGCGTTTTTTCAATTTCAAAGAGCGTTTCAGTTTAGAATTTTTCGGCGAAGTTCAAAATCTTTCCAATATCAATCGCATCGTCGGGTTCACGAATGTATCGGTGCGCGATATAACAAATCTGACGACGGGCGAGCTAACCGCGCCACTGCCGGATTTCAAAGCGCGAAACCAATCAACCGCGCAGGAAAGCCGCCAAGTTCAACTCGGCGTAAAATTTATTTTCTAAAAATCAGACCGGAGCGCAAGTCGTAGCGTTTTGTGAGTCGAGTAAATTCGCTAATTTCCCAGCGCGGTGAGAATCGTTCCAATCAAGCCGAAATCGGAAACGCTTCGGCGTTCGATTCCTTTTTCGGTAAATTTGGTTTCCGTCAAATAAAACGTGGCGAGCTTTCTATTTTCATCTTTTCTTCGCGCCAAAAGCTCGACCATCTTTTCCGCCGTATCCGAATCTCTCGCCAAAGTTGCGGCGGCATAACGGCTCGCCGTGACTTTTTGATAATTCGGGTTTTTGACAAAACTGCTCCCGCTTTGTTTCGCCTGCAAACATTTCAAAACGCTTTCGCTCGCGCCCAAAATGAGTTTGTCGGAAATAAAAGCCGCCGCTGTTTGTTTGTCTTCGGAAAAATATATTTCGGCGTTCGATTGTTTCTCCGCCGCGACTTTGAAATTTATTTCTCTGGTGATTGAAGCCTTCAAATTTTGCGCGTCTTTGATTGTCACGATAGCCGCGCCTCGTTCGCCGTCCGCGTCGAGTTTTATCGTAATAATTTCCGAATCAATCGAGCTTAGAAACTTTTCCGCGTTGGAAATTCCATACGGTTCGAGCAGTTTGTCGGAAAATTCAGTTAAAAATCTGCCGCTCAAAGCATCAGTATTTCGCGTCGTCGTAATAAGTAAACTGTGCCAGGCGGCGGAAGAATTTCGTAAATTATAACGAGTTGCCGAATGAAAATCCGGCGGCAAAAATTCAATCGCGTTGGTTAAAGTTAGTTCCGCCGGTAAAATTTCTTTCGTAATGCTTGAAACTTCTTCGGTCAAAGCAACGAAAAATTTATCTTCGATGCCGCGTTCGGTTTTGGTTGCCGTCCAAACGATTTCTCCGGTTGTGTTCTGCAAAATCTGCGGGAGAATTCGGGCGATAAAATTCCTGCCGCCGGATTCTTCGGTCGTTTCGACGGCGACATTAACGCCCGCGAAATCGGCGAACTTTTTTATACCTTCGGCTGAAACGTAACCGAATGCTAAATTATTTTTAGCATAAGCGCGTGACAAAGATTCGTTACTCATTAGACTGTCGTCCGCGCCGTTTTTAATCGCCAGACAATGTTCGATTGTCGTCGCATCCGTGCCGAAATAAACCAGGCTGCCTTGAACAAACGCGAAAACCTGCCGCTTGTCGTTTGCCGTCCAACTAAAATGATTGCCGCCGTTTTTTTTACTCTTTTCAACTTTTGCGTCTTCGCCATAATTTTTTCTGACAAATTTATCAAGCTGATTCTCGGCGAACGAAACGGTTTGCCACGACCATAAATGAGTTTCGGCGACGGCGACAAA
>CBDUBY010000339.1:0-3199 GCA_965365505.1 uncultured Pyrinomonadaceae bacterium | reverse complement strand
ACACTTGTCTAACCCGATTTGACAAGTTATGATTTTGAGTATCATATTTTATTTTAATTTTATCACTTTTAAGGAGATTTTTAATAAATGACATATATTGTAACCGATCCGTGTGTTGAATGTAAATACACTGACTGCGCGGCGGTTTGTCCTGTAGAAGCGTTTCACGAATTGCCTGATATGCTTTTGATTAACCCTGATGCCTGTATTGACTGTGATGCTTGTTTGCCCGAATGTCCGGTTGAAGCTATTTTTTCGGATATGTCAATCCCCGAAGAATATATGGGTTGGCTGGAGAAAAATGCCGAAGCCGAAAAGTATCCGATTATCAGCACTAAAATTCCGGCTTTGCATGGCGAAGGATGTTCGGGTCCGCCGGAATAAATCACT
This sequence comes from uncultured Pyrinomonadaceae bacterium, assembly GCA_965365505.1. Taxonomy (GTDB): domain Bacteria; phylum Acidobacteriota; class Blastocatellia; order Pyrinomonadales; family Pyrinomonadaceae. The sequence goes on along the minus strand of CBDUBY010000339.1, from coordinate 2,809 downwards.
TGTTTCTTTGCGTAAAAAGGCTGAAAATTTTATAAAATTTTCAGCCTTTTTATTGAACAATTGTCAGATTTCTTTAGAAATCGTCATCAATGTCATCGTCGTCAGCGACTAATTCCAATTCGTCTTCGTCAAAGATTTCATCTTCTTCGATTTCGATTTCGTCAATTTCTTCGATCTCATCAAGATCATCTACTTCGACACCCGGTACATCTCGCGGCGCGGGCAAATCCAATCCGCCGGTTGTCAGAGGAAATTCATCGAATTCCTCTTCCGGTTTTTGATTGACCGTCGGATCAAAATCAATCTTGACGTTGCGGTAATATTTCATTCCCGTTCCCGCCGGAATCAATCGTCCCATAATGACGTTTTCTTTGAGTCCACGCAGATAATCCACGCGACCGGAAATCGCCGCTTCGGTCAGAACGCGGGTTGTTTCCTGAAAACTCGCCGCCGAAATAAACGAATCGGTAGAAAGGGAAGCCTTTGTAATACCGAGCAATAACGGCTCGGCACTCGCGGCTTGTCCGCCTTCTTCGCGCACGCGGCGATTTTCATCTTCGTAGCGGAAGCGGTCAACCTGTTCTTCGAGAAGAAAATCCGTATCGCCCACATCTTTGATTTTCACCCAGCGAAGCATCTGCCGAACGATACATTCAATGTGTTTGTCATTGATGTTAACGCCTTGCAAACGATAAACTTCCTGAATTTCGTTAACGATATATTCCTGCAACGCTTCCGTTCCGAGAACGCGCAGAATATCGTGCGGGTTCAAAGGTCCGTCCATCAGCGGTTCACCGGCGCGAACTCGATCATCTTCCTGTACGTTGATGTGCGTTCCGCGCGGAATGTCGTATTCGCGTTCCGCGCCGTCGTCGCCAATAACGATCAGCTTGCGTTTACCTTTGGAAATCCCGCCGAATTTAATTACTCCGTTAATTTCAGACATCATCGCCGTTTCACCCGGACGACGCGCTTCAAACAATTCGACAACGCGCGGCAAACCGCCAACGATGTCTTTCGTTTTCGTCGTTTCTCGCGGAATCTTGGCGATAATGTCGCCGGCTTCGACTTCCTGTCCGTCGGTTGCCAGAAGGTTGGCGCGAATCGGCATTTGATAAGTTTTCAGAACTTTGTTGCCGTTGCGGATTTCCAGACGCGGCTGATGTTTCTCATCCGAATCTTTGACCACGAGGCGTGTTTGTCCCGTAACTTTATCAATGTCTTCCTCAATCGTTTTGCCTTCTTTCAAATCCTGGAACTTAATCGTTCCCGACACTTCCGTTAAAATAGCGAAAGTAAACGGATCCCAAGTCGCCAGCATATCGTCTTCTTTGACTTTCTGACCGTCTTTGACGTGCAGATGCGCTCCGTAAACGATTTGATAACGCGCCACTTCGCGTCCGCGTTCGTCGAGCAGAGCGAGTTCGGATTGGCGTTTCATCGAGATAAGTTCACCGGCGCGATTGGTGATAACCTTCATATCGCCGAGATATTTAACAGTTCCGTCCATCGCCGCCGCGTGTTTGGTTTCCTGTTCCAAACGCGCCGTTCCGCCGACGTGGAATGTTCTCATCGTCAACTGCGTTCCCGGTTCGCCGATTGACTGCGCGGCGATTACGCCGACCGCTTCGCCGATTTCAACCGTGTTGCCGGTCGCCAAATTACGCCCGTAACATTTAACGCAGATTCCGCGTCTCGATTCGCACGTCAGCGGTGAGCGGATACGGACTTTTTGCAGACCCGAAAGCTGTACCTGCGCGGCTAAATCTTCGTCAATTTCTTGATTTGATTCAACAATTACGTTGCTGTCAACCGGATCAATAATATCGTCGAGCGATGTGCAGCCGACAATTCGGTCGCGCAGGGATTCGACTTCTTCACCGTTGCGAATAATCGCCTCAGCCCAAATTCCGCGCAGTGTTCCGCAATCCGGTTCGGAAACGATAACATCCTGCGCCACGTCAACAAGGCGGCGTGTCAGATAACCCGAATCAGCCGTTTTAAGAGCCGTATCAGCCAAACCTTTACGTGCGCCGTGCGTTGAAATAAAGTATTGCAGCACGTTCAAGCCTTCGCGGAAGTTGGCGACAATCGGCGTTTCAATGATTTCACCCGAAGGTTTCGCCATCAGTCCGCGCATTCCGGCAAGTTGGCGAATCTGCGCTTCCGAACCACGCGCACCGGAATCCGCCATTACCAGAATCGGATTGAGTTCGCGGCGTTCATCTTCGCGCGTGTGCATCGCTTTGAACATTTCCTTGGCAACGCGGTCGGTAACTTCCGACCAAATCGCCGTAACTTTATTGACGCGCTCCATATTCGTCATCGTCGCGTCTTCGTATTGCTTTTGCAGTTTATCAACTTCTTCACGCGCATCTTCAATAATCTGCGGTTTCGACGGCGGCGTAACCATATCGTCAATACCGATGGAAATTCCCGATTTCGTCGCATACAAAAAGCCCATCGCTTTCATATCGTCAAGCAATGCAACAGTTTGTTCGTGTCCGAGTTTCAAATGGCAAAATGTAACCAGCGACTGCAGACCCTTTTTCTTCAATGTTCCGTTGACGAACGGCAAACCGTCGCGCGTTAAGCGTTCATTGAAAATTACGCGCCCGACGGTCGTGCTGATAATGCTGTCAACATCCTTTCGCGGAGTCGCTCTCATCACGTCCTGCGGAGAATGTTCTTTTTCCAGATCAATCAAATCGCCTTTCCAGCGCAGTTTGATTTTCGTTTGCGTGGCAACCGCTTTTGCATCGAGCGCAAGCAAAACATCTTCAATCGAATTGAAAACTTTACCGTCGCC
>CBDUBY010000338.1:0-3212 GCA_965365505.1 uncultured Pyrinomonadaceae bacterium | reverse complement strand
AGCGCGAGATTACCAAAAAAGAAGAAAAGCCGAAAGATTCGATTCTCGACGACGTTCCGCTGGCGTTTCCCGCGCTGATTGAAGCGAATAAATTGACGAAGAAGGCTGCCAAAGTAAATTTCGATTGGGAAAACTCTGAACAGATTTTCGATAAACTAAATGAAGAAATTGACGAACTTAAAGCGGAAATCGCCGTCGGCGAAAACGGCAAAATCGAAGACGAGATCGGCGATTTGCTTTTTGTCATCGTCAATCTGGCGCGGCATTTCGACGTTGAACCGGAAACCGCGCTCAAACGAACGAACCGCAAATTTCGGCGGCGCTTTAAATTCATCGAGTCAGAATTAAAAAATCTCGGGAAATCGTTTGCGGAATCGAGCTTAGAAGAAATGGACGCGCTTTGGAATCGGGCGAAAGAATTATAATTCTGAGTTTTGCGAATTTAAGTTAAATTTTTTAAACAAAAACGGTGAAAAAAAGTTGACTTCATTGCACTTAAAGGCTAGATTACTTATTACAAAGTTCCAACGGTAATATTTTGGATTGGTTCTTGGCTCTGGTTTTCTACAAATATCGAGTACTAATAAAGGTATAATTAGGTTTAGGTCGCTTTTCACCTACATCCGCAACTATAATTCAATTGACAAAACCAATCCGAATTACTGAAAAATTACAAAGGAGTTTCTAAAATTATGACGAAAAATTTTTATTTTAATTCGCTTCGCAATATCACAGCCGCTTGCTTGGCGATGGTGATTTTCACGACTTCATCAATGATTGCTCTGGCTGGCAGCGGCAATAAGTCCTTGATGGGCGAAATTTCGGTTTCGGGACAAACGACGGACGGTAACGCTCCTTCTGTATTGTTGAACGGTGAAAATGCTTTTACAGGACGCACGTTTTTTTCAAACGGCACAATCACGACTTCGGAAACGACGACTTCGACGGTAAAACTCGGTAAATTGGGTTATGTTGTTTTGAGTCCGAATACGACTTTGACGTTGAGCTTCGACGAAAAAACGATTTCGGGAACGCTGTCTGCCGGAAACGCCAAAGTTTTCAATGCCGACGGTGTTGATGTGAATATTCAAAATCTCGGCAACGCTGTCAGCACGGTTGCGCCGGTCACCAAAGCCCAGGACGACGACAACGACGGTATCTTCAGCAACAGCGCGGTCGGTCCGATTATTGTTTTTGCCGGAATCGTAGCGGCAGCAGTCATTCTCGTTGCGGTTAACGATGACGATGATAACCGCGTAGTCAGCACGGTCAGATAATTTAGGCAAACTTACATAAAAAAGGCGCGAACGGTAATTTGTTCGCGCCTTTTTTGTCGGGATTCTTAATGTCGCAAATTGAAACATTTTCATATTTCACATCCCAATTGTTATTGATTAAGATTCAACTGAAATATTAGAAAATGAGAAGCAGTCGCATATTTCTAAGAAACGCAATATGATAAAAATATGCCGCTGCTGTCTTCGTCCTCAAAACCGTTAAGCCTTGCCGAACTTCGCCGCCGCTATCCGTTGACCGTCGAAAATCTCGCTTCGCTTCCCGACCGTGAAACGTGGCTCAATCGCGTTTGGGAAATCGAACAGCGCTGGCGAACGTTCCGCGAAAATCCGCAAAAGGCGGAAGAAGTCGTATTATTCGATTCCGCGCCGAAGGATTTAGAAACGGAAAATGAATTTGAAATAATTTACGCGGGCGGAACGCTCGGACTGCTGCACGCGGCGGCGATGGCGAGCGTTTATAATCGCCGGGTTTTGGTTTTCGACGCGCACACCGTTGGCAAAACGCACCGCGATTGGAACATTTCCGACGAAGAATTACAGGAATTCGTTCGGCTCGGACTTTTTACCAAAGAGGAAATCGAAATTGCGGTGGCAAACCGTTACGAAACGGGTTTTGTAAAATTTCACGATGCGAATTCGTCAATCAAAACGCCGCCGCTTTATATGGATAATGTTTTGGACGTGGCGATTGAAGCCGACAAATTGCTGGAACTCGCCCTGAAAAAACTTAGGAAAACCGATTCAAAAATCATCAGCAATCTGCGCTTCGTTCGCGCCTTCGTAAATCGAAACAAAGTTTCGGTCGAATGCGAAGACACCGCAAACGGCAAGCGGCGTTTGTTCAACGCAAAACTTTTCGTTGATGCGACCGGCACGAACTCGCCGATTTCCAGACAATTAAACGACGGAAGATCAATCACGCACGTTTGCCCGACGGTCGGCACGGTCGCGCGCGGTTTCAAGCGCGGCGCGGGCGAAAAGCGAGTTGATTTCAGCGTCGGCGAAATCCTTGTCAGCACCGAAGATGCCGCCGATTACCGGCAATTGATTTGGGAAGGTTTCGCGGGCAATCCGCTCAAAGACGAATATACGACATACCTTTTCTTCTACGATTCTATCGAATCGAAAGCCGATAAATCGCTTCTAAAATTGTTTGAAGATTATTTTGAAAAGCTGCCCGATTATAAAAGCAAAAATGCGGCGTGGCGCGTCGTCAAACCCGTTTTCGGTTATATTCCGAGCGTTCATCAGCACGGCTGGAACAACACGAAAAAAACGGCGGCGGATAGAATTCTGCTTGTCGGCGACGCGGCTGGTTTGTCTTCGCCGCTGACGTTTTGCGGTTTCGGTTCGCACGTCAGGAATCTGCGCAAATTAACCGCGCTCGTCGAAAACGCTTTACGGGAAAACGCTTTTGACGAAAAATCTCTGTCGCCAATCAACGCTTACGAACCGCGCGTCGCGCAGATGGCGAGCCTCGCCGAATTTATGCGCCCGACCGAAGCGGGCAAAACCCCAACCGTCAACGAAACGATGAACGCCGTAATGTCGGCTCTGCAATCGCTGGATAAAAACATTTCACGCGAGATGTTTCAAGACCGGATTTCGTTCGAGTCGTTCAAAAAAGTTTTGCTGCGAACCGCCAAAATTCACCCGGCGGTTTTCAAAAAAATGTTCGCGCATCTCGGCACAAAAGGCGCGTTCTGGTGGATTGCCAACATCACGAAAGCGGCTTTGCACGAAAAAGATAAAGCGAAACTTTTGCAGCCGGAAATTGCTGAACGATTAAGTTGATATAGAGGAAGGTAAATTGACAACGCGATAAGAAAGTCGCTGTTTCGCCCTTACGTCTATTGAATTGTTGGGCGTATTGGTTATAGGAAACCTAGCAACGTAACAATGTCTTCTTCTGTC
>CBDUBY010000337.1:0-3269 GCA_965365505.1 uncultured Pyrinomonadaceae bacterium | reverse complement strand
ATGTCGGCAAGTCTCGGCGTCAACTGTAAATTTTGCCACGCTTCGAACGACGGCGAATATGAAAAGGAAGGCTTCGAGCATAAAGATATCGCGCGGCAGATGCTCAAGATGACTTTTGAAATGAACAAAAATTATTTTGACGGACGCACCGAAATCAACTGCGCGACCTGTCATCAGGGCAGACCGCATCCGCAGTCTTCGATTCCATTGATTCCGGTCGTGCGCGCGCCGCGCCCCGTGCAGCCGGAAAAGAAACCGTCGGTCGAAGAGATTTTGACGAAATACGAAACGGCGCTCGGCGGAAAATCCAATTTGGCGAAAATATTTTCGCGCCAAATAAAAGCGCAGAGAATAGAGCCTGACGGCAAGACTTTTGAAGCGGAGGAAGTTTTGCAGAAAGGCGAGAAAATTTCGGTGACGACCGTTTATCCGTCGAAACAATACGGCGATTATACGGTTAAAGAAATTTTCGACGGAAAGGCGGCATTCAAACTCGGAAACGGCGCGAAGATCGAATTAAAACCCGATGAAACCGAACAAGTAAAACGCGAGGCGCAGCTTTTTGCGAATCCGAATTTGAAAGCGATTTACGCGAAATTAGATTTTCATTCGATTGATAAAATTGACGGGCGCGAGGTTTATGTTTTGACTGCTTCGACATCTGAAAACGTTTCTGAAAAACTGTATTTCGACGCGGCAGACGGATTGCTCGTCCGGCGCATCGCGGAAACGCCGACAATTCTAGGCGCGTTTCAATTTCAGGTTGATTACACGGAATACAAAGATTTCGGCGGCGTGAAATTGCCGACCGTCATCAAATTCGCCGTCCCTAACATTCGCTGGACGCGCCAAGTTTTGGAAGTGAAAAATAATGCGTTGATAGATGATTCAAAATTTAACGCGAAATAATTTAGCCGCAGATGGACGCAGATTTCGCGGATAAAAAATATTTACGAAAATCCGAAAAAATTACTTACTATTAAGAAAATCAGTAAAATCCGCGACATCCGCGGCTAAAATAAAAAGAGGAAAAATTATGTCGAGAATAATTAAATGCGGATTGATTCAGGCGCACAATGTCGGCGATGTGAACGCGCCGATCGAGGAAATCAAAAAAGCGAATATCGAACACCAGATGAAAATGGTCGAAGATGCGGCTGGTCAGGGCGTGCAGATGCTTTGTTTTCAGGAGATTTTTACGACGCCGTATTTCTGCGCCGAACAGCAGACGCGCTGGTACGAAGCGGTCGAAAAAGTTCCCGACGGGCGCACGGTGCAGATGATGCAGAGTGTGGCGAAAGAAAAAGGCATGGTTTTGATCGTGCCGATTTACGAAGAAGAAATTTCCGGCGTTTATTACAACACTGCCGCCGTGATTGATGCGGACGGCAAATATTTGGGCAAATACCGCAAGACGCACATTCCGCACGTCGCGCCCGGTTTCTGGGAAAAATTTTATTTTCGTCCGGGAAATTTGGGTTATCCATGTTTTGATACGGCGTTTGCGCGCATCGGCGTTTATATTTGCTACGACCGCCATTTTCCCGAAGGCGCGCGCTGTTTAGGCTTAAACGGCGCGGAAATCATCTTTAATCCTTCGGCGACCGTCGCCGGCTTGAGCGAATATCTGTGGAAATTGGAGCAGCCCGCGCACGCCGTCGCCAACGGTTACTTCGTCGGCGCGATCAATCGCGTTGGGACGGAAGCGCCGTGGAACATCGGCGAATTTTACGGTCAGAGCTATTTCTGCGATCCGCGCGGGCAGATCATCGCCGAAGGGTCGCGTGATAAAGATGAGTTAGTCGTTGCCAATTTGGATATGGATAAAATCCGCGAAGTTAGAAATACATGGCAGTTTTTCCGTGACCGAAGACCGGACGCTTACGGCGCGATTGTCGCTGATTAAATTTATGAAAAATTTACGGAAGATAAATTTTGTCCTTTTATTCGTATTTACTTTCTCGCTTTCGGCGTTCGGGCAGAGCAACGAACAAATCGAGAAGGAACTGATTGCCGGAATCAAAGAAATTCAAAAATACGGATCTTACGGCGGCAATTACGACGAGGAAAAACTTCCCGCCGCGCAGGACGATTTTGAAGCGAAACTTTTGAAGTATACGAAAACCGCTCAAACGCTCGAATATAAATTCAGCGGGCTTGCCGATTTGATGTTCATCGCCACGTCGGACGACGGTCGGTTTCGTATTTATTCGTGGGATTTGGAAGACGGCGGCACGATGCACGATTACACGCGGGTTTATCAATACCAGGCGGCGGACGGAAAAGTTTATTCAAAAACCGATGAGAAACTAAACCCTAAAGAAGGCGACTTCGGAAGTTTTGTTCATGATATTTTCACGCTCGACACAAAAGACGGTAAGGTTTATATCGTTTGCTCGACATTTATCGGTTCAACAAAACTCAGGCATCAGTCAGCCGATTTATACAAAATAGACGGCGCGACGCTCGACGATAATGTTAAGTTGATTAAAACGAAATCAGGTCTGACGAACACTCTAGGCTTTGAATACGACTTTTTCTCGGTCGTTGACCGCAGAGAGCGCCCGATTCGCCTTATCTCTTTCGACAAAAAGACGAAAACGCTGCGCATTCCAATCGTCGTCGAGGACAAGGAATTTTTCGACGGACGAGTAACGAACAAATTTATCAGTTACCGTTTCGACGGCACGTATTTTGTCAAAGTAAATTGATGCGCGAAAGACAAAAATACGCGTCGGGCGTGAAATGGGAAAAAATCGTCGGCTATTCGCGCGCCGTTCGTGTCGGCAGTCGGATTTATGTAACAGGCACGACGGCGACTGATGAAAACGGAAATATCGTCGGCATTGATAATGCCTACGCACAAACAGTCCGGGCGATAAAAAATATCGAGCGCGCTTTGCAGGCTTTGGGCGCGACACTTGAAAACATCGTCAGAACCAGAATGTTCGTCACTGACATTTCGCGCTGGGAAGAATACGGCAGAGCGCACGGCGAGTTTTTCGGTGAAATTTTACCCGCGACGACGATGGTCGAAGTTTCAAGGTTGATTGACCCGCAAATGTTGATTGAAATAGAAGCCGATGCCGAAATCTAATTTGTAAAACTATGTCTCTAAAACACGAATCGCCAATCAGTATCGAGCAAATCGAACGCAACTTTGCGGAGATTAATCCGCCGTTAAATCAAGCCGAAGCGATTTTTGAGGCGAATCGTTGTTTGTATTGCTATGACGCGCCTTGCACGCACGCTTGCCCGACACATATTGA
>CBDUBY010000336.1:0-3272 GCA_965365505.1 uncultured Pyrinomonadaceae bacterium | reverse complement strand
CGTCGGACCATACGACGAGCGATACATTCCGCGTTTCGACCGATTGATTGAATTATTATCGTCCAGCCCGCCGACCGCAATCGTCGACGGCGACGACGCGGGCGGAAACACCGGATGATTCGGCAAATGTCCGGCATTGCCGACGGCGCAGACAATCGTCAGTCCGAGCGAAACACAGTCTTCGACCGTTTGCGATAACGAATCGTGCAGATAAGAATGCTCGAAATCGCCGCCCGCCGAGATGTTCACGATTCGGATATTAAATTGCTCGCGGTGCGCCAAAATCCATTCCAAACCGTCTTGGATATTTTGTTCGGTAATTCTTCCGGTTCTGGCTAACTTCACTAAAACGACGTTCGCTTCCGGCGCGATGCCGCGATAAAAACCGTTCGACAAGCCGCCGTTTCCAGCCGCGACAACGCTCGTCATCATTCCGTGCCAGCTTGCCACGTCGGGCTGAAAAAGCGACGCGACTTCGCCGTCGGTCGCGTTCATATTTTGATAAGCCAAAATCCGGTTCGTCGGTTCGGTCAAATCGGCGTGCGGAAAAAAACCCGAATCGAGAAATGCAATCGTCACGCCTTTGCCGGTAAATCGCTCGTCTGAATCGAGGCGCAGCGGTGTCGAAAGAACGAACGAGCCGTCTTTGTTCATCGCCGCGTCGCTCAAAATATGTTCTTTGGCGCGTTCAAAAAGCCGCACGCAGCGGGCGCAGACGGCTTGAAAATGATTGGTGTCGGGCGCGTTGGCGCGAACTAAATTCTGCAAATCGCCGGGCAAAGCCACGAGCGGCACAAATTTGTTTTTTGCTTCGCGCGAGCAAACCGGACAAACCTGTTCGCCCGCCGCGATGTCAGCCGCCAGCGTCGGACGCTGAAGTGAAACGGTTTCGACTGTGGTCATAATTTAATCGTTAGGTAGCAACCGGATTCTCCAAAACAGAATCGCCTCGCTCATAATCATAGCAATAAATTATTTGAACCGAGAATAGTAAAAAGTAGATGTTTGAATTATTATAGTTTCAAGCCTTTTCAACCCGACTCGTTTCGCATACTTTTCTTGTTTAAGTAGTTAAGCAATAAATTTTTATCGAATGCTTCCGGTATGTAACAGATTTCGCTGTCCAAATCAGCGATTTAATAATTTTAATTTGTGTTTTTTATGGAGATTTTGTTTATGAGAGTTTCAAGATTTTTGATTTATTCGTGCCGTTTATTGGTTTGTCTCGCGATGCTGCTCGGCATTTTTCAAGCTGTTAGTTTTGCCCAACAGGAATCTCTGATGTGGGATTTGAAAACGAATGTTGCGATTGAGAGTCGCGGCAAACGGCTGATTACGCCGGAAAAGTATCTGGTTTACGGTTTAGACCGCGATGTCGTCAAGCAGATTTTAGATCAGGCACCGATGGAATTCACCGCTGCCGCCCGGCTTAGCGAAGTGGTTTTGGAAATTCCCGACGCAGACGGTGTGATAAGGCGTTTCCGTGTCGAAGAATCGCCGATTTTATCCGCAGAAATCGCCGCTCAATATCCCGATTGGAAATCTTATCAAGGTTATGGAATTGATGATCCGACGGCGACTGCTCGCTTTGATATTACGATGGACAGATTTCACGCTTATATTCTCAGCAACAGCGGAACATTCTCGATTGATCCGTATCAGGAAAACGATTTGGGTAACTATATCGTTTACGCTAAAAAAGATTTGAGCAACACCGCGCCGATGCACTGCGAGTTTAGCGTAGGCGGCGAAGCGACCAAAATTTCCGCTGACCCTGAAATTGATGCTCCGGCGTTCAGTATCGGAACGCAGATCAGAACTTATCGTTTGGCAATGGCGGCAACCGGCGAATATACGACCGTTTTCCGGCAGGCAGGAGACACCGACGCGCAAGCGCAGGTTAGAGGTTTGGCAGCGGTGACCGTTACCGTTAACCGTGTAACTGGAGTCTATCGCCGTGATTTGGCAATAAGTTTCACGCTCGTTTCCGGCACTAATCTTATTTATCCGAATGCCGGAAGCGATCCGTGGGCGAATAACGATACCGATTTGAACACTATCACGACCAAAATCAACGCGGTAATCGGCTCTCCCAATTACGACATCGGACATCTTGTGCAGACCAGTGACGGCGGCGTTGCCGGATTAGGCGTTGTTTGCGGAAGCAGCAAAGGACGCGGCTTGACGGGCAGACCTAATCCGTCGGGCGACGCATTTGACATTGATTATGTCGCGCACGAAATGGGACACCAGTTCAATCAAAATCATACTTTCAACTCGCCGAACAATTGCGGGAGCAGTCCGGCGGCGGCGCGTGTCGAAGCCGGCAGCGGCGTGACAATTATGGGCTACGCCGGAATCTGCAGCGACATTTCAAATTTAGCCAGAAACTCGATTGACGTTTTTCACGTCTACAATTTGACGGAGACGGCTGGCTTCGTGACGAGCGGCGGCGGCGGGACTTGTGGAACTCTTAGCGGAACAAATGCCGTTCCCGTAATTTCGGCTTTGACCAATTACTCAGTTCCATTTAACACGCCGTTTGCGTTGACCGCCAGCGCGACCGATGCCGATGCCGATGCTTTGACTTACAATTGGGAAATGAATACCGCCGGAGCTTCGGCTTCGACCTATCCGGGTTCGACGGACGATGATGATTCGAGTTTAGCCGCTCGACCGCTTTTCCGTTCGTATGTTCCGTCAACTAGTCCGACCCGTTTGTTTCCGAGTTTGCCTTATATCTTGAATAACTCGAATGAAGCACCTTTGACTTTCACCGGAACTTCGGTAATGGGCGCGATTTGTGCCGGAACTTGTATAACCGGCGAAGACTTACCGTCAATCGCCCGCGCGATGCAATTTCGCGTAACGGTGCGCGACGGCAAAGGCGGCAACGTGGACGCGCCGATTACTGTCACTTCGGTTAACACCGGCACGCCGTTTCGCGTTACGACGCAGAACGCCGCCGTTTCATATACGGGCGGCACGGCGCAAACCGTATCGTGGAATGTCAGCGGCACGACCGCCGCGCCGATCAACACAGCAAACGTCAAGATTTCGTTATCAACCGACGGCGGACTGAACTTTCCGACAGTCTTAACCGCTTCGACTCCGAATGACGGCTCGGAAGTAATCACTGTTCCGAACACTCCGACCACGCAGGCGCGAATCAAAGTTGAAGCGGTCGGCAACATCTTTTTCGACATCAACGACGTGAATTTCACCATCGTCGGCGTCACACCGACGCCGACTCCGACTCCAACACCGACGCC
>CBDUBY010000335.1:0-3287 GCA_965365505.1 uncultured Pyrinomonadaceae bacterium | reverse complement strand
CGCCGACCATCATCTCGCAGCCCGTTCCGCAATACGGGCAAGTCGTTTTTGTCCAGACTTCAGGCAAGCCGTTTTTCAAAATTGATTTGTCTTCCAAAGCTCCGGTCGGGCAAGTGTCAACGCACGCGCCGCACGCCACGCACGAGCTTTCGGCAAAAGTCGTCAGCGAATCCGGCACGATTTGCGAATGCTCGCCGCGCCCCAAAACCTGCCAGACAAATTGCCCCTGCACTTCGTCGCAAATCCGCACGCAGCGATAACAATCAATACAGCGGCGCATATCAACGTTGATATAAGTATGCGAGTCGTCAACAAAGACGTCCGCCGATTGTTTTGCGTCGGAAACGCGATTATAAGCCGCTGTTTCGTAAAAATTTTGGCTTTCTGTTTTCGCCTGCGGATGCGCGTTGGCGAATGAAAATTCCGCCGTCGGATGAAATCCATTGACCACGCCGTGTTCGTTTGCGTGACCGTTTGAACGCCCGTTGGAATGTTTGTTCTGCTCGGCACTCGAATTCGTTTCCCGATTAAAATCTTCTTCTGTCAAACCGTATTCGCGGCACAACCGGTGAAAAGGCTTTTCCGGGTATTTGATGAATGATTCCGCCGGGTAATCGCGCGCCAGCATTCGCAAATTCATCTGGCGCGCCTTTTCGATTTCCGGCGTGTCGGTTTCAAACTCGATTCCGTCGTTTATCGTATTTGTGCACGAAACGATTTCGCGCGGCATTCCGTTAACCTTAACCAGACACATCCGGCAGGCAGCGACATCTTTCAAACGTCCGTCGTGACACAGTGTCGGCACGTCAATTCCGACGGCTCTCGCGGCTTCGAGTAATGAAACTTGCTTTTCAAACTCGGCTTTTTTGCCGTTAATTTTTGCTCGAATCATAAAACATCTCCTCTCTGCGGCAGTAACGATAAGGAAGAATTTCCTTTCTGTAAACTACGAATTGCGCGCTGGCGCGGAAATTTCCACATAACAATCAAATAACCTGAAAATTTTCGCGAATTTTCATATAAATAACGCTTTATTAAAACACACGCAAGTTCCGTGCTTTGAGAGATGCCCACCGTTCGACTTCACCAACTTATTTATTAAAACTATTTAATTTTTTACCGGTTCAACGAGGCTGAAAGACGAACGCAGCGGAATGACGCGCGTATTACAAAACTCTGCGGCAAGCAATTCGCGGTACTTTTTTCCATCCTTTACACTCAATTTCCAGTTTCGATCTTTGCCGGAAAGAACGACCGTTTAACCCGCCCATCAGTCAGAAATCGGGAAACCCGACGACGTGATCCGAATGCAGATGCGTAAAAAACATGCTGCCGTTTTCTTTCTGCTTGACCTTGAGCTGTGTAAGGCGCTGAAGCGAGCCGCGTCCGACATCAAAAACGAATTTCCAGTCGCCGGCAGCAAAACGGGACGATTTTCAAACTTGCCGTTCACCCACTCGCAGCCCGAAGCGCGTTGTGGAACAACAGATTTGGTTTCAGTGCTGCGCGTCGCCGTCATTTCGAGCGGTTTGAAAATGCGCTCGTCCAGAAATTGGAAATAAGATTTGCCGCTCGCCTTTTCAATAATCAAGCCGAGCAGAATATAACCGCCGTTGTCATAAGCCCAGGTTTCGCCCGGCTCGAATTCCTGCGGCAGTTTGAAAAATTCTTTTACCAAATTTTCGTGTGTCGGAGTCGTTTCGCCGAAAAGATTGGTTTTGAAAACGCCCATAAAACCCGGCACGGCGACGTGATTCTGAATGCCGGAAGTGTGATTCAAAAGATGCCGAACGGTGATTTTATTCCAGGCGGCGGGTGCTTCCGCGAAATACTTTGTGATCTTTTCATCGAGATTGATTTTCCCTTCCTCGACCAGCATCATCACGGCGACGGCGGTAAATTGTTTGGTAATCGAGCCGATTTCATAAACCGTGTTCGGCGCGGCTTTCGAGTTCGTCTCGATATTCGCCAGCCCGTAACCTTTCGCTTTTATAACCCGCCCGTTGCGGACGACGGCAAGCGAAACGCCGGAAATGTCCAGACTTCGGATTCGCGCTTCGATATACCGGTCAACTTTATCATCAGCCCGCCCGGTAATCGTCGCACAGAGAAACAGCACTAGAACGAACACAATTATTTTACTGTCATAGCTCATTTTGTTTTTAGACGCCGACCTTGGTTCCGCATTTCAAAAATCGCCCGTCGCCCGCCTTTCCTTTTTATTATCGAACAGCAATCGGATTAACGATTGCCTGAACGCCGCCGGTGATGCGCGGCGCGGCGAGCGTGAAGAAACTTTCCCAGACCTTATCCTTGACCATTTCTTCGAGCTTCATATTCTCGATGATGTAAATTCCGTTTTTCGCCAGCAGAATCTGATGAACTTCAAACACGTCTGCGCCTTTCTCGAACGGCACGACTTCGAGATTTTCATTATCCGCGCCGACGATTGCAACGCCGCGCGACGCGAGATAATTCGCGCCTTCGCGTCCCAAGCCCGAATTTCCGGCTTCGTATCTTTTCTCATCCTTTCCGATCAGTTTCAACCAACCCGTGTAGAACATTACGACATCGCCTTTTTCCAGAGATTTTATGGATTGCCGCCGCATCGCGCCTTCGATTTCAGCTTGGTTGAAAACCACACCTTCTTTAACCATATCGGTTTTGAAATAACCCGCCATATCAAGCAAAACTCCGCGTGTGGCAACCGGCGGAATATTCTCGACACCGAGTTTTTTCAGCCCGTCGGGAGCGACAAAATCAGCCGCTTTGTTGCAGTTAAAATAAAGGTTGTCAATGCCGACGTGACCAAGCCCGTCAATCCCAGTTCCGATGCCGACCCAGCCCATTATTATGTCGTCGTTATATGTCGTTTTGGTCGGACCGAGCGTTGCGCCCGCAGTTTGTTCCGGCTGCAAAACGGTAATAGAAAAAGTGCGCGGCGGAAACGCCGGAATTTCTTTGTTCGTTTCGATTGCGAGACTGTAAGATTTTCCTTTCGTAATGAGTTTGGTCGTCGCCAGAGTTTTTTCCGCCGTAACATAATTTAAGTTGCCGATCTGATCGTCCGCACCGAATTTCGAAGCAGTTTCACAAGGCTTTTGTTGTGGAAAACCAACCGCAGAAAACATTAACCCGATTGAAATGACGGCGATAATTCTAAAACTAACGCTGATTGGTTTTTTCATGGTTTTGTTTTCCTTTTTCAAAATATCCTAAATCTTTACGCATTCACCACGTTTGATAAATTGTCCGTTACCTTTTTCAACCAAACATTCGCCGTTTTC
>CBDUBY010000334.1:0-3311 GCA_965365505.1 uncultured Pyrinomonadaceae bacterium | reverse complement strand
TAAGATTGAGCATTAAGAATGTTTTTACTGCGAATGAAGTTAAAAAGGCGGATTCCGAAGAATCCGCCTTTTTAACTTCATTCGCCTTCTGACAAGCCGCACAAATTTATTTCGTCATTTCAACTACGCGAATCGTCGCGTAATAATCCAAAAACGACGCGCTTTTTAGAATCTTCCCGTCAATTTTCATCGCCGAATGCTGAACCGTTTCCGGCGCACGCAGGATTTCCAGCAGATTGACGAACGGCAAGGAAAAGGCGCGGCTGCGGTAATCGGCGAAATCTTTGGCGTAATCTTTTAATTCCGCATCCGAAAGCGGTCGCTCGAATGGGGAAACGTCGGGCTGCTCGTATGGAATTAAATTTCTCACGAATTTAACGAAGTTTGAATTTCTGACCGGCTCCATAAAAATCGCCCGTCCGCCCTTTTTCAGGATTCTGAAAACTTCCTTTGAAGACGTTTGCAAATCGAGATGATGCAGAATCGCCATTCCGAAAACAACATCAACCGATTCGTTTTCAAACGGCAGTTCGTGCGCCGAGCCGATGCGAAACTCCGACGTTTCCGCCAAATCGTGCTGTCGCATTCGTTTTTCCGCCAACTCGATCAACTCAGGCGAAATGTCCACGCCGACGACTCGCGCGCCGCGGCTCGCCAGCAAAACCGTGTTGTCGCCAAGCCCGCAGCCGTAATCTAAAATTGTTTTGCCCCGCACGTCGCCGAGCAGATGATAAGCGTATTCGAGCGGATAGACGGTTTCGGCGGGCGGATTTTTATATCTTTCGATGATGTGCGCGCCGATTCGCAAATCGTCCGCGCTTTTTCGCTGCGCCTCGCTCGCGCTGCGCTCGACTTCGACGTTTTCCCATTTTTTAATTTCTTCGACGTTCGCTGTCATATTCATAAATTTTACTGCGCTTTTTTAATTTCTGCTTCGAGCGCGTCAATGTTCGCGCCTTTGCCTTTGTATCTCGAATTTTGTCCGAGCCGATATTCGCCGCCCTGAAGATTGACGAAACCGACATCGCTGAAATCGTCGGCGAAAAAGTTTCGCGGCGGCAAATAGACGTATTGCTTTTCAACTTTGCGGCTGTTAACGATGAGGTTATCCAAAACTGTTCCGTCGGAAAAATACCGGCTGAAAACGCCTTTCTCCCCTTCAGCTTTTTCACCGAAAAAGCCGTAGTTGCCGTGCGAAAAGATATTGGCGCGGAACGTGAAACGGCGGCTCGGCGCGCGGTGCGCGGTAATCGGGTTGCCGCTGTTAAAGACGGTGTTGTTGGCGACGGTGATGTCTTCGCCGTCGGCGATTTTCAGAAAATATCCGTCCTCGCCCCAATTCTCCGCGCTGATGTCGGTGAATAGATTATTGACGATGCGAACGCGCTTCATCATCTGGCTTTTATAAATATCGTCCGAACCGAGAATCAGAATTCCCGAACCGCATTTTCGTATCCAATTGTTTTCAATCGTCACGTCTTCAATCGTTGCCCAGGGAGCTTTGCCGTCCTGATTTCTGACAGTCAGCCACATCGCCGTGCCGTCAAAAGCGTGTTCAAAAATGTTGCCGACGATTTGCACACGGCGGGCGTTTTTCAACTCCAAAGTGTTTTTGTGCGTCACCTTGCCGCGCCATTCGAGCGGCTTGGTAAAATAATTATTGCGGATTTCGATGTCCGACGGCACGAGGTCTTTGATGCTCGGGTCTGAGCCGCCGAACAAAATGTTTTCCGCGCCGCCTTCCAGATAATTGTTGATGATTTGATAATTGCCCGTGCCGTTCCAGCCCGCAATCGCCTGCGTTTCCTCCTGATTTCCGGCGAAACCCGCGAGGTAACTGTTTTTGATAACCGTGTCAGCGTTGTTCAGCGCGACGCCGCGACGGGTGATGCCCGCCGGATTCGAATGCAGATAGCAGCGGTCAATCTCGATAAAGCGCGGAATCTCGTTCGCTTTCTGGCTGTCTGTGCCGAGCGCGATTAAATTATAAACGTAATCTTTATTGTCGGGCGCGAACTCGATGCCGATGAAGCGGTAATGATGCGCGTTCGCGGCGGTTTTAACGGCGGGTTCGCCTTTGCCGACGCTCAAAATTTTCGGCATCAACGCCGCGTCTTTCGGCGTGACGCGCTTTCCGTCGGGCAGTTTCGCCGCTTCCGAAGATTGAATTGTGATAAATTCCGTGCCGGTTTTGTTCGGCAAAACAAACGCGCCGACGAATTTCGCGCCCGCCTGAAGAACAATCGTGTCGCCCGATTTGGCGCGGTCGAGCGCGGCTTGAAAATTCCCGCCCGCGCGAACCGTGATGACGTTGCCCGAAATCGCCAACGCCGATTCTTCCGCGTATCGCTGGTAAAAATAAAAGCCGACGGCAACGAGCGGCACGATGAGCGCGACGATTAAAATTCCCGTGAAAATCCGTTTATAAGATTGTCCGGCGAAGCCGCTCGACGCGCCATTTTTCATTTGCCGCAGAGATTTCTCGCGCTGCTTCTGCTTTTGCGCCCATATTCTTGCGTTGTCTGCTTTCATAAGTCGAAGTTTCTTTTACAAACTGCCATTAACCGAAGATTTCCGCAACTCGCGGCGGGCGAATACGGCAAAGGGCAACGAGATTCGATAATAAATCTCGTTGCCCCGCCGATAACCGCTTTGCCGTTTTTACAAATTTATCTTGCCGTATTCGCCGCCCTCGGCTGGTTTGCCGGTGACGACGGCTTTGACAAAACCGTAAAGCTGAACGATTTTCGAGTTCGGTGAATCCCAATACTCGGCTTCTTCGATTGACACTTTCAGCAAAGCCAAATGCGGATCGTCCAAGCCTTCGGGAAACCACGCCTTGAGAATCGGATTCCACAATTCTTCCATTTTCGCGCGGTCTTTAGAAAGCGACCCGCGACCCGCGACCGACACATAAACATTGTCGTCGGGTTTTGAATAAGCCACATTCACGCGGTCGTCCGCCTCGATTTCGTCAACCTTATGTGTGTTGTCGCTGGTAAAAAACCACAATTCGCCTGATTCGTCCATCTCCTGCGTGGACATCGGACGCGAGCGCAGCAATCCGCCGTTCACGGTCGTCAGCATACAAAAATCAATGCTTTCGAGCATTCCTTTTAATTTTTCGATTGATTCCTGTCTTGTTTCTTCCATAAATTTCTCCCTTGTTCGTTAGATTTGTATTTCTACTTTACGACTTCGCCGCTCAATTTTTCAAACGGGCAAATCAGAAGCCCACGCCGCAACAATCAGAAGCCTGATTTCCTCCACTTCGCCCGCTCAACCTCGACAGTTTTCCTCAATCAAACGCC
>CBDUBY010000333.1:0-3324 GCA_965365505.1 uncultured Pyrinomonadaceae bacterium | reverse complement strand
GGGCATCGAATTCTGGCGGTGATGATTGTCGCGCTGTCAGCGGCTTTGCTTTTGATTCCGATGTCCACTCAATTATGGATGCTTTTGTGCGTCGCGCTTTTGCTCGGAACGGCGGAAGGCACAGGACAGGTCGGCGTTAATACGCTGCTTGTTTGGCTTTACAACCAAAAATCCACGCCTTTTTTGAACGGAGCGCACTTCTTTTTCGGAGTCGGTGCTTTGACCTCGCCGATTATCGTCGCGCAACTTTTAAATAACGGTTACGAATTCGGGGCGGCGTATCGGTTCGTCGCGGTTTTGATTTTGCCGGCTATTTTATTGTTTCTGCTTGTTCCGTCGCCGGTGGTGAAAAGCGGTGAGAAATCCGAAAGTAATGAGCCGATAAAATACGGTTTAGTCGCGCTGGTCGCCGCTTTTTATTTTTTGTATCTCGGCACGGAAATAAGTTTCGGCGGCTGGATTTCGACTTTCGCCGTGAGCTTAAATCTGGGCGACGAAGCGACGGCGGCTTATCTGGCTTCGGTATTTTGGAGCGCGTTGACTTTCGGCAGATTGATTGCGATTCCTTTGAGCGTGAAATTGAAACCGCGAACTTTGTTGATTGCCGATCTGATTTTGGCTTTAATCGGTTTTGCGATAATCGGATTCGGCGGGAATTCCTATGCGGCGACATTAGCCGGAACTTTGGTTATCGGCGTTAGCTTCGCTTCGATTTATCCGACAATGTTTTCATTTGCCGGAAATCGTTTGAACGTCACGGGTCGCGTCGCCGGATTTTTCGTGATGGGCGGCAGTTTCGGCAGTATGCTGTTTCCTTTTCTCGCTGGATTGATGTTCGAGCGCAGCGGCGCCAGAAGTCTGATTATTTTGAATTCGATAATGGTCGTTTCCGCGCTGGCGGTTTTATTTGTCGTTCTGGCGGCATTTCCTAAAAAAGAGCAGCCCGCAGCTCGATAAATTCAAAACAAAAGCAAATGCCAGTTCAAAGAAACGCTCGCAAAGTTTTCGCCAAAAAATCCTTCGGGCAAAATTTTCTCGTTGACCATAATTACATTTCAAAAATTATTTCGGCACTAAATCTTCAGCCCGGCGAAACAGTTGTGGAAATCGGCGCGGGGCGCGGCGCGTTGACAGAATTTTTAATTGATTCGGGCGCGGAAGTGGTTGCGATTGAACTCGAACGCGCGATGATTGCCGTGCTGCAAGAACGATTTGCTGCTCAAAAAAACTTTCATCTTATCGAAGCCGACGCGCTCAAAGTTGATTTCAGCGAAGCGATTTCGAATCCTGAACTTCGATTGCCGAATCCGAAATCAGCGAAACTCGTCGCCAATTTGCCTTACAATATCTCGACCGCGATTTTGCAGCGATTAATTGAACAACGCGAAATTTTCACCGAAATGGTTTTGATGTTTCAGCGCGAAGTCGTCGAACGAATAACGGCACGAGTCGGCGATTCGGAGCGCGGATTTTTGACGGTTTTGACCGAAGCGTATTTGGATTCGGAAAAACTTTTCGATGTTCCGCCGAAAGCCTTTCTGCCCGCGCCGAAAGTCTGGAGCGCCGTCGTTCGAATAAAACCGAAAGCCGAGGAAGTCGGAAACGACAAAGTTTTTCGCAGAATTGTGAGCGCGGGTTTTCGGCAGAGACGCAAGACGATTACGAATAATTTGAAAAGCGAAACACTAAGCGTCGAACGGGTTTTAAGCGATTGCGGAATTGATAAACAACGTCGCGCCGAAACTCTGACGCTCGAAGAATGGAAATGTCTGACGAAACAAATTGCGGACGGCGATCTTTAAATTATCGCCGTCCGCAATCATAGCTTGATTATTCTATTTTATCGGGTCGCGGAAACATCAGCGAAACGATGACCGAAACCGCGATTGTTCCCAAAATAATCGCAAGCGACCAGGAAATCGGGAATTTACCGCCGAAAGCATCGTTGAGCCAGACCATTTTCAAACCGACGAAAATCAGCACGAAAGCCAATCCGTATTTGAGCAAATAAAATTTATCAATTGCGCCGGCGAGCATAAAATACATCGAACGAAGTCCGAGAATCGCAAAAATGTTCGAGGTAAAAACGATTAAAGGCTCGCGCGTTATTGAAAAAATCGCGGGAACGCTGTCAACGGCGAAAATAATGTCGGTCGCCTCCAAAAATAAAAGCGCGATGAATAACGGCGTGGCGTGAAGAATTCCGTCGCGGCGAACAAAAAAGTTTTTGCCGTCAATATCGTGCGTGACGGGCATAATTCTCTTGAACAGGCGAATCAAAAAATTCTTTTCCGGTTCGATTTCCTCGTTGTTCGAGAAAACCATCTTGATTCCCGTAACGATGAGAAATCCGCCGAATAAATAAATTACCCAGTGAAACTGCATCAGCGCCGAACCGAGCGCGATAAAAACGGCGCGGAAAAAAAGCGCGCCCAGGATGCCGTAAAACAAAACGCGGTGTTTGTATTTGGCGGGAATGCCGAAGTAACTGAAGACCAGAACAAAGACGAAAATGTTGTCTATCGAAAGCGAATACTCGATGACGTAGCCGGTCAGAAATTCGAGCGCGGCTTGTCCAGCAATTTCAGCGCCGAATTTAGAGAGCGAATACTGATAGAAAATAAAATTAAAAGCGAACGCGAGAATGACCCAGATGATGCTCCAAACGGTGGCTTCTTTAAAGGTGACGACGTGCGCCTGACGATTGAAAACGCCCAAATCCAGGGCGAGCATCGCAAATACGAAAATTAAAAACGCGGCGTAAAACCACCAGTATTCGGCAAAGGGAAATAAATTCATGAAAATCCTCCAATTTTTAATTGAAGAAAACGATTGTCAAATTTGATTATCGTCGGCGGTTGGCAAACCATTCAGAAGCGGCGTCCAAGCTGAGTTCGAACAACCATTCAAAAACAAATTCGCCGGCAAAGGCGACTGTTTCGACAATCAAATCAAGTAACATCGTTTTCCGGTGCTGCGCGTTGCAAAAGAAAAAACCTTTTGCAAAACGAAATTTACATTCGTCGCAAAAGGTCTTGATATTTACTTTATCGAGCCGAACCGCTTGACTAGAACGATTGTATTGACGACTTCGACAAACCCGGCTGACGGGCTATCTACTCCCCTTAAATTGTTCCAGCAAGATTAGCAAAAGAAATTTTTCCGGTCAAGAATAATCGTTTGATTCGAGCGTAAATTTGTCGGATATGTTAAACTCATCGTTTGTTTTAGACTGAAAAAAGCAGGGTAAAGAAGCGTGAATAAAATCGAAATAATACCGCTCGGCGGCATCGGGGAATTTGGAATGAATTGTATGGGCATTCG
>CBDUBY010000332.1:0-3329 GCA_965365505.1 uncultured Pyrinomonadaceae bacterium | reverse complement strand
ATGCGCTGCGCCTCGCCGCCGCTCAAGGTCGTCGAAGATTGTCCGATTTTGATGTAGCCCAAACCGACATCGAGAAGCGTTTGCAGTTTCTGATTTATCTGCGGAATGTTTTCGAGCAGCGGCACTGCGTCTTCAATCGTCGTGTCCAACAAATTAGCGATTGATAAACCTTTGTATTTGACCGCCAGCGTTTCGCGGTTGTAACGCGCTCCGCGACAGACATCGCACAAAACGTAAACGTCGGGCAGAAAATTCATTTCGATTGTTTTCACGCCCGCGCCTTCGCACGCTTCACAGCGTCCGCCTTTGACGTTGAAGGAAAAGCGTCCGGCTTTGTAACCGCGTTCTCTCGATTCGGGCAGCATCGCGTAAAGCTCACGGATCGGCGTGAAAACTCCGGTGTAAGTCGCCGGATTTGAACGCGGCGTTCTGCCGATTGGCGATTGGTCAATCTCGATGATTTTATCTACCAAATCCAGCCCGACGATTGAATCGTGTTCGAGCGGCTCGACTGCCGATTTATAAACGTAACGATAAAGCGCGGGATATAAAATATCTTCAACCAGCGTAGATTTGCCCGAACCCGAAACGCCGGTGACGACCGTAAAAAGTCCGAGCGGAAAAGTTACGTCAATGTTTTTAAGATTGTGCGCCCGCGCTCCTTTAACAATTATATTGCTGCCGTTTGCCAATCGCCGCCATTCGGGAACTTCGATACTCATCGCTCCCGATAGATATTTTCCGGTTAAAGACGCTTCCGTTTTTTCAATTTCCTGCGGCGTTCCCGTAGCGATAACTTCGCCGCCGTGTGTTCCGGCAAGCGGACCCAAATCAACCACGTAATCAGCGCGTTCAATCGTTTCCGCGTCGTGTTCGACGACTAAAACCGTGTTGCCCAAATCCCTCAATTGATGCAGAGTTTCAAGCAGTTTTTGGTTGTCGCGCGGATGCAGACCGATTGAAGGTTCGTCCAAAACATACAAAACGCCGCGCAGTTGCGAGCCGATTTGCGTCGCCAGCCTGATGCGCTGACCTTCGCCGCCCGACAAAGTTCCCGAACCTCGATCAACCGTCAAATAACCCAAACCGACGGCTTGCAGAAATCTCAGCCGCTCTTTAATTTCTTTCAAAACAAGACCGGCGATTTTCTCTTCGCGCGGATTTAGAACGATTTCATCAAACCGCTCAATCGCTTCGTCAATAGTCAACTCGACGTAATCGGCAATGCCGAGACCGCCGACACGCACCGCAAGACTTTCCGGCTGAAGGCGTTTCCCTTCGCAAACCGGACAATCAATCGGCGAAACCAATTCTTCGAGCGCGACGCGGACTTTTTCCGACGGCGGATTTTCCATACGCTCGCGCATTGCCCGGATTGCGCCCTTCCATTCGGATTCATATTTATAACCGCCTTGCTGAAACGTCAGACGCTTTTTCGTGCCGTTAAAAAAAGCATCGCGTATTTCCTGCGGCAAGTCGGCAAACTGAACCTTCATTAAATCTGCGCTCGCGCCGCTTTTACTTTTACCTTTTGCCTTTTTACTTTTGCCTTCGTCTTCATCGGGCGAACCGAGCTTATCGTCGCCCGTGAATTTTTCGATAATCGCCGTCAACGCCGCGTTCAAAAACTTGCCGCCCGATTTATCCGTGTCTTCCAAAAACTTAATTTTCCCGACGATTTGCGATTGGTCGGGCAAAATTTTATTCGCGTCCATCTCCAAAACCGTTCCCAAACCCTGACATTTTTTACACGCTCCGTAAGCCGAATTAAATGAAAACGAGCGCGGCTCTAAAGTGGCGATGTTGATGCCGCAATTGATGCATGCCATTTTCTCCGAGTAAAGTTTTTCCTCGCCGTCCACAATCGAAACCAGCACCGCGCCGCCGGTTAATTTCAAAGCGGTCTTTACCGATTCGGTCAGCCGTTCCTTTACGCCTTCTTTAATTAAAAGCCGGTCAACGACCACTTCAATCGTGTGGTTTTTCCGCTTGTCCAGTTTTATATCTTCGTCGAGCGCGCGAAGTTCGTTGTCAATCCTGGCGCGAATAAAGCCGTCTTTGTGAAGTTTCTCTAACTCCTTTTTAAACTCGCCTTTGCGCCCGCGCACGAGCGGCGCGAGAATCATTACGCGCTCGCCTCCGGGCAATTCGGTAATGCTGGCGACGATTTGTTCGGTTGATTGTCTGGTTATCGGCAGACCGCACTGGTGACAATGCGGCTGACCAATGGAGGAAAAAAGCAGCCGCAAATAATCGTAAATTTCCGTCACCGTTCCGACGGTCGAACGCGGCGAACGCGAAACGGTTTTCTGCTCAATCGAAATCGCCGGACTCAAACCTTCGACCGAATCAACATCCGGCTTTTCGAGTTGATCGAGAAATTGACGCGCATAAGCCGACAAGGATTCGACGTAACGTCGCTGCCCTTCGGCATAAATCGTATCGAACGCTAAACTCGATTTGCCCGAACCGCTCAAGCCCGTAATAACCGTCAATTTATCGCGCGGAATCTCAACGTTAATGTTTTTCAGATTGTGCTGACGCGCGCCGCGCACCGTGATTTGTTTAATGCTCATTGTTACTGATAAGAATTCGTTGCTAAGTCGAAACGAGTATTTTAACAATTTGAGCGGGCAAAGAAAAGCGCGTCGAAAAAGCTGTCCGATGACTTTAAAAACAAAAAAGCATCTCGAACTAATCATTTCAGATTTGTTCGAGATGCTTGAAGTTTATTAGTCGAGTTTATTCGATAGTAGCCGAAATATCCGTCGAAGCCGCGTCAGCCGTCCAGATGTGCGGAGCTTCCAGAACTTCGGCTTCTTTGACCGATTCCAGAGCAAATGTTAAAACTTCGTCAACCGTGTCAACGACGTGAATCGTCAAATCCTCGCGCACTTCTTCCGGCACGTCGGCTAAATCTTTTTCATTGTCTTTCGATAAAATTATCGTCTTCAATCCAAAACGATGCGCCGCCAAAAGTTTTTCTTTCACTCCGCCGATTGGCAGAACTTTTCCGCGCAGAGTTATCTCGCCGGTCATTGCGACATCGTGTCGCGCGGGTCTGCCGGTTAAGGCGGAAACCATTGCCGTCGCCAATGTGATGCCCGCGCTCGGACCGTCTTTCGGAATCGCGCCTTCGGGAACGTGGATGTGCAAATCTTTTTTGTGAAAATCTTTTTCGTCAATGCCGAATTTTTCGGCGCGCGTTCGGATACAAGTCAGTGCGGCGTAAGCCGATTCCTGCATTACTTCGCCGAGTTTGCCGGTTAATTTCACCGCGCCGCGACCTTTGACCAAGGTTGCTTCGACCTGCAAAACTTCGCCGCCGA
>CBDUBY010000331.1:0-3332 GCA_965365505.1 uncultured Pyrinomonadaceae bacterium | reverse complement strand
TCTTCGCTGACCTGCATTCCGCGAGCTTCCTTAATGCCGTCCCATTTGGCTTTCAAACTCGCCTTTTTCGCGTCGAACGATTTCTGCGCGTCGTCCACGCCTGCCGCCGACGGGTTGGCATCAATCTTCGCCGTCATATCTTTGATCACCTGGTTGTTTTCGGCGATAAACGAATTAACTTCCGCGTCTTTGCTGCATCCGGCGAGAGCCAGACAGAGCGCGAACATCATAAGTAAAGTTACTTTTTTCATATATGGATTCTCCTTTTTGATTTTGATTTGTGTTTTTGGGTTTTTGGAACTTTAATTGAGAAAAGCCGAATTGTCAAAACTATATGCAGCACACTAAAGAATTTCTGGAAATCGCCGAAGCCGCGAAAAGCCGCGTGACTGAAATCTCCGTTGCGAAAACGCGCGAGCGAATCAAAACAGGAGCGCATTTGATTGACGTGCGCGAAGACAACGAATACGAAGCCGGACACGCGAAGGGCGCGACGCACATCGGGCGCGGCGTTATCGAGCGCGATATTATCGGGCGATTTCCCGATAAAGATGCCGAATTGATTTTATATTGCGGCGGCGGTTATCGTTCCGCGCTGGCGGCGGACAATTTACAGCGAATGGGTTACACGAACGTGCTTTCGATGGCTGGCGGCTGGAGCGCCTGGACAAAAGCCGACGCGCCGGTTGAGTAATTACGGAAGCCCGCACGAAGCAAGGGCGCAGCTACTTTCACGCGCGCTCGCTTCGTGCGGGCTTCCGTATAAAAATTCACTCGACAAACTTCTAAAACTGCAACGTGCCGACAAAGTTCAGTTCGTCGAAATTCTCGGTTGCCGAATGAATGATGGTCGGCAAGTCGAATGTGTAGCGTTTGGCAGTGACGGTGAAAACGTAAATTTGCCCAGCCTCCAAATCGTCGAAGCGGTATTTGCCGCCTGTGCCGGTCAAGACGCTGCGAGTTGTGCCGCTCGCGTCGGTAACGGAAACTTTGACATTGATGATTCCTTTGCCGTTTGCGCCGCCGACCATCACGCGCCCGCCCACGGAAACGGTTGCGGCGGACGGAGTGAGTTGGGATGTCCAAAAGCCGCTTTTCACCGAATAGCTCGGACCGTTCGAAGTTACGCCCGCCAATGCTTGCCCGATGGTTCCTTCGACTTGATAGGTATTGCCCACGCTCGTTCCGCCGCCGCCGGCAATGACCGATTGCGTGATTGTGTAATTGCCTCCCGTCTGCGCTTTTACAGCGGCAACTGTCGCGCCGACGAGCGCGAGCATTAAGAAGAATTGTATTTGTTTTTTCATTTTTGTTTTTCTCCTGTCTGCGGCAAATAATTCGAGTTCGGTTTTATCCGGCTTTGAATTAATCGGTCGCCGATTGAAAGCCGGAACTTATTTTTTACATAGATATTCGGCGTTTTCGGCTTGCGTGTCAAGCTAAATTTGCGTTCGTCTTGACAGACAAAACCCAACACGCCGTCGAACCAAATTCTTTTAGTTTTGTTTGCAAGCCGGAACGTATAAACATTTTCCGATTTCGTCTGCCGGTTTGTTTTCTTCGTTCGGAATACGGTTCTCTTCGGCGAATTTATCCTGCCTGATGCCCGTTACCTGCCACGATACTTCGACGTTCGGTTTGTCGGTTTTGATTTTGAACTGATTTCCTTTGACCTTTTCCGACACAATTACCTGCGCGAATTGTCCGATGACCGTCAACTGATAACGAAAGTCGCGGTTCAACGCCTGAAAGTAATCGGGCAGCGTGACGGTCGCTTCGCCGCGTTCGTCGGTCGTCGTGTTGCCGTTATAGATGTTCATCATATCGGGCGATTCGACGAACGAGTGCGACAGATATTTATTCTGCGGGTCGAGCGGATGGTCAATTTTAAACGCACCGCCGCCTTTTGAAACGGTTCCCGAAACAACCAAATTGCCCGGAATCCGCACGGTGTCAAGATTTCTGCCTAAAACGACACTGTTGTTGTTGCTGACGATTGCGCCCGCGCCGAGAGCGCTGGCAAACGTCAGATTGCTCGTACTGACGTCAGCATCTTTGCCGATGATGGTGTTGTTGCTGCCCGTTATGTTAGCCTCGCCGGCATAATAGCCGACAAACGTATTATTATCGCCCGTCGAGTTTGAATTTCCTGCGTCTAAGCCGAAAAACGAATTATTATCGCCCGTCGAATTGGAAATGCCCGCATCTGCACCGAAAAACGAATTATAACCGCCTGTCGTGTTTGTATAGCCCGCAAACGCGCCGAAGAACGAATTGGCATAGCCGTCCGTATTGCCGTTTCCTGCAAAATTCCCGAAAAACGAACCGTATGTGCCTGTCGTGTTGGCAAAGCCTGCTCTGACGCCGACAAATGTATTGTTTCCACCACCGCTGTTCGACACTCCGGCATCCACGCCCACAAATAGATTCTGCGTTCCGGCATTGCTCAGCACACGATTGCCGCCGATGTTATACTGCGTCGTCGTATTAACGGGACTGCTGAAAGTCTTATTTCCCGCAATCGTCTGAGCGGCGGTTAAATCAACAAAGTTCTTCGTTGTCGAACCCGTGCCGCCGTTAGCGATTGCCACCACGCCCGAAACATTTTGCGCCGTAATCGCGTTCGTTGCGTTCGTTGCATTCGTTGCGTTCGTTGCGTTCGTCGCATTCGTCGCATTCGTCGCGTTGATACTGCGAATCGAGAACGGCGACGAGGTAATCATCTGGCGCGGGTCGAGTTCGGTGTAGCCGCCTGTCTCATTGCCGCGCCGGATGCGGATTTGCAGATAGCGGGTTTCGCCTGCGGGAAAAGCGTTCGCGCCGAAGTCGAGCTGCACCGTGAACACGCCGTTCGTCGTCGTCAGGTCGTCAACATTGAGCGGCATCGGATTAATCGGCACGCCGCCCGACGCGGCGGCATACAAATCGAATCGAAAATCATAAACCGTGCCGGTCGGTGCCGAATCAGACAGTTTGCCCTGATAAGTAAAAACCGTCGTCTGCGCGTTCGCCGAGCAGACCGCCAGAAAAAGCGTGACGAACAACGCCGCTGCGGCGCGACGCGCGAAAGAATCAGCTAGATTCATAATTTCCTCCCTGTCGTTTGTAGTTGACTGATTGACCGAAATAAAGTTTCGATAATCATACACCTCCAATTCGCCCGGAGCAAGCAATTTCAAGCGCGTTCGCAATATTAAGAGCTGCTTAAAATCGCCGTCTATTCGCCGATGACTACGCATTTTCAAAGCAGCGCGAAACTCATCGCTGTTGCAAACGGTTCTGATTTTTATTGGCAATCAAAAATCATAAATGCAAATCCCAATCGCTCTAAG
>CBDUBY010000330.1:0-3350 GCA_965365505.1 uncultured Pyrinomonadaceae bacterium | reverse complement strand
TCGGCGTTGTAATGTGGGCGGCGGCAATCACATCGGTCGTCGGCGCGGCTTACACATCGGTTTCCTTTCTGAAAACTTTTCACGAAAAATTAGAGCGCAACGACAAATGGCTGACGATTATTTTTATTGTCTTTTCGACCGTCGTGTTTTTGTTCGTCGGGCAGCCGATTCGAGTTTTGATTCTTGCCGGAACATTCAACGGATTCGTTTTGCCCGTCGGTTTAGCTTTGATTTTGCTTGCCTCTCGAAAAACAAAAATCGTCGGCGATTATCGCCATCCGCTTTTTCTGCAAATCTGCGGCTGGCTGGTCGTTTTGCTGATGCTTGCCTTCAGCATTCAAACGGTAGCAGGTAATATTTTTTAATCTCGATTCCAAAAACCAGGAAGCTGAACCGCGTGTGTTAAGCGCGGTTCAGCTTCCTGGTTCCCATTGTTTAGAGTCGCGGACAATTCACTTGAGCGCGACGAAATCAACATTCAAACTTTCCTCAGTTAAGTTGAAGGCGCGTGACGGAATGCCGAAGCGATAACGCTTCGAGTTGACGCTGACGACAACGGATTGACCGGCGGCGAGTTGGTTAAAGCGGTATTGACCAAACGGATTGGTCAACGCGGTCCGTGTCGTTCCGTCCTGTTCGGTCAGCGTGACGCGCGCGCCTGCGATGCCGCGTCCCGTGGCGGTTACGACTCGTCCGCCGATGTCAACCAAAGCCGCCGTCGGTCCGAGAAATTGCAACCCCCAACCGCTGATTGTTCCGACATCGCCGCTCGTGTCGTCGCGGACATACAATTTCCAGGCTCCGTTCGGATTCGTTCCGCCGAAGACGGAATTGAGCGTTACCGCGCCGCCCGATTCTGTGCCGTGCAGCGTTGCGCCCGGCTCGTTATAAGGCGCAAACGGCGCGGGCGAAGGGAAAGTTGTCACGGGCGTGCTGTAATTTGCCGGTTCGTAACTTCCGCTCGTAATCGCCGATTCGTCCGGCAAAAGGACGCCCGTATCGGTAAAGGTAATGTCCGTGCCGACCAGTTCATTGCTGCCTCCGGCATCTTCCATCAAAACAAATGTCTGTCCGCCAGGTCCGACCAGCAAAACGTCAATGTCGTCCGCATAAGTATGTGTCATATCGAAAAGCGTGACGCGAACTGTGGTGATAATTGTCGGCGCGCCGGCGACCGTGATAGTTGACGGATACGAAGCAGCCGGAGCGTTGTCGTTAATCGTAATATCAATGGTATTGGTAAACTGCGTCGCGGCATCGTTGATAGTCAAAGTCGCCGCGTTCGGCACACCGAGAGTCGCTCCGCCAGTCGGATTGGCGAGCGTCAGAATGACGGTTTCCGAGCCTTCGGAAAGATCGTCGGCACAAAGCTGAATGGTGAACGTCCGGCTCGCTTCGCCGCTGGCAAAATTTAAAGTTTGACTAAGATTAGTAAAATCAACTGCTCCGCCGCAAGCCGCGCCGCCCGCCGCCGTGCCGCCCGCATTTGAAACATTAACCGAAATCGCGCCCGTCGTGCTGCCCGCGCGATTGACGGTAATCGTTATCGAAAGCGATTCGGCTTGGTCGTAAGTCGCCGACGAGAAGCCGAGTGTGCCGAATCCGGTCATCGCCACCGGCGTAAAACTGTATTGCCGCCCGGCGGCAATCGCCGCCTTGTTCGCGTCAATTCCCGGCGCGCCGTAGATTACGGCATTCGTGGTCGTGTTAACGCTGGCGAGCGATGTCGCGCCGCTGGCAATACCCGTGCTGTAATCGCCCGCTTCGAGCATATTTGCCGCAATCGCGCCGTAGACGAAATCAATGCGGTTCGTGCCTTCGGTGAGCCATACCTGATAAGTTCCGACCGGATTAACCGCCGAACAATTGTCGGTGTCGCTGTCGTATAAAACCATATTTTGAAACTCGACGACGAGCTTGCGATTCGGCGCAGAACCGACCAATCTGTAATGAACTTTTCCCGTCCCGCTCGTGCAGAGGTCGTCCCAGTAAGCCGTAATTTTTGGATTGTCTGACGCGGCTTCGAGAAAATTAATGCCGGTGTTACTGACTGCCGTCGTGCCTAATCGCATCAAACCGTTCGAGTTGACGGAAAAGTTATTATAGACCGTTCCGTCAAAGTTAAAGCTGAACCCGATGTTGGCGACGGCGGAAGCAGATTCATCCTGATTCGCGCCGAGAAGCTGCGTCGAGCCGGACATATTATTAAGAGCGACGCCCATAGCGGTCGAAAAGGGATACGACGTGGCGTTAATAACCTGCGGCGCGGCGACCGCCTCGCCTTTCGTCGTCTGCCGTTCTTCGCTTTGTTCGAAGCGGTTTGTTTGTTCATCCGTTGCTTGCTGCGCCTGTGCCGATTGCCAAAACGCGGCGGATGCCAAAAGCATAAATACCAAACCGAACGCTGCCGAAACCATAGCCGCACGCCGCCAGTCCGTAATCTTTATCAATTTTTTCATCACCTTTTTTCCCGAGTCGGTTTTAGAGTTTACGAATTCTGGAAGAGTCCGCGTCTACGTAAATATAAGTTAATAGTGAAAATATACGCTGATTCGCCGCGATGTCAACGAAGTTCCCGAACCGGCTCGTTAATTTTTTGTCATAAAATTCGCGCTGTCGGTGTTCTACCTTTGAAACCTTTTCGCGGCGGCGAACGTTGGAAACAACGATTCCATTCAGCGAATCGCCCGATTTACAAAAAAAATACAAGGAGTTACCGAGATGAAGTTTTTTCTGTTTGCGTTCGCCGTGCTTTTCGTTTTTTCCAACCACGCTTTTGCCCAGACCGATGCCGACCGCGAAGCCGTGCGGCAAGCGGTTCTCGATTACGTCGAAGGCGTCTACGAAGTCGCGCCGCAGCGCATCGAGCGCAGCGTTCACCCGGATTTAGTCAAACGCGGATTTTATATCAAAAAAGGCGAAACCGTCTACACGCCGTCGCCGATGACTTTCACCGAACTCGTCAATCTGTCGAAAAATTATAACAAAAGCGGCAAACTGCCGAAGACTGCCGCGAAGGAAATCATTATCTATGATGTTTTAGACCAAACCGCCAGCGCGAAATTAACCGCCGTGTGGGGCATTGATTATATGCAGCTCGCCAAATACGACGGCAAATGGATGATTGTCAATATTCTCTGGCAAAGTCCGCCGAAACCGCCCGTTAAAATCGCGGGCAATTAAAAGATTTGTTTTACCGCTATGAAACACCTATTTTCCGCATTGATAAAAAACTCGACTGCGCTTTTCATTATTTGCCTGAGCGCGATTTTCATCTTCGCTCAAACTTCGACAACGATTACTAAAACCGGCGACACTGTTTTATCGCCGTCACCGAATCCGTCGCCGAA
>CBDUBY010000329.1:0-3353 GCA_965365505.1 uncultured Pyrinomonadaceae bacterium | reverse complement strand
TTTATTTTTTTATTTATTTGAATTCGCGCTTTAACAAATCGCAAAATTCTATGGAATCGTTCCGTTTTCAAATCCTAAATTGACCGGCTGTTTGTTGTCCGATTTTTTCGGAGTTCGGTTCGGATTGTCCATCTGCATTTGTTCGGACGAAAGTTGATTGGTTGACCGGATGTTTTGCCCGACGATTTCCAACTTAAAATCGTCCGCCCAAACCCGTCCTTTGCCGGTAATGATCGTTCCGAAAACAATATTGACGGCTTCGGTCGGCACATCCAGCACGACTTCAAACTGTTTCCAATCGGTTGTGCTTTTAACCGCCCGATTCGACATATTGTCAAAACCAAACAGTCGCCGATTACCGTCCACGCGCATCCACAAACCGGCTTCGTCGGCGTTTTCGGTTTTTAGCCAACCCGTCAGACGAACTCGTTTGCCTTGATAATCATCGGCGGCGATAGATTGAGCAAGCGAACCGAAACCGCTGTCGTCGGGACAGGAATATTTAACCGACGCGCTTGCCTTGCCGCTGTGCTTGATATTTGTATCAACAGTCATCAAATAACCGCCGCTGCCGTTTGACGGCGTTCTTCTCCAGCCGATGGGCATTCCGCTGACGGTCGGCGCAAGCGGAGTCGGCAGACGCGATGTGTGGTCGGCGATAATCAGCCAGCGTCCGCCGCGCCGCGCGAAAACATTGGTCGTGCGGTCGCGCACGATTTCGGTTTTGCCGTCCTGTTCGGTTTTCGTAATTACCGTGTAATTTGCAATCGCTGTATCGTCGCTGACCGGAATTACTTTTAAATCTTCTATCTCGTAAGAAGTTTTGGAATCAGCCGACGGCATTTGAAAATAGGCGCGGAAATCAATTTTGGTCTGGAGACTGGTTGAATAGCCGCTCGAATCGTAAACAAATCCGTCGTCGGCATAAAAATTATTCACTCCGTCGGAATCACGCCGGACAAACGCATCGAGCATACCGCGCAAAACTTTGCCGATTTCCCCTTCGAGTTTGGCGTTGTCGGTTTTGATCTGTCCGTTTGTGTTTTGGATTCCGGCGATGAATAAAACCGCCGAAATTAATGTCATAATAAAAATTCGTTTCATTTTTTGTTTTCTCCTTTTTCATTTTTGTGATAGCTCCCGAAATCAATTCAAGGCAAAATACAGCCGGAATGTTTTATGCGGGTATAACATCAGACGGCACTACATTAAATAACCGGAGCGTAAAGCATTTTTCCGCACCCCGGTTATTTTCTTACCGGCTGTTGATGCGTCATTAACCAAATTTATTGAGTATTGGCAAGGGGAACGGGCATATCGTCAGATGCGCCGAAGTGTTGTACCGCAAATTGTCCGTTTGAGCTTTGCAGGACATACCATGTTCCGTTACGATAAACGGCAATATCGGTACGTCCGTCGCCGTCGTAATCGGCAGGCACAAGCTTATCGGTCGCCAAGCCCCATTGAATTCCCGAAAACGAATTATCTGAGCTTCGTATGACATACCAAACGCTGCTGTTGGAGACGGCGCGAACGACTGCAAAGTCCGTTCGTCCGTCGCCATCGTAGTCGCCGGGAACAATTTTGTCGCCATTTGTGCCGAACGGTTGGGCGCGAAAACTGTTAGTGCCGCTTTGCAAAATATACCAAGTTCCATCCGATTGGCGGAAAACGCTGAAGTCGCTGCGTCCGTCGCCGTCAAAATCAGCCGTCGCTGTGCGGTTAACGCTGATGCGAACGGCGGAATGTAAATCGCCGTTGCCCAGTTCGCCGGGACGATCCGAGAGAAAATAAAGAGTTGTGCCGTCGGCGGAAAGATTCGGGTGAGTTGTAGTAGAGCCGTCGCTGTTAAGACCGGTAACGTAAACCGGCGGACTCCACGCGGCGGAAACCGAGGCGCGGGTTGAGGTAAAAATGTTATTAATCCCGTCCAAACGTCTTGAACTGAAAAAAACTTCCAAACCGTCACCGCTGATTGTCGCACGAGGCTCGTCTTCCTCGCTGTTCAATTCGGCGATGATTGTCGGCGCGTTAAATGTGCCGTCCGGGTTTCGCGTGCTTTGGTAAAAGTCTTTGATTCCGACTCCGATGATGCGGTCGCTGGCAAAAATGAGCGTGCCTGCGCCGGTTGCCGGATTGACGAAATAAGTCGGGTTTTGTTCCATAAAACCCGTATTGATCGTTGCTCCGAGATTGACCGGCGCAGACCAGCCGAAATCGTTGTTCGGGTCGGTGCGCGTCATCCGCCAAATATCCTGTGCGCCTTGTCCGCCTGCGCGTTGGCTGTTAATAAACATCTCGCGCCCGTCGGGTGAAATTCCCGCCGGCGAATCGCCGTCCGCTGAATTGACGGTAGCGCCCAGATTTTGCGGTGCGCCCCACGCCGCCGAGAGCGTCGAACGCTGAGAAACGTAAATGTCCTGACCGCCCTGACCGCCCACCCGATTACTGGCGAAATAAAGACTCAAGCCGCTCGGCGCGATTACCGGAAGCTGCTCAAAATCCGCCGAATTAAGCGTCGCGCCCATATTTTGCGGCATACTGAAGGCGGAAAAACTCGCCGCCGAGACATTGATTTGCAAAAGCGTAATCATCGCGCTGGCGATGATTACCGAAAGTTTTGTTAAAGTGTTTTTGATTTTCATAGTTTTATCCTTTTGAAATGAAAAGCGATTATTTTGCTTATTTATTGCGTCGGCTGTATAATGCAGGGACTTTCTGTTATAACCCGAAACATTTAGACAACCGACGCTTTTTGCACTGTGCAGATTCGACAATAGGCGTTGGAGGTTTGAAATGTCTTTCGGAAATTTTCCTAAAACTTTCCTAAATTTTTCGCAGGCTGATGTGAAAGAAGAAAACAGTCATAATTTTCGCTTCAAGTCGTTTCGGCTCGATCTGAAAGAGCGTCAACTTCTTCATCACGACAAACCTATTCCATTAACACCGAAGGCTTTCGATGTGCTGGCTTTTCTGGTCGAGCGCAATGGTCATCTGGTTGAAAAAAATGAGCTTTTAGAAAAAGTCTGGGCGGATTCGTTTGTCGAAGAAGTTAATGTGGCGCGGACTATTCACACACTTCGCAAGATTTTGGGCGAGGACGAAAACGGCAATAAATTTATCGAAACCGTAGCGAAAAAAGGTTATCGTTTTGTCGCCAAAGTTACGGTAATCAGCGAAGAAACCAAGCCGAAAGAACAAAAGGAAAAGCAGAAAACCGTAAATTTTGTCGAAAAGCCAACTGTCCAAGAAGTTAAAATCCCGCAAATCGAAACCGACGAAACCGTAAATCAGCCGACAGGCGAGCCGAAACATAAAACACGCATCATTCTGTTTGCCGTCGGATTCTTGAC
>CBDUBY010000328.1:0-3386 GCA_965365505.1 uncultured Pyrinomonadaceae bacterium | reverse complement strand
TTTTCGCGGTTGATTCGATTCCGGCGATTTTCGGCATTACGACCGATAAATTTATCGTTTATACATCGAATATTTTTGCTATCTTAGGACTGCGGACGTTTTTCTTTCTGCTCGCGGATTTGGCGGACAGGTTTCATTTTCTCAAATACGGTTTGGGTTTTATCCTGAGCTTTATCGGCTTGAAAATGCTTCTGCCGCTGGCGGTGACAGGTTTGCAGATAATTTTGGGCGAGGGAAGCAGTTCAAATTTCGCCGGGCTTCTCAATAGATACGCGCATCACGAATTCGAGCAGGCGGTTATCAACATCTCGCTCGGCGTGGTCGTCGGCTCAATTGCTCTTTCAATAGTTTTGTCGTTGATTTATCCGTCGAAGCCTTCGGAGAAAGAAGAACTCAGAGAAAACTTAAATGCTGAATAATTCATTGCATTCAGCCTCGAACCGATTGTAAATGGCAAAAAAGTATCGTGGAGTTTACGTTGACTGGTGGCAGATCAAACGCAGCACCGTTTTCGGCGGCGCGGCGATAATTCTGTTTCTTATTGGTCTTATCGGCGGCGGCTGGTGGCTCTACAAAAACGACTTTTTTCTCGCTAAACCCGATCAGGCAGAAATCCCGAAAGACGCGGCGCGAATCGTCTCTTTTGAAGGCGACGTGCGAATCATTCGTGCCGCGACGCGCGAAACGATTCTCGTGACGAAATTGACTTTCGTTTCGGCGGGCGACACGATTCAGACGCAAGCCGATGGCAGAGCGCAAGTCCAGATGATTGACGGCTCGACGCTTTCGATTCGCCCGAACAGCACGGTCGTTATCCGCGACAGCGCGTCAATTTTTGGCGGAACGAATGTGCGCGTCACTTTGGATGACGGGCAAATCAACGTCAAGACGCAGGAACAGACTGAACAGACGGCAAACGTCGTCGAAGTTCTCGAATCGGAAAACCGCGTTTTCGCACAGACTGACGCGAGTTTTAATATCAACGAAAAAACAAACGGCGGCGAAATTCGCATCAGTCGCGGCGGCGTGGAAACGAACGTCGGCGGCGTGAAAACATTTGTCGGCGAAAGCGAATTTGCGACGGTTAATAACGGCAAAATCACGTCGAAAGAAAAACTGCTCGACGCGCCGAAACCTGTTGCGCCGACTAACTCCGAACAGATTTCGGCAGCGAACGACGTTTCGTTTCGCTGGCAAAAGCCTGAAGCGAATTCGGCGGTCAGCTATCATTTTCAAATCTCCAAATCGCCGTTCTTCGTCGCCGATGCGATTATCATCGAGCGCGACGCGCTGACGAATCAAATTTTCACGCTGGCGAATCTCGCGCCCGGCGTTTACTACTGGCGACTTCGCGCCGCCGCCGCGTCGGGACAGACTAGCGATTGGGGCGAACCGTGGAAATTTACCGTTGTAAAATCACCGGAGAGCGAATTTTTAGTTGTCAGCGAGTGGCAGGTCGAAACAGTCGGCGGTAACATTTATCTGGTCAGCGGCAGAACGCAGCCGGGCGCGACCGTCAGAATCGCGGGACGCGAAATTTTCGCCGCCGCCGACGGAAGTTTTCGCCTGCAGGTTTCCGCTAATTCGGCAACTGTTACGGTGGAAATTAGCGACGAGCGCGGCAACCGCAGCCGCTACGGATTGAATCTAAATACAGCGAGAGCAACAAGGCAATGAAAAGTGAACGGTTAAAATTATCTGCTTTTCACTTTTAACTGTTCACTTTCAGAAATAAAATTATCGGCGCACATCATACACATTCACACGGCGAGCGAGGGGCGGAAAACTCGAAACGGTTAAAATTCGCGCTTCTCTTGACGACTGTTTATATGTTGGCGGAAGCGTTCGGCGGCTGGTTTACCAATTCGCTCGCGCTGATTGCCGACGCGGGACATATGTTGACCGACGTTGCCGCGTTATCTTTGACTTTGGCGGCAATTTGGTTTGCTTCGCGTCCGGCGACATCGAAAAAAACCTTTGGCTATTATCGTCTGGAAATTCTCGCCGCGTTCGTCAACGGCATCGCGCTGGTTTTAATTTCCCTTTGGATTATCTACGAAGCCGTCGAGCGTTTTAATGCGCCGCCCGCCGTGAAAGGCTTTGAATTAACTTTGGTCGCGGTCGGCGGTTTGATTATCAACATCATCTGCGCGTGGCTGCTGCACGGCGGACATCAGCACGATTTGAATATGCGCGGCGCGTGGCTGCACGTCATCGGCGACGCGCTCGGTTCGGTCGCGGCAATCGTCGCGGGCGTGTTGATTTTGAGCTTCGGCTGGCTGTGGACAGATGCGGCGGTCAGCGTTTTAATCAGCCTGATTATCATTTTCGGCGCGTGGCATTTAATCAAAGAATCGGTCAATGTTTTATTGGAAGGAACGCCCGCGCACATCAATTTAACGGCGGTCGAAGAAGCGATTCGACGAACGGAAAACGTCAGCGATGTTCACGACCTTCACGTCTGGACAATCACTTCGGGAATGGAAGCTCTGAGCGTTCACATCGTCCACGCGGAAAACGTTTCGCAAAAAATGCTTTTGCAAACAATTCGCGCCAAACTGCACGACGAGTTCGGCATTGACCATTTGACGATTCAGATGGAAACGATCGAAAACGAGAATTTACACGAATGTTTTTCGGGCGCGAATTGTTTTGAACCCGCTAACAAATGAAAGGTAAAAGGTGAAAACTTAAGAAATTCGTTTTACTTTTGCCTTTTACCTTCTTACTTTTTACTTTTTACTTTAGAACTTATGCCGACAGTCAATCTCGCCTACGGAAAATCCGCCATCAACTTCACGTTCGACGAAAATCAGTTCCAAATTTTAGGCGAAACCGAAACGCAGCCCGCGCTGTCCGATGTCGAAATCGGCGAGCGGTTGGACAATCCAATTAATTCAAAATCGCTCGAAGAAATAGTCCAGCCGAATGAAACTGTTTTAATCGTCGTGCCGGACGCAACGCGCCAAACCGCCAGCGGACAAATCGTTAATTTAATCGTGCGGCGACTGATTGCCAACGGCGCGATGCCGTTTGATATTCGCGTAATTTTCGCAACGGGAATTCATCGCCGCGTGACCGACGAGGAAAAGCAGTTGATTCTCACGCCGTTCATTGCGCAGCGCGTCAAAACACTCGACCACAATCCGCGCGATTTGGCGCAGATTGTCCGGCTCG
Organism: uncultured Pyrinomonadaceae bacterium; assembly: GCA_965365505.1. GTDB lineage: Bacteria > Acidobacteriota > Blastocatellia > Pyrinomonadales > Pyrinomonadaceae. Next base: position 209 of record CBDUBY010000328.1, on the reverse strand, counting down.
GCGAAACCGCGAGCGGCATTCCAATCGAGCTGAACCGCGCACTCACCGAACACGACCGCGTGATAATCGTCGGCGGCGTGACGTTTCATTATTTCGCCGGATTCACCGGCGGACGAAAATTGATTTGTCCGGGCTTGGCTTCGACGCGCACGATCGGCGAAACGCATAAACTAGCCTTCGACTGCGAAACAAAATCACGACGCGCGGGC
>CBDUBY010000327.1:0-3392 GCA_965365505.1 uncultured Pyrinomonadaceae bacterium | reverse complement strand
AAACGCGGCGTTCTCGAAATCGTTTCGCGGATGCGATAAACTTCAACTATGTCTACTCCGATGGAAACTATCATTGGTCAGTCATTAGAAATTTCTGATGAAACTTTAGCAGATTCGGGCTTTTATTGGCGAGAGAAAAATGGCGTAAAAGTTCTCGTCTGTCGTCCGCTTGAAGCGAAGGGTTTTGTCAACGGCTTTTCGACCAGACTCGGCGGCGTGTCGGCGTTTCCCGAAAACTCTCTGAATCTGGCTGGCTATGACGAAGATTCGGCGGCGAACATTGAAGAAAATCGAAAGCGTTTTCTGCAAACTTTTGACGATGATTTTACACTTGCTACAGTTTGGCAGACGCACAGCGCGGATGTGCGACTCGTAAAAAACCCTGAAGATGCGAAAGACGGCAATCATAAATTTGACGCGCTCGTATCGGATTTAAGGAATATTTTGGTTGGCGTGAAAACCGCTGACTGCGTTCCGGTTTTGCTCGGCGATGCGCGGACAAAATCTTTCGCCGCGGTTCACGCGGGCTGGCGCGGAACGGTTAGTTCGATTGTCTTAAACGCGATTGAATTGATGCGCGAGACTTACGGAACACAAGCAAAAGATTTAATCTGCGCGATTGGTCCGGCAGCGACTTGTAAAAATTATGAAGTCGGTCAGGAGGTGATTGACGCTTTTGTGGAAAAGTTTTCCACAAGCGGAAAACTTTTCCACAAAACCCGCGACGGTCACGCGCTCATTGATTTACACCTCGCCAATAAAGAACAACTTTTGAGCGTCGGCGTGTCGGAAGAAAACATTTTCACCGCGCCGCTTTGCACAATGGAGCGCACTGATTTGTTTTTTTCCTACCGAGTCGAGAAAAAACTACACGGCAAAACGGGCAGATTGCTTTCGATTATCGGCGTAAAAGATTAGCTGAACCCCATTGACCGCCGCTGACGAATAACAATGTATGGTCATTAAAAAGTCGAACGAAATAAAATCGAGCGAGATAACGGACGAGAAGGCTTATCTGAACCGCCGCAATTTTATCCGCGCCGGTCTGCTTGCCGGAACGACTTTAGCGACGGCGGGCGCATATCGTTTTATCAATCCACCGCCGCCGAAACCGGTTGTCACCGCCGAAATCGAAAATGTCGCCAAGCCGACCGACTTTCAAACGGCGGAGAAACTTAACACGTTCGAGGAAATCACTAACTACAATAATTTCTACGAATTTTCGACGAGCAAAACCGCTGTCGCCCGCAAAGCTGAAAATTTCGTTACGCGACCGTGGACGGTTGAAGTCGGCGGACTCGTACAGAAACCGAAAACTTTCGGCATCGAAGATTTGCTGAAATTTGAGCAGGAAGAAAGGATCTACCGTTTCCGCTGCGTTGAAGGCTGGTCAATGGTCATTCCGTGGATTGGTTTTCCGCTCAAAAAAATTCTCGATGCGGTCGAACCGCTCGGCACGGCGAAATACGTCGCCTTCCAGACGCTTTACGATTCGAAACAAATGCAGTCGTCATTTGCCGCCGGAATTGATTTGCCGTATGTCGAAGGCTTGCGGCTCGACGAAGCACTGCATCCGCTGACGATTTTGGCGACCGGACTTTACGGCAATCAAATGCCTAATCAAAACGGCGCGCCGATTCGTCTGATTGTGCCTTGGAAATATGGTTTCAAAAGCATTAAATCAATTGTAAAAATAACCCTGACGGAAAATGAACCGCCGACGACTTGGAACATTGCCGCGCCGGACGAATACGGATTTTATTCAAACGTCAATCCGGCGGTTCGCCATCCGCGCTGGTCGCAAGCGACGGAAAACCGCATCGGCGAATACACGCGCCGCGAAACTTTGCCGTTTAATGGTTACGCCGACGAAGTGGCGAAACTTTACGAGGGAATGGATTTGAAACGATTTTTTTAAGAAGGGTTTTACATATAGATCAAGAAAGCAGAGGCTGAGAAATTATCAAGAAAATTTCCCAACCTCTGCTTTTTTCACTGAGACAATTTTACGGAACATTCGCCGCCGGAATCGGCAAGTCGCCGTCGGTTCCCCAACTCTGCGTGCGAATCGCGCTGTCGGCGTTTTGCATAATATACCACGTGCCGTTGCGGAAAATCGCGTAGTCGGATTTGCCGTCGCCGTCATAATCGCCGGGCGCGGGCAAATCGGTCGAAATTCCAAACACAGTTCCGCGCCAAACCTCATCGCTGCTGCGGCGATGATACCAAACGCCGTTTGACGGTCGGAAAACGGCTAAATCCGCTTTGCCGTCGCCGTCGTAATCGCCAAGAACGGGTTTGTCTTCGCTCGTTCCGAACTGTAATCCGGTGAAACCGGCGGTGCTTTGCAGCAGATACCACACGCCGTCTCGATAAACTGCGATGTCGGTTTTGCCGTCGCCATCGTAATCGGCGGCAACCGGCTTGTCGGTCTCTAATCCGAACTGCACGGCTTTGAATCCGTCGCGGCTTTGTTGGATATACCAGATTCCCGCACGGAACACAGCTAAATCGGCTTTGCCGTCGCCGTCGTAATCTGCCGGCTGCAGTTTATCGCCCGCTTGTCCGAAGGCGATGCCGGTAAATCCGGCGGTTGATTGCAGCAGATACCACGTTCCGCTGCGGAAAACGGCGATGTCGGCTTTGCCGTCGCCATCGTAGTCTTCAGGCGCGAGCGCGTCGGTGTCCAATCCGAAATTACTGGTCGTCGAACCGTTGTTCGAGCTGTTCGAGATAAACCAACTGCCGCCCGATGGTCGGAAAACTGAAACATCGGTTTTACCGTCGCCGTCAAAATCGGCATGTTTAGCTCTGACGGCGACTGCTGCCTCCCCGAAAACGGTGAAGCGAAACGCGGGCGAGATCGCTGTGCCGTTTGCGCCGCTCGCGTCCGTTACATACCAGCGTCCGAAAAACGTCTGACCGACGAGCACGGGATTATCGGGAATCGGCAAGCTCGCCGAACCGTAACCGCCGCCGCTGCCGCTGCCGAAAAGCTGAACCGTGATGCGGGCAAACGCTCCCGTCGCCGGAATCGCGCCCGTTCCGGGGTCGGTGCTGTCAATAACCAAAACTGCCGACGCGCTGCCGAGCGCGTTTGAAACGCCGACGGTAAAATTCGGATTGCCGACAATCGGCGGCTCGATTGCCGTCGCCTGCGGAATTAATCCGCCCGCGCCGACGGTGCCTGTTCCGACGATTTGCGGAACGCGGTTCGATTCGGCGTAAAGCGTCGGGCGATTAAATTGCCCGGCGCTCGCGGCAACGCGCGGGTCGGTCAGCGGTCGTTTTAAGAACGCAACGAGGTCGGCTTGCTGCGCCGCCGACAAACCGCGCGGGCGAACGCGCGGGTCTTTGTTCGGCGCGTTGAAATCGCCGCCGCGATTGTAAAA
>CBDUBY010000326.1:0-3394 GCA_965365505.1 uncultured Pyrinomonadaceae bacterium | reverse complement strand
TTTCCAAACGATTGATAATGTCGGGCGCGGTCATTAAACTGCCGTTTGAGGCGAGCGGGTTCGCGCCGAAAATCAGAAAATAATCGGCGCGGTCAATGTCTGGAATCGGCATCAAAAGCGGATGCCCGAACATCGTCCACGCGGCGAAATGATGCGGCAGTTGATCAACCGAAGTTGCCGAAAAATTGTTCTGTGTTTTAAGAGATTTTAAAAGTTCGCCGCTCGACAAAAGCGTGCCGAAATTATGCACCGACGGATTGCCCTGGAAAACGGCGACGGCGTTTCTGCCGTGACGATTTTGGATGTCTTTAATGCGGGCGGCGATTTCATCAAACGCCGCTTCCCAAGAGATTTCCCGCCAATCGTCACCGGTTCTTTTCATCGGAAATTTCAGACGATTTTTATCTTCGTAGATGTCTTTCAACGCAACGGCTTTCGGGCAAACGTGACCGCGCGAAAATGGGTCTTGTTTGTCGCCCGCGATGGATAAAACCACGCCGTCCGTGTGCTTGATTTCGATTCCGCAAATGGCTTCGCACAAATTACAGGCTCGGTAATGGATTTCGGACATATTTTCTCCTCGTTTGGCGACAATTTTATTTGTCCTTTTCTCTCAGTTTTTCGATTTCCGCTAGAATCGTTTCGTCGGTTAATTCGACGCGCGGATTCAAAATATTGTCGGCGACAAGCGAAGCTTCGGCGCAGATGATTTGAGCCAGATTGTTTTCGATTTTCCAATTCGATGCGGGCAAATTAAATTGCGCGGCGAGCGCGGCGGCGATGCTTTCGAGCGTTTGCAAATCCGCTCGCGGCTCATAGAAAATTTCGATTTGGTAAAGCCTGCGGTCAAAGAATCTCAGATACAAAGCGCGCACGCCGCGCAGCGAATCGGGCGCAGGCTTTTTGATGTAGTTTTGGAAAAATGTCCGTTCGCCGGATTTTTTAATTTTAATTTTCAAGTCTCGCCCGAAAATCGTTTGAATTTGTTCGGGAAACATTCCGATTTGCAGATTCAAAAGCAGCGGCGCTGATTTCGACCGGAGTTCGCAAATTGCCTGTGCCGCGCCGTCGGCGGCGAAAAAGACGAGCGAAAATAAAATCGCGGCGGCTGATTTGGCGAGCCAGTATTTCATCAGGATAATTGTATAACGAAAACGCTTTGAGGCTTTATGATAAAAACCCTTGACGAAAAAAGTTTAATCGCCGCCTGTAAAAAACTGTCGAAACAGGATGCTGATTTGACTTTTATTTTTCGTACCTACGGCGTGCCGCCGCTATGGGCGCGCGAAGCGAGTTTTGCCACGCTGCTGCATATAATTTTAGAACAGCAGGTTTCGCTCGCGTCAGCGCTCGCGGCGTTTAATAAACTCAAAGAAAAACTAAACGGCGAAATCACGCCCGCAAATCTTTTAGCGTTGACCGATGCGGAAATGAAAGCGTGTTATTTCTCGCGTCAAAAAACCGTCTACGCTCGTGAATTAGCCAAAGCAGTCGCGGACGGAAATCTGGATTTGCAATCGTTTGAAAAACTCTCGAACGAGCAAATCAAAACGGAACTAAAACGAATAAAAGGCATCGGCGATTGGACGGCGGATATTTATTTGCTGATGGCGATGCGGCGCGCCGACGTGATGCCGAAAGGCGATTTGGCTTTGCACGTCGCGTGGCAGAAACTGAGCGATTCGGAACGCCGTCCGACTTCAGACGAATTTCTCGAAATCGCCGAACGCTGGAAACCTTTGCGCGCGGTCGCGGCGCGGCTGTTGTGGCATTTTTATTTGAGCGCGAGAAAGAAGATTTAGCCGCGAACACGAAAATAAATGGAAAATTTTCGTGTCTTTTCGTATTCGTTCGTGGCTAAAATTCTTTTGTGATAAATTTTAAACGATGCTGAAAAAAGAACTCGAAACCGCCGTCTCACTCGCTCGCATTGCGGGCGCAAGGATTTTGGAATTTTATGCGCTGGAAATAATCGCCGAAGAAAAGCTCGGCGCGGACAATCTGGTCGAACCGGTGACGATTGCCGATAAAACCGCGAGCCGAATTATCGTCGAAGGCATCGAAACGGCGTTTCCCGACGACGCGATTTTGTCCGAAGAAGAAATTGACGACGCGGAAAATCGCCTGGTCGGAAAACGTGTCTGGATGATTGACCCGATTGACGGCACCTGGGGTTTTATTAAAAAAGACGGCGACTTCGGTGTGCAAATTGGGCTGACGAAAAACGGTGAAGCGATTTTGGGAGTCGTCTATTTGCCCGTTCACGGCAAATTATATTACGCCGTCAAAGGCGCGGGCGCGTTTCTAACTGAAAACGCCGACGAACCGCAGCGGCTACGAGTTTCCGACAAAACGAATTTCACGACAATGAATCTCGCTTCGAGCCGCAATCACCGCAGCCCGCGAATGTATCGAATCATCGAAAAGTTCGGCATCAAAAAAGAAGTTCAGCGCGGCTCGGTCGGTTTGAAAGTCGGTTTGATTGTCGAACAAATCGCCGATTTGTATGTTCATCTTTCACCGCGCACGAAATTTTGGGACACGTGCGCTCCGCAAATTATTTTGGAAGAAGCGGGCGGGCAAATGACCGACGTTTTCGGTTCGCCGCTGCGTTACGATTCGCTCGATGTGCAGAATCACAACGGCATTTTAGCGAGCAACGGCACGGCGCACGATGATGCGGTTGCGAACTTGAAACCTTTGTTGAATGAATTCGGCAGGTTGCGCGTGAAAGCCGCGCGATGAAAAAATATGAACAACGCTTACGAAAAAGCTCCCGCTTTTGACAAGGAAACCGGCGATTTGCACGTTATCATTGACACGCCGAAAGATAGCCGTAACAAATATAAATTCGATGAAAAACTCGGACTTTTCAAATTGGGCGGCGTGCTGCCGGTCGGCGCGTTTTTTCCGTTTGATTTCGGTTATATTCCAAACACGCTCGGCGGCGACGGCGATCCGGTTGACGTTTTGGTTTTGATGGACGAACCGGCGTTTGTCGGCTGTTTGATTCCGTCGCGGCTGATCGGCGTAATCTGTGCCGAACAAACCGAAAAAAACGGGAAAACTGAAACGAACGACCGATTGATTGCCGTCGCCGCCAATTCGCGCGTGCATTCGGGTGTTAAATCGCTGAACGATTTGAACGAAACTTTAGTCGGCGAAATCGAGCATTTTTTTGTTTCTTACAACATGGCAAAAGGCAAAGAATTTAAACCGCTCGGACGTTTCGGCGCGCAGAAGGCGCGGAAGATTATCGAAGACGGAATGAAACTTTACAAAAAGCCGAAATCAAAATCGTAAGCCAAAAAGAAATCAAAATGAAACGCCGCTTTGTCATTCACGAGCATCACGCGACGAATCTGCATTTCGATTTGCGGCTGGAAATCGGCGG
>CBDUBY010000325.1:0-3395 GCA_965365505.1 uncultured Pyrinomonadaceae bacterium | reverse complement strand
GTTGGGCGGCTTCGTGTTGCGTCCAAAATGCTTCTTTACTGTCGGGCGTTATTTATTTGAACGGTTATGGATTCAATATCACATATCCTTTCCGATTATTGAAATGGACAGAGCGAAACAAACGCATCGGTAATAATCCGTCTTCCGTTCGTTTGACTTCGCTGAGCAATGCCACCGGTAAGCGGCTCAAACTCTTTCCGCCAAACTGCAATTCATCCAGCCAGCCGGTTTGCGTCGGACTTTTGCCCGCGTTTGTCAAAACTTGCATTAATTGTTCGTCCGACGCGATTTGTTTTTCGAGTTTTTGACAGCCCGACGCAAATAAAATCAAATCGGACGCGCCCGAATCCAAAACGAACTTGAGATTTGTTTGTTTTATTTTGAGGTTGAGCAAAATTTTCCCTTCGTCGGTTTCAAAAGGCAGACGCGCGGCTTGGTTAAATTGATTTTCGTCCGCGTCCGAAAAGATTATTCGGCGTTCGCGGTAATCGAGCGTAAAATTAAACTGCGCCAAAAAGTTTTGTCCCAAAACGCCTTTGATGCGCTTATCAAGACGGCGCAGTTCGGGCAGGTCAGCCCACAAAATTTCCGTGTTCGCCGCCGACTTTTCGCCGAGTGCAAGATGCGGCAGAAACGAACGCGACGCGATGGACGAACCGGCAGCCGTAATTATTTTAATGCGATCAACCGGGCGCAAATTTAAACGGGCGGCGGCTTCGGGAACGATAATGCTCGTGTTCGTTCCCGTATCAAGCATAAATTCAAGCGTTTCCGCGTCGCCCGTTTGCACCGGAACAATTATCAGAAAATCTTTTACCACACGAAATTTAACGGGTGAGTCCGACATTTGCGCAGACGAATTAAAAGTTAAAAACAGAATGTTGATACCGACGAATAGAATCTGGCAAGCTAATTTTTTCATTATGTCCTCCGCGATTTTTTGAACTTACGCGGAGAACTGTAAAATTATGTGGTATAAAGAGTATTGACGGTTTTGTGATGGTTTCGCGGGTTTTGTGATGGTTTTATGACGAAATTAAAAACGAGTAATTTTCGCTTTGACGATGTGCGCGTCGAGCCGCAGAATTTTAAAGTTTTCAAGAACAATCACGAGATTCAGCTTGAGCCGAAAGCCTTTAAACTTTTTCTTTTTCTGATTGAAAATCGCGGACGATTGGTTGAGAAAAACGAACTACTCGACGCGGTTTGGAAAGATACTTTCGTTACTGAAAACGCACTGACGCGGGAAATTGCCAAACTTCGCAAGGCACTCGGCGACGACTCGAAAACGCCGAAATATATTCAAACCGTTCATACGCAAGGCTATCGTTTTATCGCGGAAGTATCGGAAATTGACGACGAAAGCGAATTCCCAACCGTTCCGAATGCGCAGTTGCAAAACGATGAAAGCGATGCGGCTCAAGATTCTGTTCCGACAACGGATGCCGCGCGAAAAGCTGCGCCGAATAATAATCGCTCAATCCGGCTTAAATCGTTGACTTTGGTGGCTGTGTTGGCGTTGATTGCGGTGGGCGCGTGGTTTTTGCTCTATCGTCAAGAATCGTTTGCCGTCATCAGCGTTCATAAATCGGCGCAGATTACGAATTGGTCGGGACTGGACGATTTTCCTTCTTTGTCGCCCGACGGCAACACGGTTGCATATTGTTCAGACCACAACGGCAGCTTTGAAATCTACGTCAAACAAACTACGCCCGGAGCTAAAGAAATTCAACTGACCAATGATGGCGGGCAAAACCTTCAACCGGCGTTTTCGCCCGATGGTCAACGCATCGCTTACTACTCGAAACAGCGCGGCGGTATTTGGATTATTCCTGCCTCTGGCGGCGAAGCACGGCAGATTACGGATTTCGGCTCGCATCCAGCTTGGTCGCCGGACGGAAAACAAATTGCGTTTCAATCAAATTCGGTGGTTGACTTGGGAGCATATGCGAAAAATGCTCTGCCGCCTTCAACGCTTTGGCTTGTTGCGGCTGAGGGCGGCGAACCGAAACAGCTAACGCAAATCGGGAATCCGTCGGGCGGACACGGCGCACCGTCGTTTTCGCCCGACGGAAGGCGGATTGTTTTTGAAGTTGACGATTATATGAATGCGTCAGTATGGACGATTTCAACGGGCGGCGATGATGTAAAGCAAATCACTCAAGAGCAGAAATACGGTTACGAGCCCGTTTATACGCCTGACGGAAAGAGTATTCTTTATACATCGTTGGGCGGAGTATTTCAGGTGCGCCTTAATCGGGACACGAATGAGCCTCTCGGCGAACCCTCGTCAATCGCCGGAATCGGCGGGACATTTTCGGGTGTTAGGCGCGTGAGTTTTTCAGCCGACGGCAAAAGAATGGCTTACATGGCATTGCTGCGTAGAGAAAGCCTTCCATCCGTTCGCCTGCAAACAAATTCGGCGACAGCCGACAGCGCGCCTGTGCCGCTTGTTCAGAACACGAGCGATCGGAACAGCTTTCCGACCTTCTCGCCCGACGGCAAACGCATCGCTTTCACAACCTGTAACATTGGCGGAACAATCTGCGACCTCTGGCTGATGAACGCCGATGGCAGTAATCAAATTCAACTTACGACGAATGAAAGCAGCGAGTTGATACCGTCTTGGTTTCCAGATATGGAACACGTCGCTTACATTTCAAACCGCACCGGGCATTTTACGCTGTGGGCAATTAACATAGAAACCAAGCGTGAGAAGATGCTGCTCGATTTGACTGAGAGCTTGGAATACGCGCGGCTTTCGCCCGACGGCAAACAGATTGTTTTCAACTTCAAACGAGGCGGCGTGATTAACGTCTGGACGGCAGCACTCGCGGGCGGCGAACCGAAACAACTCACGTTTGATAAAGAGATGATAGGCTTTCCAAGTTGGTCGCCTGATGGCAAATCCATCGCCTTTGAAGTGAAGCGTGGCGACGATACGCACGTCATGGTCATGCCGAGCGAAGGCGGAACTCCCGTGCAGTTAACTTTTGATAAAGGTCAAAGTTGGGTTTACGATTGGTCGCCCGACGGAGATAAAATTCTATTCGCCGGATTCCGCGACGGGTTCTGGAACGTCCGATGGGTCTCCCGCTCGACGAAAAAGCAGCAGCAATTGACCGATTACAAAAAACTAAATTCATTCGTCCGTTACCCAGCGTGGTCGCCTATGGGAAATCAAATCGCTTACGAATACTCCGAAACGACGGGCAACATCTGGATTGCCGATTTGAAATAATAAAAATGATTCACAATAACATTGCATTGCTTGTGTGCCGGATTTGTCCTGACGCTATGCCGCCGCCCAACAATTCGATGAACGTGAGGGCGCGGGCAGCGACTCTTTTAAAACGGTCTTTGGTTAGTTCGGATTTGCGTGAAATTGGTCTCGC
>CBDUBY010000324.1:0-3396 GCA_965365505.1 uncultured Pyrinomonadaceae bacterium | reverse complement strand
TCGCGTTTGTTGCACGGCATCGCCACGTCGTAAAAATACGGACAGCGCGTTCGTTGCAGAAGATTGCCGCCGTTGGTCGCCATATTGCGAATTTGCTGCGACGCGCCCGCGAGAATCGCCTGCGAGAGCAGCGGATAATTTTGACGGACGAGCGGATGATTTGCCGTGTCGGTATTTTTCGCTAGCGCGCCGAGCGACAAACCGCTGCTCATTGATTTGATTTGCGTCATATTAAGGCGCGTCACGTCAACGAGTTCGGTCGGACGCATCACATCTTCTTTCATCAAATCGAGAATGTTCGTGCCGCCCGCCAGAAACTTTGCCGACTGGTTGGCGGAAACGGTTTGAACGGCGGCGCGCGCGTCACCGGCGCTTGAAAATTTAAACGGTCGCATCTTTTTCGTCCTCCATATTTTCGGCTAAGGTTTCGTTCGGCTGATAAAAACCCCACGTTTGGGCTTTTTCCTTGCCGCTGTGAACTTCCTGAATCGCGGCGACAATGTTCGGATACGCGCCGCAGCGACAGATATTGCCCGACATTCTTTCGCGGATTTCGTCGTCGGAAAGTTTGACCGATTTGGCGTTGGTTCTGACGTTCGTCGTCACGTAACTCGCTTCGCCGTTTTTCGCTTCGTTCATCAGCGCGACCGCCGAACAAATTTGTCCGGGCGTGCAGTAACCGCATTGAAAACCGTCGTGTTTGATAAACGCCGCCTGCATCGGATGAAGTGTGTCGCCGCTCGCCAAACCTTCAATCGTCGTCACGGATTTGCCTTCGCAAGTCGCCGCCAGAGTCAGACACGACAACACGCGCCGACCGTCAACAATCACCGTGCAAGCGCCGCATTGCCCTTGATCGCAGCCTTTTTTCGAGCCGGTCAATTCCAATTTTTCGCGCAAACTATCGAGCAGAGTCATTCGCGAATCAACCGTCAGAGATTTTTCAGCGCCGTTGACTTTCATTTTCACCGTCATGCCGTTTTCAACGGTTTCGGCGGCGAACATCGCTTCGGGCGAAGTTTCGAGCGCGGCAAAGGCTTGTTCCTGCGACAATAAATTAAGCGCGAACGCGCCCAAACCCAACGCTGTCGCCTGTCCTAAAAATTTACGCCGCGCTTCGCCCAACTCCGAGAGTTCGGGCATCGCATCGAGCAACGCCGCTTCGTCCGCCGTTAGTTCGATGTCCGCCGATTCGTCGAATGCCATATTTGTTCTCCTTGTTCTATTATAATTATGTTCGCTGACGAAATGCTTCTGGATTTCGCGCGAGCAGATTATTCGTTTGTAAATTTAATCTAGCACATCGCAAACTGTTTTCAAATAAAATATCCAATAAACGGAACGTGCGGTTTCAACAATGGCAACGGATTCAATCGGCGTAATTTTGCTCGCTGCCGGCGCGTCTGCGCGACTCGGCGAGCCGAAACAATTATTAAAATTTCAAGGCGAAACGCTGCTTCGCCGCACTGCGAAAATCGCGCTGGCGGCATCGAATCGCGTCGTCGTCACACTCGGCTTCCAATTTGAAGTTATGCGAAAGGAGATTGAAAATTTACCCGTCGAGATTGTCGAGAATGCGGATTGGAAAAGCGGAATGAGCGGTTCGATACGAGCCGGGTTACGGAAATTAACCGATGCCGAATTAGAAGCCGTCGTCGTGATGGTTTGCGACCAGCCGTTTGTTGATGAAAATTTACTAAAGAAAATTTTCCGCGCATTTCAGAAAACCCGCGCGCCCGTCGTCGCCTGCGCGTATCAAAACACGCTCGGCGTTCCCGCGCTTTTTCACCCGAAACTTTTCCCCGAACTGCTCGCGCTCGACGCGCAAACGGGCGCGAAACAGTTGATAAAAAAATACGAATCGCAAGCGGCGACAATTCAATTTCCCAAAGGCGCATTCGACGTTGACACGCCCGCCGATTACAAAATGCTGACTTCGTTAAAGAAAACTAAATAGCCCGCGAAACATTCGTGTTGTTCGTGAGTTTCGCGGGCATTATTTTTTCAGCTAACGAATTTATAACCCAAGCCGTGAACGGTTTGAATAAACTGCGGATGTTTCGGATTCGTTTCCAATTTCTGCCTGAGCCAAGCGACGTGAACGTCAACCGTGCGCGTCGTCGGCATCGCGTCATAACCCCAAACTTCGTCTAATAATTTATCGCGCGAATGAACCGCGCCGCGATTTTCAATCAGAAATTGTAAGAGTTTAAATTCAATCGCCGAGAGTTCGAGCGGCTGATCGTTTTTCACGACTTCGGCGCGGCGAAAATCAATGGAAACGTCGCCGAAACGAAAAGCGTCGGGCGAATTATTGACGGCGAGCGGCGAGCGTCTAAGCAACGCTTCGATTCTCGCCAGCAGTTCCATTACCTCAAACGGCTTCGTCAAATAATCGTCCGCGCCGAGTTTCAGACCGAGAACCTTATCAATCGTTTCGCCTTTCGCCGTCAACATCAAAATCGGTGTCAGGACATTTTTCTGTCTTAAATCGCGGCAGACATCAAAGCCGTTTTTCTTCGGCAGCATCACGTCTAAAATTATCAAATCGAAAGATTCGGCGAGCGCGAAAGATAATCCCTGCTCGCCGTCCGTCGCGCTGGTCACTTCAAATCCTTCGCTACGCAAACGGTCGGTCAGCGTCAAAATTAAACCTGCTTCGTCTTCGACTAATAAGATTTTCATATCGGCTTAAAACTGAAAATGTAAAAATGTCATTTGCCGGCACGGGACGAACATTTTCACTTTTCAACTTTTCAATTCAATCGTGAATCGGCTTCCCTTTCCGATTTGGCTTTCGGCTTCGATTCGTCCGCCGTGAGCTTCGACGGTTTGCCTGACCAGGCTCAATCCCAAACCGTTGCCGTGAATTTGTTCGTCAACAACCGCTTTCGCGCGATAGAACGGCTCGAAAATATGTTTCAAATCTTTCGGCGCGATGCCGATGCCCTTGTCTTCGACGACGATTTTTATTCGCCCGCCGCCGTTCGCTGCCGAGATTTTCAGCCAACGGGTGCCGTTCGAGTATTTGACGGCGTTGACAATCAAATTTTGAATTGTCTGGCTCAAAGCCTTTTCATCAGCCGTGACAAGCGGCAGATTTTTTGCGATTTCCTTTTCAACCGTAAAATCTTTTTCCCTGATCAACGGCTCGCATTCCGCCAGAGCGTCTTCGATAATTTTTTCAATTTGTGTTTCGCGTAAATCGTATTTTCGTTTTCCCGAACGCGCTCCGGCAAATTCCAAAATCTGCTCGACCATCGCCGACAGTTTGACGCCTTCACGTTTGATGAGCGTGCCGTATTGCGCGATTTGATTCGGGTTTTGCACCACGCCGTCCGTCAGATTTTCGCCCGCCGAACGAATCACGGCGAGCGGCGTGCGAAATTCGTGCGA
>CBDUBY010000323.1:0-3408 GCA_965365505.1 uncultured Pyrinomonadaceae bacterium | reverse complement strand
AAGGCACAGTTCCGTATCACGAAGGAATGCACGCGATCACTTCGCCGATTGCCGGACTCGAAGGCGATCCTGAAGGCGGCGCACTTAACGAAGGTCAGGCTGATATGTGGGCTTTTACGATTACCGATAACCCGAGTTTGGGCGATTACGTCGTCAACGCCTTCAAATATCGCCAACGCTTCCGCGATTTAGGACGCGATCCCGACACGGTTGCTTATATCCGCAGCGCAAATTCGACTTTGAAATACGGCGACATCGGAACTCTTTTAGACAGAACAACCGGCGCACCGACTTTTGAAGAGCATTACGACGGCGAAATTTATATGTCAACAATGTGGGACATCCGCGAAATGATGAATCGTGTTTATCCGAGCGCGACAACCTATAAACGTCCGCAGCCGAAAGACGGCAAAGCTGAAAAAGCCATTACCAAGGGAACAGAAATTTTTGAACGCGACTTTTTAGGTTCGATGTATATTCTCGGCACAACCGCGCCGGACACTTTGGTTAAAGCGCGTGATGCGATGATCGTCGCCGACCAAATGCTTTATCCGTCGGATTCAACCGATCCTGATGCACCGGGCAAACATCGCGCGATGATCGAGCAGATTTTTGCCGCACACGAAATGGGCATCAACGCCGTCGAAGTTACCGGCGGAAAAGCGACAATTTCGACGCAGGTTTCACACTTTGCTGGACAACAAACCGCTCCGTCAGTTCCAACCCGTGTTCAGGTTTCGCCTGCTTCGGCGCGTTCCTTAAAAATTAGCTGGAGCGGTGTCAGCGGCGCGACTTCTTATCAAATCTTGAAACGCAAAGACGGCTTTGCCAATCGCCGCCAGCCGAACGGCAGACGTGAATTTGCCGACGGCGATTCGTCAACGACAGGTTTCCGCCACGTCGCTTTTGTCGGCGCGGGACAAACTTTTTACGAAGACAAAGGCGCGGTTCACGAAGTTTTTGCGCCCGAAGGTTTGAATAATTTGTTTGACCACGAATACGTTGTCCGCGCCGTCGGTGTTGCATCAAACGGTCAATTAGGCTTTTCAAATTTATCAGGCGGTGCAAAACCGAGGACGAAGCAGCAGGATTTGACAAACCGGATTGATTCGGCAATCTCGAACATCAGTTTTTCAAATGGAGTATTAGCATTTGACAATAAATTAACTAACGCCCGCGGCACATTTTCAACCGACAAAACTATTTACAGCCCGATTGAATTTAACATCGTCAAGATTTCCAATCCGACTGTAACGATCAGAAATGCCGATTCGGGAACAAGTTTTATCTATAATCAATCATTAGCTTTAGGCGCAACTTCCAACGCCAAACGCTTTGAATTTAACAATCCGATGGCGCAGTTGTTCACCTTTGACGCGAAGATTTTCGGAAATGCCTTTGCTAATTCAACCGGTGGAAGCGGTTCGCAAAACGGCGACGGCACAAGCAATCCTCCGGCAGCGGTTACATATTCCGTCTTCCACGAAGATAAATCCGGCGCACTCGTCGCCGGAGAACCGACGGCGACATCAGGCACGAGCGCGACGTGGGGCGATCCGGCTTTCAAAGGCATCACTTGGGACGATGTTTTAGTTACAACCAAATCCGATGCTTTGGTTCTCGAAGCCGCGCTGAGTTCGCTGACGGCGGTTGATTTGGACTTTGAACTTCGCACAACGGACGGGCAGGTTTTATCATCATCCGCCGGAGCAACCGCCAGCGAATTTGTTTCATCGAGCGTTCAGCCGAACACGACTTACGTTCTGCGAGTTTTAGGTTTCGCTAACGGTCCGGCAAATTATTCAATCGCCTGCGACCAATTGCTGCCGAACAATTCGCCGAATGCCAACGCCGGAACAAGAACAAGCGGCAGCGGCGGTTCAGCAACAAGCGGCGGAACGACAAATGTTGTTTCCAACTTGGTTCGCTTTACGGTTAATCCGTTGACCAAATCAGTAACGGCACGGCTTTTGAACTAAGATAAAATTTAGAAACAAAAAACAGACGCGATTAGAAAATTTCTAATCACGTCTGTTTTTTTGTCGGAGCGCGGGCGGCTCGCCCACCAACAAGCGGAGCGAAGTTGCAAACGCTCGACATCAATGACGCACCTTGAAAGCTAAGACGTTTCTCGCGCTTTCGCGCTCGATGCGAGCGAGCCGCCCGCGCTCCGGCTCACTTTCCGATTTGACCCAAAAGTTCGCGCACGGCAATTTGCAGTTGGCTGTCCTGATTCGTCAAAGTCTCGCCGATTGGACGGGTTGCTGAAACATCAACCGGACGCGGATTTAGTTCCATATTTTTACCGCTGCCGTCGGTAACTCTTACAAAAGGAATGCGAAAACTCGTGCCGTCGAAAAGGCGGACGTTTGACGTGAAAATTATCCATCCGGCGGTTGGTTCGCCGACGACTTTGCCGAGTTTTAGTGCGCGATAACCTTCGGTTAAATCTTCCGCATCTGACAAAGAATGCTGATTCGTAACAAGAATCGTCGGACGTTCGAGCGCACGTTGTCCGAGCGAAGAACGCGCCGGAGTCGTCCATTGATCACGCACCTGAAAATTCAAATAACCGCGCCGCGACAGAACATCAACGACATACGGATTGACAAAACCGCCGTTGTTGTTGCGAATGTCAATCACCACACCTTCCTTGCCTTCGTTTTGCGCGTCCAAATCAACATAAAGCTGCGACAGCGAATTTGACGACATATCCGGCAAATGAACATAGCCGAGCCGGTTGTTGCTGATTTTGGAGACATAATTACGATTATCTTCAACCCATTGCCGATAAAGCAGATTTTTTTCCGCGCCTGTCGAAATCGGTTTTAAAATTACTTCCCTTTTGCTTACGTCATCAGCCGCCGATGAAATTTCCAAACCCGTCCGCCGCCCGACTTTGTTTTCCAAAAGTTCATCCAGATTTGTCGTGCGGTCAATTTTTACGTCGTCAACGCTCAATAAATAATCACCGACTTTAATATTTTGCGAAACTGCCGCCGGAGATAAATCAATCACTTCCGTAATTTTCAAACGCCCGTTCGTTTCGTATTCGGCGCGGTCAAACCGCAGACCGAGTTTTCCGATTGGGACGGCTTGCGTCGCCGGATTCGGCGGTGAACTAACGCCCAAATGCGAAGCGTTTAATTCGCCGACCATCAGCGACATCAAACGGCGCATTTCGTCGTCGGTTCGCGCACCGGCGATTAAAGGTTCGTAAGTTTTATAAATCGCGTTCCAATCAACGCCGTGAAATTTTTCGTCATAAAAATTATCGCGCATATAACGCCAGCCTTGTTTGAAAACTTCCATTTTTTCTTCGGCAAAATTGACGTTCAAATCAAAATTCAGCGCAAGCGGGCGAATTTCGCGTTTCTCAACGCTGACAATATTAATTCTTCCATTTTC
>CBDUBY010000322.1:0-3420 GCA_965365505.1 uncultured Pyrinomonadaceae bacterium | reverse complement strand
AGTCGTCAAACCTAAAAAGCCGAAGGTGAAAAGTAAAAAATAAAAGATTTTGAATCGAAACACACGATTTGCCGACGAATCGCGTATAACGCCGACGAATCGCTCATAACACGGAAAATCCGCTCATAACAGACTCAAGTTCGTCCATAACAAAGAAAATCCGCTCATAACGCGGAAAAATCGCTCATAACAAAGCTGATTTCGCATATAACAGAAAAAAATTGCTCATAACAAAGCAGAATTCCTGATTTGTTTGATAAGCGGCGGTTTAGGTTTTATACTTTTGAATATGTTGAAAAATTTCCGAACCGCTGCTTTTGTCGCGTTTCTTTTGCTCTCCGCTTCTACAGTTTTTTCGCAGAATAAATTTGAAGGCTACAATTTGCTGCTCGACGTTCCCGAAAATCAAAAAACGGCGACCTGCGCTCTGCGTTATGTCGCAGCGGAAAACGGCGTGACGATTACCGATTTGAACCGCGCGACGCCGATGAAAGTTACGCCGTGCGATCAGGCGACGCGCCTGACGCAAAGCGGCGCGACGGCGACGATGCGCGCCAATGTCGTTGACCGAAAATGGTGTTTCAGCGGCGAAGACAAAAGTTACCGCATCACGTTTCCGGGCGATGCCGCGACCGGGCAAATCACTTACGATTGGATTGCGACAAGCGACGCGACCGGCACTTATCACATCAAGGATTTCGGCGCGGTCGGCGACGGCAAGACCGATGACACGACGGCTTTTAAAAGCGCGATGGCATTTATCGCTTCGCGCAACGGCGGAACTTTGCTGATTCCCGAAGGCGATTTCGTAATCACTTCGCCCGTCGCTTTGCCGTCGGGCTTGAAAATGCAGGGCATCAGCGCGATTACGACGCTCGCGCCGACGAACAATCAAGTGCGGGCGAGTCCGAGCCGGATTAAACTGCGCGGCACGAACCGCGCGATGTTCAAAATCGGCGAATGCACCGAAAACGTTTCGATGCACGATGTTGAATTATTCGGCGAAAGCGACGATCGCACGACCGGCATCGAAGCCGTCGGCGCGTATTCATCGTCGCAGAATTTCTATTTCGAGCGCGTCGTTTTTCAAGGTTTTAATCGCGGCTTTTACGCGCACGGCTTACCGATAACCGGTTTTGCGTGGCAGTTTGATTTCGTTAAATTCAACCACTGCCGCTTCGTCTATAACCGCGATGTCGGGATTTATACAAACGTAATTAACTCGGATTGGAAAATCGAAGGCAGCTTTTTTATGAATCCGAAACGCACCCAAACCGCCAGAGGCGATTCGATGCGTTTCGACCGCGCCGGAAACATTTTGATTCAGGATACTTTCGGCGGCGGTTTCGCGTCAGCCTTCGGCGGAACTTTTATAGACATTCTGGACAGCGCGGCATTGACCGTTCTGAATTCGCAAACCGAACAGATGGTCGCTTCCATCGAATACAACGGCAGACAAGTTCCGAACGCGGGCGATTATTCGTATCCGATGACCTTAATCAATAACATTTTCATCCATCCGATTATTTTTAAAGCTCGCCGCACATTTATCTCAACCGGAAATCTCTACGGACCGAACACATTTCAAGCCGACGACCGCCTTCGCGTTTATTCGACCGGCGACCGCTTCTGTTACGACGGTTATTCTCTGGGCTGTCAGGGAGTTGCAAACATTAATAAATTCGACCGCGCGACCGTGATTTTTATGAGCGGACAACCCGATGAGGGAAACGTCAAAGGACACCCGACAGTTTTCGGAACGGACGTTCAATTCGGAACGCCGCCGCAAATGCCTTCGTTCACGCAAAACGCGCTGCCCGCCAACAAGCCGAACGGCTCGATGGTTTATTGCTCAAACTGCCGCCGCAACACAACTCCGTGTCAAACAGGCGGCACGGGCGCACCGGCGATGGTTGTTGGAAATCAGTGGAGCTGCCTGTAAAACAGGCAAAGGTAAGAAAGTAAAAAGGTAAAAGTAAAAAGTTAGGAAAAGATTGCGAACTTTCTACTTTTACCTTTTTACTTTCGAGTTTTACTCGATTCCTTCGAGCGGAAAAAATCTGTCCACAAATTCGACGTGCAGACGCGGAATGTTGTCCTGACCGACGCGGCGACCGCGCACGATGGAGATGATCGAAACATTATACTGCTCGCTTTTGACGCGAACGAATTCGCCGACTGCGGCGTCGAGCATCGAGAAAACAGCCGTTCCGCTGATGCTCAAATTTTCCGTGACCGTCGGCTCGCTGGCAGTAACGTTGCCGTCCTCGTCAATCTTTTCAAGAACGACGTTGGTCGGAATTGAAAATCTGGTGTGACGACGCAAATCTTTCGGCAGATCACTTTCGTCCGGCTGGTCGGGCGCATCAACGATGTTCCACAATTTACCGTCTTCCAAATGAGAAATCTCGAATAATTTCGACGGGTCTTGATAATAACTGGCGGGCGGACGCTTACCGATAAACGCCACGCCGATTGAGTGATTTTCCTCGTTTTGCGAATTTTCTTTGGAAACACAGCTTCGCACTAATCCCCAAATTTTATACTGCGGTTCGGTGAAATCATAACAGCGCATCTGGCGCGGCATCGGTATCGTCATTTGCAGCAAGCGTCCGCGTTTAACCGGACGGTGCAGATTGAAACCCGCGCCGAAAGCCGAAACGTCGTTGAGGCGTGTAATCTCGTTCCAGGTCGTCGTTTCATTGATGTGAGATTCGACGCGAATGGGCAGAGCCAGCGAGAATCTGGGAAGACGGCGGCTGTTTTTATCGGCTGAAGAGTTGTCCATTTTGTTGTTACATCTAAACCGTCTGCAGCGACAGACGATCTAAGTTTGAAAATATAAATTCTGAGTAAATATCGTTTACAAAATCAAGGTTGAAATATGCGGAAAACAATTGATTCTTATCGGTTTGTCGGCGGTTCTGCGGGTTGCTAAACGGAAGCGAAACCTGTAAAATAATAATACATTTAAGTCGTGCAAAATTCAAGTTTTATTTTAACTCGCGCCTTTACACAAACAACTAAAATACACAGAAAATAAGGAAAATTTAATGGACGCAAATTTAGAACGCAATCAGGTAAATATCGAAGACGAGATGCGGCGTTCGTATCTCGATTACGCAATGTCGGTCATCATCGGACGCGCTTTGCCCGATGTCCGCGACGGGTTGAAACCCGTCCATCGCCGTGTGCTTTGGGCGATGCAGGAACTCGGCAATTATCACAACAAACCATATAAAAAATCGGCTCGCGTCGTCGGCGACTGTATCGGCAAATATCATCCGCACGGCGACTCGGCGGTTTACGAAACGATTGTCCGAATGGCGCAGGAATTTTCCTTGCGCTATCCGCTGGTTGACGGACAGGGAAATTTCGGTTCGATTGACGGCGATTCCGCCGCCGCGATGCGCTACACCG
>CBDUBY010000321.1:0-3423 GCA_965365505.1 uncultured Pyrinomonadaceae bacterium | reverse complement strand
AAGGACACGAAACTTATCAAATCGTCGGCAGCGACAAATTTCATTTTGACGACCGCGAGATTGCGCGCGAGGCGTTGGAAAATCTTGAGGCGCAGCGTTAGACGAACGAACAAACGCCGCATAAAATTTCGCCGCCTGATTATTTCTCGGAATTGTCGAGCAGCCAGATGTCCGATTCACTCGAAAAGAGCGTGTAGTAAACGAGTCGCCCGTCGCGGCTGATACCGACTGTTTGCAAATCTTCATTGAAAAACAAATCGAGCGCGCGCGTCTTTTTCGTTTGCGCGTCGGCGATGTGCAGACGGTTTTCGTAACCGTAAATAATGCGGCGGCTGTCGGGCAGAAAAGCGGGGAAGTTTTCCATTTTGCCGACGATTTCAAATTGGTTGTCAGCGAAAGAATAAAAGCCCGTTTCCATCGGCGAGCCGCTGAAACTTCCCGCCAGACGCAAGCCGTCGGGCGACCAGCCCCAGGCGAGAAATCTTCGCCGGTCGTTCGCGTCGTAATCGGGCAGCATCGGCAAAGGTTGTTGTTCCGCCCAATTTTTGTCCGCGTCAACAACGTAGCCGTGCGGCGAACTGCGGAACAAGATGCGCTTGCCGTCGGGCGACCAGATCGGAAACGACGTGCCTTCTTTGTTCATAAACGTAATCTGCCGCAGATTCGTGCCGTCCGCGTCAATCGTCCAGATTTCATAAACGCCGCTGCGGTCGGAGGCGAAGGCGATGCGTTTGCCGTCGGGCGACCAGCGCGGATAGCGGTCGAAAGCCGCGTCGTTCGTCAAATCGCGCTGGTTCGTGCCGTCGCGGTTCATTATGACAATATCGTCCTGCGTCCGGCGCGAGAGGCGGACGACAAACCGCGAGCCGTCGGGTGAAAGTTCCGGGCGCGAGATTTCGCGGTCGCCGCGCGTGATCCAAAAAGGTTCGCCGATGATTCGTTCGGTTTGCGGATCGAAATTGAAGGCTTGCAGATTCGAACGGTTGTCGGTCGAGACGAAAATCATCCGCGAACCATCGCGCGAAAAATTGAGATGACGCGCGTATTTCGCCGGTGTCACGACCGCTTCCGGCTCGGACGCGATTGCGCCGTTCTCGAAACGCACGCGGCTGAAACTCATATTGCCGGCACGGTCGGTCGCGAAATACAAAAATTTTCCGTCGGGCGACCAGACCGGATTCCAATTCGTCGTGCCGTCTTTAGTGATGACGATTGGCTCGCCGCCCGTCGCCGGAACGATGCCGATGTCGCGCCTGCCGACGTTCGGCGGAAAGAAATAATAGGCGATGTATTTTCCGTCGGGCGACCACGCCGGCTGCATCGCGTCCGCATTCGACAAAAGTCGTTTCGCGCCGGTTTCGAGCGTGACGATCCAAAGCTCGCTCGGTTTTGAGTTTCGCGCATCGGGCAAATTTTTGCCGAACGTGCTGACGACAATCTCTTTCCCGTCGGGCGACCACGCCGGATGAAAGCCGAAATCCGCCACGCGCCGCACGTTTTCGCCGCCCGCGCTCATCACGAAAATTCCCGCGCCGTCGCGTTCCGAGCGAAAAGCGATGCGCTCGCCGTCGGGCGAAAAAGCCGGCTGCGTGTCGTCGCCGGAGGAACTTTCCGAAATGCACAGAGCGCGTTTTTCGCCGACGCGCTGAAGAAATAAATCCGAATCGCCGCGCGTCGTTTTGGCGGCGAAGACGAAAGATTTGCCGTCGGGCGCGAGCGTCGGAAAAGTTTCGCTGCCCGCCTGGTCGGTAAGTTGAACGCGCGTCGCCTTTGACCAATCAACTGCTTCGGATTGTTTTTTGTAAAACGTGAAATACCAAATTGCCGCTGCGATTAAAGGCAAAAGTAGAAAAGCGGCAGCCCAAACAAATCTTTGCGTCTTCGCGCCGCTGCGTTTCGGCGTTAAAAATCCGGTGCGGCGCGCCGAATCGGTCGAGTCGAGTTCGCGCCGCACGCGCTTGAGATCGGCGCGAAAATCCGCCGCCGTTTGATACGAAACGTCCGCGTCTTTTTCGAGAGCTTTGTATAAAATTCTGTCCATTTCGCCCGAAACTTCCGGGTTGAGAGTCGAGGCGAGCGGCGGCTCTTCGGTCAAAATCGCTTGAAAAGTTTTTTGTCTGGTATCTTTTTTATAAGGGTTAAAACCCGTCAGCATTTCATATAAACAAACGCCGACGCTCCACAAATCCGTGCGGTGGTCAACCGCGTCGTCCGCGACTTGTTTGGGCGACATATACGCCGGAGTTCCGATAATTATGCCTTTCGCCGTTTTGTAAAAATTGCTTTCGCCCGGCGACTTGACGTTGAGTTTCGCCAATCCGAAATCGAGAATTTTCACATAACCGTCGGGGCGCAGCATTATATTTTCCGGTTTGATGTCGCGGTGAATAATTCCGGCATTGTGCGCGGCGTGGAGCGCGTCGCAAACTTGCAGAAAAATGTTGAGAATCTCGACGAGCTTTAAGCGTCTGCCGACAATTTCCCGAAGCGTCGCGCCCTCGACAAATTCGGTGGCGATAAAATTCACGCCGTCTTCATTTCCGACATCGTGAATCGTGACGATGTTCGGATGATTAAGTGCCGAAACGTGCTGCGCCTCCATTCTGAAACGCTCGACGCGCTCGTCGTGCGTTTTATATTCGGCGGGCAAAATTTTCAAAGCGACCTGGCGGTTTAATTTCTCGTCCGCCGCCAGATAAATTTCTCCCATTCCGCCAGCGCCGATTTGTTTTTCAACCAGATAAATTCCTAGTCGCCGACCGACGAACGATTGTTCGCCGACGATTGTCCGCTCGTTTGCCAGATGACGCGCGGCGACGCTCATCGCCGATTTTTCAAGAAATCCGCTGTTGTCAGTCGCGCCTAAAAGTTTTAGTAATTTATTTTTGAGTTCAACGTCGCCGTCGCATTTCTCAGACAAAAAATTCGCGCGCGCAGTTTCCGGTAAATCCAGCGCAGCATCGAAAATTTCGTCTAATTGTTTCCAGCGTTCTTGATTCATCAGAATTTGCCGCGAATAAAACGGATAAAACTCAAAACAATAATTCGTGTTGTGCGTGTTATTCGCGACTAATTTTCATTTGAAAGTTCACAAAACAACCAAGCCCGCGCTTTCTGCCATTCGCGCATCACGGTAATCGGCGCGATTTTCAAAATTTCCGCCGTTTCTTCAACTGACAGACCGCCGAAAAACCTGAGTTCGACAATCCGCGCTTTGCGCTCGTCAATTTGCGCGAGCGATTCGAGTGCTTCGTCAAGCGCGATCAAATCGGTATCTTTCCCGGCGGAAATCGTCAGGGCTTCGTCGAGCGCGAAATGTTCCGCGCTGCTGCCCGCGACGCGCGGACGCGAGCGGGCGAAATCAACCAGAATCCGCCGCATCATTCCCGCCGCCGCGCCGAAAAAATGCGCGCGGTTTTGCCA
>CBDUBY010000320.1:0-3436 GCA_965365505.1 uncultured Pyrinomonadaceae bacterium | reverse complement strand
TTCGCTCTAAAATCAGAAACCCGCGCGTGAGCAAGGGTGGAAAAGCTAACCAAATAAGCGTGTTCCACCAAGGCTTCCGCGCGGGTTTCTGATTGAACCTCTTAAAATAGGTGATTTTCGACGTAAACTACTTCGCTACGGTAATTTCTCGCGTCGTTGAGTTATAACCGCCGTTATCAACGACGTTTCCGGCTTTGTCCACGAGTTCGACTTTGACCGAGTGCTTGCCGTTCGTCCAGCCCGACAACCAAATCGGCTGCCATTTGTCGAGGAATTTCGCTTCGCCGCCGTCAACCGAATAGCGCACGCGATATTCGCCGCCGTCGCCTTGCAGTTTAGCGTTCGCCAGCCAGAAATCAATCATAATCGCATCGGCATCAGCCGCTTTGTATTCGCCTTTCGGTCGGCTGTAAGTCAGCAGCGGTTTCGCTGCATCAACCGCGCCCGCCGTTGAAGGCTGCATATCTTTGCCTTCGGGTGTCGGCGCGGCATTGGCGTTCGACATCGTTTGATTGGCGTTCGTTGTCGCCGGTTTTGAATTATCTGCGCCGCCGTTTTTCACCGTGAATTTGACCATCTGAAATGCGCCTGTATTTTTATAACTTTCGTGCCACGGACGCGAAGGGAAAAACCGCAAAGTGTGTTCGCCGTCCGAAACATTTCTGAGTTCAAATTCCTCGTCCAGATTGTAATACGCTTCATACGGCTGATTGTCGAGAATGACGTGAATATGATTGCCCATTCCGGTCGTCATATCCTTCATTGGTTTATATCCTTTCAAATCGCCCGACAAAGAAAGTTTGACTTTGACGGTCGAACTGGTGACGGTCGCACCGCTTTTCGGTTCGACGACCGTTATCGTCGGCGCGGCGTTGTCCTGCTCGCCGCGCGTTTTCATATCGTCGGCGATTTTCTCCGGGCGCGGCACTTCCGTCAGATTCTGCGCGACCGGCGCGGCGTTCGTGTTCGCCGTGTTCGTTCGGTTCGTATTTGTGGTCGTGTTTGTCGTTGTGTTCGTCGGCGTTTCGCATGCCGTCAAAGCGGCGAGCGCGATCAAAAGCGATAAGTGTTTTATTAATTTCATAATTTCCTGCCTGTTTTCCTTGCCGGAGCAAGGGTTAATTTATAATTCAGCCCGGTTAAATAGTAACGAAGATTCATTGCTTTCTCAACGAATCAAACTTATAATCATCTCGCTTTATAACTTATCCAATTCGCATTTACATCGCGCTTTTCTAAATTACAAAAACTATAAGGAGAACTGTCAATGCGTATTCCGAAACTGAACTTCCTTGTTTTTCTACTGTTTACGGCGTGTTTTTTAACCGCTGCCACCGCGCAGAAAACAAATTTAACCCGCAGCGATTTCAAACAACTTGCGGGCGCGGACGACGAAATTCCGCAGATGCGTCTGCCGAATCCGGCTGATTTGGGTTTGAAATCGAAAACCGCGATGCTGCCGATTAGCGCGGCGACGCGCGGCGTTCAGCGATTTGAAATCCCGATTGAAACCGACGGCGATTTCCGCCTGATGCTGCTCGCGCCGACGAGCGAAAAATGGGCAGTCAGAATCGCGTTGCCCGGCAGCGAAAATCTCATTAATCTGCGGGGTGCGATTTCGCCGAACATCGAACTTGCCAAAGATTTTTACGGCTTGGGCGACGAACGATTTCCCGCCGAAGTTTTCATATTAAAAGGCGCGACAACGGGAATCGCGCGCGTTGAGATAAACACGAATCGCACGAACGTGGGCGGTTATTTAGTCGCGGCGAGCGAATCCGCGCTGCGGCTTTATTCCTACGTTGACACTTTGGAAACCGTGCGCGGCAAACAAATCGGTTTAGTCGCCTCGCTGCTCGATAATGAAAATAAAGCGGCTTTCGCGGGTCGAATCAGCGAAGCGTTTATCAAAATCGAAATGCCGAGCGGCGAAATTATCCAAAGGCGAATGTTCGACGACGGAAACCACAACGACGCGCTGGCGGGCGACGGCATTTTCGGCGGCTCGTTCGTTCCCGCCGAAACGGGAAGATTCCACGCGCAAGTCGTTGTTCGCGGAACAAACTCAAAAGGTGAGGCATTCATCAGAACCGGCGAACATCTTGTTGACGCGGCAAACCGTGTCGCGTTTGACGACAATGCTTTTGTCCGGTCAGTTGACGACACGCGCTTTCAAATTGATTTGTCGGCACGAAATCTGCGAGCCGGACAAAAGGTTATCACCTACGCCGAAGTTTGGGGACGCAATTCAAGCGGCGAGTCAAAAGCCGTCGCGTGGATCGGCGGAATGACTTTGGCAGAGAAATTTTTTGGCAAAAATGTCCTGCCGCTGACGCTCGATGCGCGCTGGCTTGTTCGG
The DNA here is from genome assembly GCA_965365505.1 of uncultured Pyrinomonadaceae bacterium. Taxonomy (GTDB): domain Bacteria; phylum Acidobacteriota; class Blastocatellia; order Pyrinomonadales; family Pyrinomonadaceae. The sequence continues at coordinate 1,077 of CBDUBY010000320.1, read as the reverse complement.
TCGGAGGCGAAAAGCGATTTTGAATTGAGAAACATTCGCGTTCAGGATGCGGATTCGCTCGCCGTGCTTGGGACGACCGATACAGTTGCGTTGCAGATTGATTTACCGGAAGTTTCAGCGAGAAACTACGCGGGCGAAATCACTGACGAAATGCGAACCGGTGTTCGTCCGATTCAGGAAATTCAAACCGACGCGCCGGGCGGAAAATTGATGCTCGTTCACGGATATTGTTCGGGCGACGCGTGGGGCGCGGCGGCAGGCGCGGGACAATTTACGAACTACGTCAAGTTTCTGGATTTAAATCAAAACCGTTCGCACGACCAATTTGCCCAAAGAATCAGAAACTTCGGCGCGAACCTGCCGTCGTTCGGCATCGTCGCGCACAGTCAGGGCGGCGCGGCTGCGCTTCATCTTTACACATATTATTGGAGCGGGCTTGATTACGCGACCGGAAATCGTTTGATTCAGTCGGTCGGAACGCCGTATCAAGGCACGGCTCTCGCGGGAAATCTGGCGGCAATCGGCGGCGTCTTCGGCGCGGGCTGCGGTACGAATTACGACTTAACTTATTCGGGCGCGGCGTCGTGGTTGGCAAATATCCCGACTTGGGCGCGGACGAAAGTTTATTACCATACGACTTCGTTCACGGACGTTTGGTATCGCTACGATTATTGTAATTTGGCGACCGATTTATTTTTAGGCGACCCGGACGACGGCGTGGTTGAGCGGGCTTACGCGCAGCTTCCGGGCGCAATCAATCTCGGACATAAAACCGGCTGGTGTCACACGAGCGGAATGCGCGACCCGTCGCAAACTACCGATTCATCGCGCAACCTAAATATGAACCAGAACGCGGCGCGGTAGGTTTTTTACTGGAAAAATTCGCAAAGGACACAAAAGGTTTTTTATCTGAAGCTATCTAAAAATTTCGCAAGCCTATTGATCGGCTTGATGTGTCTTATGTGGTATTGATTATCAAAGAATAAATTCTTGAAATTCAATAAATAATTGAAGTCAGTGCTTATAGCGGTTCTCAGAATTGAGCGACTGCTTCTGGCGATGTAAACTAGAGCAATG
>CBDUBY010000319.1:0-3437 GCA_965365505.1 uncultured Pyrinomonadaceae bacterium | reverse complement strand
TTCTTATGAACGTCTTTCGTTAAACTTTAGCAGGCTTTCTGGCGGCTTCGCCCAACGTCATCTCAACCGTTGGCTGCCTCGTGTAGTTTCGCAGCCGATTCGTAATTTTAGTTTGTAAGTTTGCGGTTTGCTGTTATCATTTCAGTTATGGATTACCGAGATATAATTACAATCGAACCGGGCAAACGAAGTGGTCAGCCGTGTATTCGCGGCTTGCGGATGACCGTTCAAGATGTGCTTGAGTATTTAGCTGGCGGAATGACCGAAGATGAAATTTTAGACGACTTTCCCGATTTGACGCACGAGGACATTCGGGCTTGTTTGGCGTTTGCCGCCGACCGTGAACGACGACTTGCCGTTTTGCCGCAATATGAAATTGCTGTTTGACCAAAACTTGTCTTGGAGGCTTCCGAAGAAGTTAGCCGATCTTTATCCTGATAGCCAGCACATCCGCGAAGTTGGAATGAAAGAATCGCAAGACGTTGATATTTGGGAATATGCAAAGGCAAACGGTTTCGTGATTGTGTCAAAGGACATAGATTTTCAGCAGCGCAGTTTGCTATTCGGACATCCGCCGAAAGTTGTGCGGCTTCGCGTCGGCAACTGCACGGTTCAAACGATAGAAGACTTATTGCGGAAGTATTCGTCAGTTGTTCACACATTTGATTTGGACGTGAGGAAATCTTATTTAGCATTGCCGTAAAAAATGACGGCGGCAGCCAACAAATCAGCTATGAAAGAAGCAGTCAAGCACAAACCTCCACTTGCCTGCCGAATCTGCTGACTGCGGCGGGCTAGATGTAGATATTCGCCGGCTGGCGTTGCGAGTTTGTCGAGAAGGAGCGTTGAATTAAACGAGAAGTGTCGCCGGTGATGCTTTTTTGCAGTGACCTTGTTCAAAGTGAACTTGTATCGCTGTTCCAGTCAGCTATTGGAGACTTCGCTCGTTAAAGAGCGGTCTATGGTCGTATCGGGTAATGGCAGTTGATGGCGGCAGCCTAACCAATGGACGGAACTCGAATCTTGGAAAACCAGGTTTCGGTTCATGAATTAAGTTTGGAGACTTGCCGCCACCCGCGCCAGGCATTCACCTTTTTGGCAACAACTGGTTTATCAAACGGTTCTTTATCAAACAAACGGAAACGCGCCGAGACATAGGTATTTTACGCCGATGGCGGCGGGACTTCAATTGAACTTAAAAGCCCGTCTTTCATCCTACCAATGGACGTGAAGGCGAAACAACTGCTTTACTTAAACAATTTTTAGTTTTCCTGAAGTTATATGTATTTGGTTTCGTCCACTATCATTTCAACCGTTAAATTTTATCTATAAGTTTTTCGTAAGTCGTTCGCAATTCTTCGGGAATAGTTCTGGTTTCACCGATTGTCGTCATAAAATTCGCGTCGCCGACCCAGCGAGGTAAAACGTGCAGGTGAAAATGTTCCGCTACGCCCGCGCCTGCGGCTCTGCCTTGATTAATTCCAAGATTAAATCCGTGCGGCTGATAAATTTGGCGCAAAGCAGTTTGACAGCGTTTCGTTAAATCCATCATTTCGTCGGTGATTTGTTTTTCGGCTGAGTCCAAATCGGCGAGATGCGCGAAGGGAACTATCATCAGATGACCGGAAATATACGGATAGACATTCAGGATGACAAAATTAAATTCGGCGCGGAGGAGAATATAGTTTTCCTCATCGGTCGCCTGATTGTTTAAGATGCCGCAAAACACGCAGCCGTCTTCAGGCATTTTGGTTTCGCCGGATTTGATGTAGGCGTATCGCCAGGGACTCCACAAAATATCCATTACTGTTTATCGCACAAATAAAAAATCATTTTCTACTGGTCATTGATGAAAACCGCCACATTGCCTTCAATGAAAAATAGAAAATGATTTTGGAAAATGGAAAATGATTTTTACAATCTTTACCGTTGGTTTAATTATTGATAAGTTCTTTCAGTTCTTTGCCGGGTTTAAAGTAGGCGACGCGTTTGGCAGGAATGTCCACCGCCGCGCCGGTTTTCGGGTTGCGACCTTTGCGGGCGTCGCGTTCGCGGACACGGAAACTGCCAAAGCCGCGCAGTTCGATTTTTTCGCCTTTGTTCAAAGAACCGACGATGCTCTCGAAGATTATTTCGACAAGCTGCTCGGCGTCCTTTTTCGTCATTTCAGCTTCGCGTGCGACCTTTTCCACTAAATCCGCTTTTGTCATATTCTGCTTTCTTTATAAGTTTAAGTTCTAAATTTAACCGTTCGCGGTTTTTTCTTCCGTGCCTTCTGAGGTATCCGAATTGATTTCAGTTTCGCTGTTCGGCGCGTCACCGGTAGAATTTGCGGTCGGCGCAGCTGCTTTGTCGTCAACACCCGGAAGTTCAAGAATATCGTCATCATCGGACGCCGAGTTATTCACAGCTTCTGTTTGAGCGGTAGCTTCCGATTCATTTGTTGCTCGCGCTTCGCCGGAATTATCCGCAGCAGCTTCTGTTACAGATTCGGCAGACGCGGATTCTGAATTCGCGTTCGTTTCGCCGGTCGTGTCAGATTCGTTTGCGGCTTCGGTCATTTCAGGTTGAACTGACGTTTCTTCAGCAATGGTTTCGTTTGACGTTTCAGCGGCGGGTTCGGTTTCGCCGTCGGGTTGTTCGTCTCCGCTCGTGCCGGATGCCGACTTGGTGTCGTCAGCAGATTGATTCTCATTAAGCTCAGCCGCCGGCGTTTCATCAGAAGTTGCAGTTACATCAGCTACCGAAGTTTCTGCTTCGGCAGAATCAGCCTGTGCTGACTCTGCTTCCGCTGCTTCCTTCTCCGCTCGCTCCGCCGCCAGTCTTTCCTGTTCGGCGCGTTCCTGAGCTTGCAGGGCTTTTCTTTCCTTCTTGGACATTCGCGGCTGGTCTTCTTTAACTTCGTCTTCCGCGCCTCCGCGCCTCAGATTCATTAACTCGCCCAAACTCGCCATTCCGCTTTTCGCTTCGGTCGAATAGTTTTTCGTGTCAATAACGGGTTCGTCTTCCTTGCCGACGGCACGCGCCGAAAGCCCGATTTTCTGCGTGTCGTTTTCGATTCGCAAAATTTTGAAATCCATTTCCTGACCGATTGCGCCGATATCTTCGGGACGGTCAATGCGCTCGTCGGAAAGCTCCGAGATATGACACAAACCTTCGAGTTCGTTGCCGAGTTCAACGAAAACGCCGAAGCCGGTAAAGCGTGAAATTCTGCCGCGCACTACGTCGCCCGGTTTGTGCGCTGAAACGAATGATTCCCAAACGCTTGGAGTCAATTCCTTAATCGAAAGCGACATTCGGCGATTGGTCGTGTCAATGCTGCGAATAACCGCTTCGACTTCCTGATCGCGTTTCAGAGCATCTTTCGGATGTTTGATTTTTTTCGAGTGCGAAATGTCGGAAACGTGAACCAGCCCGTCAATGCCGTCTTCGATTTC
>CBDUBY010000318.1:0-3453 GCA_965365505.1 uncultured Pyrinomonadaceae bacterium | reverse complement strand
GTGAGAACATCGTCAATAACGGCACGATCACGGGCGGCTCGTTCACCTTCGGCGGTGGGGCACAAAATCTTTCCGGCACCGGCAGCATTTCATCAGACGCGACGATTATCAACGGATCAACCGTCACGCTCGTCAACGACTATCAACTCACTTCGCTCGCCGTCAACACCGGCGGCACGTTCAATACGGCGGCTTTCACTTTATTTTTGAGCGACGCGGGAACGGTTCTGAGCGGCGCGGGAACGATTTCCAACGCCAATGTTACTTTTAACGGCACGGCGGCGCAGACGGCTTCAGCATCGAACGTCAGCTATAACCGGCTCATCATTAACAACGCCGCGGGCGTGACGCTCGCAGGGGCGGAAACCGTTGCGGGTAGATTGATTTTGACGAACGGCGGGTTTAACAACGGCACGTCTCTGACTCTGGCGAACGGCGCGACCATCGAGCGCGTCAACGGAACGCTCGGAGCCGCGCCGACGCTGCTCGGAACGATTAACGTCGAATACACCGGCGCGGTTGATGTTACGACCGGCTTTGAACTGCCCGCGTCCGCTTCGGGCTTAAACAATTTAATAATCAACAAACCGGGGGTGAACACCGTCACACTTGGCGCGAGCCGCACGCTCAACGGCTCGCTGATATTGACCAGCGGACGGATTTTGACCGGCGCGAATATCCTCACTCTTTCCGCGACCGGCACGACGGCAGGTGGTTCGGCGGCGAATTACGTCATCGGCAATGTGCAGAAATTCAGTCCGACGAACGGCTTTATTTATCCGGTCGGCACGGCGAACGGTTATTCGCCGCTCGTGCTGACGACGGCGACAGGCACAGGCGGTTTGACAGTCGCCGCCGTGCAGGGCGTTCTGCCCGAAGTCGTTCCGGCTGACCAGCCGAGGGCTTTGAAACGTTATTGGGATTTGTCTGAAGTCGGCGAGGTCGCGGCGATTCTTCAATTCAATTATTTGGAGATTGACCTTCCCCCTTTTCCCGAAGCGAGTCTGAAGCTGCGGCGTTATGCAGACGACACCTTTACGACGATTACGTCAACGCTGGATGTCAACGCCAATACGGTGACGACCGTCCGCCCGATTACCGAATTTTCGGATTGGACGCTGGTTGCCGTCGCGCCGACCGCTGCTCCGGCAAATATCGGCGGTCGCGTAACCCGCGCCGACGGTTCGCCGTTGGCAGGCGCGCGTCTATCAGCAATCAACTCAAATTCGCAAACCGTCTTCAAAACGACCGACGCAAGCGGCAATTTCCTGTTCTCTGATATGCCGACGAATGATACATACGTGATAACGGCGGCGCGGCGCGGCTTCGTGTTTAGCCCGGCGAATCGAGTGTTGAATCACACGGGCGAAAATCTAGAATTAGATTTCATCGCCGAGCGTGATTTGTCGAAACAGGAAGCGACTGCGGGCAGCGATTTCGACGGCGACGGTCGAGCCGATTTAGCGGTGTTCCGACCGGAAAACGGCACCTGGTATATCAAACTCAGCTCCGACGATTCGGTGCGGACGCAGGCATTCGGCGCGGACGGCGACGTGCCGACGGCGGGCGATTACGATGGCGACGGCGTTTCCGATTATTCGGTTTATCGTCCAGCGGATAACGTCTGGTATTTGCTTCGCAGTTCGGACAATACCTTTGCGGCGCAAGCGTTCGGCGCAAACGGCGACGCGGCGGCGCACGGCGATTACGACGGCGACGGCAAAACCGACATCGCGGTTTATCGCCCGTCCGAAGGCGTTTGGTATATCCGTCAATCGGGCAGCGAGCAAATTCGCGCCGAGCGTTTCGGCGCGGCGTCGGACAAAATCGTTCCGGCTGATTACAACGGCGACGGCAAAACCGATGTCGCGGTTTATCGTCCTTCGACCGGCGTTTGGTATATTCTGCAATCGGGCAGCGGGCAAATCCGCGCCGTCCAATTCGGCATTGAAACGGACGCGACGGCGGTTGCCGACTACGACGGCGACGGCAAGACCGACATCGCCGTTTATCGCCGCAGCGAAGGCATCTGGCACATTCTAAGCAGCGCAAGCGGAAACCACACATCAATACGCTGGGGCGCGAGCGGCGACACGCTCGTTCCGGCGGACTATGACGGCGACGGCAAAGCTGATGTCGGCGTGTTCCGCAGCGGCTTCTGGCATCTGCTGTTGAGCGGCAGCGGCGAATCTCAAGCCGAACGCTTCGGGCAACAAGATGACAAACCTATTCCGAATGCGTTTTGATTCCTGACTTAGCTTCACCATCTCCTCGGTTGAAAGGGACGGCAATTTATCGCCGTCCCTTTTTTTAGCGAAGAATCCGCTGGTTAAAACGACGATTTCTTTATCGTTCAGAGTCCGGACTTCAAGTTATATGCTGAAGCGCGGACTCTGAACGTTTCCAGCGGTTAAGGATTGAAAGCGCGTTTTGTCAGAACCGCAAACGTCAGCGAACGGCTTTTTCGCTAAAAGAAAACTACCGAATCGAGAATTTAGCCGCGCTCACGCCCGGCGGTTCTGACTCGTATAAAAAAGTATGGCTGACTACTTTCGTTTTTTTCGCATATATAGATGAACCCGATAATGCGGCAAAATTTTACATAAAGGAGAACAGCGATGAAGAAATTTTTCAGAATGAATTTAACAGCAGCCGTTTTGATTTTAATTGTCTCGGCAATCAACGCTTCGGCGGCGACTTTTACGGTAACGAACACGAACGACAGCGGCGCGGGCAGTTTATCGCCGACTATCTGCACTGCACAACCGGCAAATTTGGTTTCGTGGTATCAGGGCGAAGACAACCCTATTGATTTTATAGGGACAAACAACGGCACGATTCAGGGCAATGTTACCTTTGCAGACGGATTTGTCAATCGAACATTTACTCTCGGCGGCAACGGAAATACGTCCGGCAGCGGCGACCGCGTGATAGTCGGCAATCCGGCGAATTTACAATTACAGGATTTTACGATTGAGGCGTGGATAAAACGCTCCAGCAGCACAATCGTTACTAATTCACCTGTCGTCCCCTTTGAGGGCGGAACATTTTTTGCCTACGGGACAAACGGCTACGGCTTTTTTATTGACCAGGCAACCAATCGGCTGGGCTTAACGAAAATCGGAGTTTCTTCAGTTACCTCGACTGCCACAGTTACCGACACTAATTTTCATCACGTCGCCGTAACCAAATCAGGCAATCAAGTTACGTTTTATGTTGACGGCGTGGCGGCGGCTCCGGTTACTTACAATATAACCTTCACCTTTGGGACCAATGCGGCAATCGGCGCACGCGGCGACAACGACGCGCGAAACGCATTCTTTGGCAGTATAGATGAACTTTCGATTTACAATCGCGCGCTCACCGCATCGGAAATCCAAGCTATCGTCGCCGCCGGTTCTGCCGGAAAATGCTTCATGGTGAATACATTTACGGTAACGAATACCAACGACA
>CBDUBY010000317.1:0-3453 GCA_965365505.1 uncultured Pyrinomonadaceae bacterium | reverse complement strand
GGCGCGAACGGCGCGGGCAAAACGACGATTATCGAAGCCGTCGCGTGGACTTTGTTTGACCTTCTCGATTATAAAAAAGACGATTTCGTCCGGCGCGGCGCGAAGAAAGGAGTCGTCAACGTCACGTTTGAAAGCGGTTTGGACGAGCGTCAATATCGCGTTTATCGTGACACGGGAAACGGTTATTATATTTACGATCCGCAACTGAAAACCAGAATCGCCGACAAAAAAGAAGAAGTCACGCGCTTTCTCTGGCAGCATTTGGGCGTCGAAGCCGGAACGGATTTGGAATCGCTTTTTCGCCGCGCCATCGGCGTTCCGCAGGGAACTTTCACGGCGATTTTTCTCGAAACCGCGGCTGAGAGAAAAAAGGCTTTCGACAAACTTTTAAAAGTTGAAGAATACCGGCAAGGCGCGGAGAAATTGCTTGAAACCGTGCGCTATATCGAAACGCAAATCTCGGCTGCGCGTGAAAAAATCGCCCGCGCCGAAGGCGAGCTTGCCCGCTACGAATCGGTTGAAGACGAACATAAGACTTTTGAAAATCAGGCGCGACAACTCGCCGAAGATTTGGAAAAATTAACCGCTGAAGTTTCTGAAAAAAGCGAGTCGGTGAAAAAATTTGATGCGGTCGAGGTGAAAGTCAATGAATTGAAATCCGCTTTTGAAAAGCTGCAAACCGAAAAAATTCGCGGCGAAATTACGCTTGAACAAAAACAAAACGAATTAAATCAAGCGCAAAGCGCGGCAGAGCAAATAAAACTCGTTGAAGCAGATTATCAAACGCACGTGGCAGCTCTCGGAATGCTCAAAGAACTCGAACGCGAGCGCGTCGAGCGCGATAAAATTAACCAGGAAAAATCGAAAGTCGAAACCGCGCAGGCGAACGTTCGCGCCGAGCAAAAACGCTTTCAGGAAAATTTGGAAAAAGCCTTGAACGCCCGGCGCGAAATCGAATCGCTCAAGCCGCGAGTCGGTGAACAGGACGAATTTGAAAAACAATTGAACGCTTTGCAAGTCGGTTTGGCGAACGCGCAGGCGAAAGAAAAATTAATCAAAAGTTTGGACGAAAAAATAACGCGTCTGCGCGACAGTTACAAGGCGAACCAAACGAACATCAAAGAAGCTGAAGTAAAAAGTCAAACCGCCGCCGATTTCGAGACACTGCAAAAACGCGATACCGACATCACCCGTAAAATTGCGAGTTTAAAGGCGCGGCTCGAATACGACGAACAATTTCAACAGGCGGTCAAAGGCGGCATTTGCCCGATTGTTTCGCAGAAATGTTTGAATTTGCAGCCGGGCGAAACTTTGGAAAATTTTCTGAAAAGTCAGTTCACCGAAATCAGGGCGGAAATCGGCGCGTATGAAAAAAATCAGCGCGAAAATGCCGCCGCGCTCAGAACTTCGCGCGAAGCGGAAAAGTTTTCGGCGACGCTCGACACTTTGCGAAACCGCGAACGCGAAATCGCCGAAGAAGGCAAACGGCTGAAAGAAGAAAAGGAAACGCTGCAAAACGGCGCGGCGAATTCGCAGCAATCGCAAACGGATTTAACCGAAATCCAGAGTCGTTTGAAAGCCTTGAATAATCCGAAAGCGAGGATTGAATTGTTTGAGCGTGAAGCAAAACGCGAACCGGAATTTCGCGAAAAAATCGCCGAGATAGAGAGAAATCTCGAACGGCTTGAAAGCGATAAACGAATCTGCGACGAAAAGCTCGAAAGCTATAAGGATTTGGACACGAATTGGGCGCAGTATTCCGCCGACCGCGACGCGACGGCAAACGCGCATCGCGAGTTTTTGGCGAACGAAACGCTGGCGAAAACCTTGCCGCAGCGCGAAAAGGAATTCGAATCAGCGCGGGAAAAACTCGCCGCGTTAAAAACCGAATCAGAACGAGCCGAAATTGATTTCAACGAAGCGGCAAAAAATTACGACCGCGAAACGCACGCAAAGGAAAAAAATCTTCTCGCTGAAACGGAAAAGCGGCAGACCGAAACCAGAGCGAATTTGGAATATACGCGAAAACGCGAATCGCAACTAGCGGAAGAATTGAATCGCCTGACGGAAATTCGGAAAGCGATGCAAACGGAGTTTCAGGAAAAAGAACGGCTCGAACGAATCGGCGAAGCGACGACATTCATCCGCGAAACTTTAAAAGAAGCCGCGCCGCGCGTCGCCCGCAACTACGTTTTTCACGTTTCGATGGAAGCCAACCAGATGTTCCGCGAAATCTCCGGCAACGCCGAACGCACTTTGAAATGGACGGAAGATTACGGAATTGTTTTAGAAGAAAACGGTTTCGAGCGTCCGTTCGTCAACCTTTCCGGCGGCGAACAAATGGCGGCGGCGTTGAGCGTAAGATTAGCATTACTCAAACAATTATCTGACGTTCGCCTCGCGTTTTTTGACGAGCCGACGACGAATATGGACGCGGAACGGCGCGAACGATTAGCCGAGCAAATCAGCCATATTACCGAGCGCAAAACCTTCGACCAGCTTTTCGTCATTTCGCACGACGATACTTTTGAAGGTTATGTGGATAATGTGATTTCGGTTAGAGGCGACGATGAAACGCAGTCATCCTGACGGCATTGAGCGCGAGAGCGCGAATATAATTTCGTTAAAACTCAAGTTCAGCAGAAACAAACACTTTTAGACTGATCGCGCAGTCTTTGCCGTCAGGATGACGGCGTTCCGATTTTTCCCGACAGCCAAAATTGTCCGCTGACAATGCCGCCGATGTTTGGTTCGTTTGGAATCAGTTTCACGTCCGCGACGACATCAACCGCGCCGCCTAAAGTGTCAATTAGAAACCAGTAGAATTTCTCGCCCGAAAGCTCGTTCGTTTTTAATTCGTATTCTTGTATCTCGCCCGTAAATTTTCCGATTGGACGCACAACGCTTAAATCAATGTTTGTTTCGTCCTCATCAAACGCGAAAAGTCCGATGGCAACAAAAGATTTTGCGGCGTATTTCAATTCGTCTTCTTGGCTTGCATCATACGCTTTTTCATCCGCGAAAATCTGAAAATCGTTCGAGGCAAAAGCCGTCAACTGGACTTCGCAAAAATGCGGAAATTGCGAAATCTGATTCAGTCGAAAATCCGGCGCGTCGAAAACGAACGGATAATCGCCCGAAGTTTCAACATCTTCGCTTCTCGGATTCGCCCAAGCGTGAAATCCGCCGTCGAGCGCGGACGATTCGCGCTCAATTGCTCTCGTCAAGCCGACGCGCCTGCGGCTTTTGCCCGCGAAATGCGGATTAAAACCGATCAATTCCTGCTCGTGATTTCCCTGCACCCAAACTTCCGCGCCCGAAGCATCCGAGAATTTCAAATAAAATCCCTGCGGACACGCGACGGTTTCGGCGAGTTCGAGAACGTGCGAAATCATATCGTTGATGTCCTGCTCGCTTCTGGTCGGAAAACCGATGTCGGATAAATTGCTCATA
>CBDUBY010000316.1:0-3458 GCA_965365505.1 uncultured Pyrinomonadaceae bacterium | reverse complement strand
ATGAAATTACAACAAACAATACTTTATAAATTTTCAATCGTTTTATTTGCGGCGATGGTTTTTCTAACGCCGATCATCTGCGCCGCGGCAAACGATAATGCGGACGCGAACGGCGAACGAATCGCGTTTGCTTCGACGTTCGGCGGCAACGATTATTCTGAACCGAATTTTACCGGCGGAATTTACGTCGCGGTCGGCGATTTAGACACGCCGCGAACTTTGGTTGCGGTGTCGAGAATCGCGCTGCCGAATTCGCCTTTGGAATTCAGTTTCGTTGACGCGAACGACCCGGACGCGGCGAGCAAGACGCGGGCGTTGTTCGATGCCGCCGACCGATTGCGGAGAGGCATTGTCATCTCCGTGCCGAAGGGCGCGTGGAATGTTACGGGCAGAATTCCGGCGGTCAAATTTTTCGTCCTCGCCGGCGAGAATCAAGGGACATTCCTGCAAGTTACGCTGAAAGACGTTTTAGTAACAAGTTATCAAAGCGGCGGACACACAGGTCGCAGCGTTCCGACGGATCAATTCTCGCTCAACTTCGAGCGAATCAGATTTTAGCTAACCCGATTTCGGGGTAAGCAGGCGAAACAAGTTTCGCCGCCAAAAGGCGCGAAGATAAAAAAGCAAAATCATACAGCAATTATTTTTTGAGCTTTGATGCCTTTTTGTAAAAATTTTTATCCCGAACCGGCGTTAAAAACGAACGATTAAATCAATCAACAAGACGACGCTTCGCGCGGCGGTCAACCGAAAATCCTTTCGGCTGGCGACGGGCGAAGTGTCGAAAAAATACGAAAAATTAAGGAGCAATTATGAAAACAGAAAACATATTACAAAACGAATTTGAATTAACAGGCGGCGACAATCAAACGCCGCCGAGAACGCGCGGCAACTGCGCCGGTTTTACGCTGATCGAACTGCTGGTCGTATCGGTCGCCGTTCCGCTTCTAATAGCTTTGTTGCTTCCCGCCGTTCAAAAAGTGCGCGAAGCGGCGAACCGAACGCAGACGATAAATAATATGAGACAAATCAGTCTCGCCGCGCACAATTACCATCGAGCCTTCGGCGAATTTCCCGACAAAACGCGGCTCGTTGAATTTTGCCAAACGCCGGCGAACGGCTGCGGCGGAATTGAAGCGATAGTTACCGTGGAATACATACTTTTTGTCGCGTCGGCGAACGAAATGACGCTAATCAGCGAGCCGCAGCATCCGGGCATCACCGGCTCGGAAACCGTGCGGCTGGTGAAAACCTTTTCGCCGACGACCGGCGGTTATGCCGACCGGCAAGACATTACGCCGACACCGGGCGCGTCGGAAAATCGGCAGCGGGCGTTCGACGAAATCAACAAAGCCGGCGCGGAAGTTTTAACGGATTTGCGCGGCAATCTCGTGAACGCCGTCAGAACCGAGGGCGCGTCGGCGATTCGGTCACTGCTCGACGCGCCCGGCACGCTCGCGCAGGCAATCGCTTTAATCAACAGCGACAACGACGGACAAATTACCGCCGCCGAAATCGCCAATTTTCCCGAAAGAACGAGTCCCGGACTGCGCGAACCGCTCATCAAGTTTATCGAGGTCGTCAAGCGCGAATTGAAATTCGAGCAGCTTGACGAACAAGCGGGCGTTGAAGTCAAAGACATTATCGTCGGCACGGGTTTCGGCGGTCACGTCAAAGTTTTCAGCGGCAGCGATATGTTTAATGCCGATTATTTGAGCCAATTAACGCGCGCTCAAATCAAAGGCGCGTCGTCAGCCGCCAACGCCGAACGCCTGCGCGTTCTGCTGACCGATGCCGAACGCGCCAGGACGCGCGGCGACTACGCGGGCGAACGCCGCGCAATCGAACGCTACCAACAGGAATTGAGAACGATTTCCGGGCAGACGATCAGATACGCGGATGCCGACGAACTTTCGTTCATCGCCGGACTGTTGTTGAGGTGAGCAGCAGCGGCACAAAAGACCGGAGCGAACGGCGAATCGCTCCGGTCGCTGCCCGACCAAAATTTTCGGGCAGCCGAAAGTAAAAAGCAAAGCGGAGCGAGTTTTAGAAAAAGTTAAAGACGAGTAAAAAGGAGAAGATTATGAAAAATTTATTGACAGCATTTATTTTGGGAATCGCGTTGGCGGGCGTTTCGCTCGCTCAAACATCAGCGGTAGAAAAAACCAGCAAACGGCAGCCGGGCAAAGCAGTCGAGGTAAAGTTGGCGGTCATCGAATTCAGTCCGGGTGCGAATGCCTCCGGGATGACCGCCGAAGCCAAGCGGCAGCTTCAGACCACCTTGGCGGCGGAACTTGCCAACAGCAAGCAATTTGATGTCGCGGATATAAGGTGGACGCGGAATGAATCACAAAACGATCTCGCAAACCTCAACGGCAGTTCTTCCACTGCTGCTGCGGTCAAGTTGGGCAAGAAGCTCGGCGTGAGTTATGTCTTAACCGGAAACGTGACTGAATACACGCCAAAGGGCGCAGATGATTTCGGTCGTGCGGTCTTGAAGACGCGGCTCATCGAGGTTGCCACCGGCAAGGTCAAATTCACGGGCGAAACGACGCAGCAAAGCGCGAGCGCGATGCGGACAAACGGCGTTGCCGAAATGCAAGCGAAAGTGATGAAGTATGCCGTCGAAAAGCTGGCGGAGACGCTTGCAGGATTAAAGTTTTGATGGCGAAAAGAGATGCGGCAAACAAGTATGCTTGCCGCATCTCTTTTTAGAACGACCTTTCTGAAATCAAGTTTTAGCATTTTTGAATGAAGATGCCGGAATATCCTTTCGTAATAATTTCGGTGTTTGGCGCGTTTTTTTAATTAACGGACGAAAAGTTAAATTCGGCGCAAAAAATTTTTTTTTAAGTTTTTTTCGTCCACGATGATAGTTTTCGCCCGTTTCATCCGCCTTAGTTTGTCGCAGCAGCCGAAAACAAATTCAAAACGGCGCAGGAGAATTTATGACCGACGAACAAATAAATTTAATCAAAACGAGCTTTGAAAAAATTCGACTGATTTCGCAGCACGCGGCGGATTTGTTTTACGCCAAGCTGTTCGATCTCGACCCGAAACTGCGAAGGCTTTTTCACGGCGATATGAAAAAGCAAGGACAAAAATTGATGCAGATTATCGCTTACGCGGTCGAGAATCTAGAACAACTTGACGAAATCATTCCGCAGGTGCGGGCGTTGGGCGCGCGGCACGTCGGCTACGGCGTTGAAGAGCGCGATTACGAATCGGTCGGCGCGGCTCTTTTGTGGACGCTCGAAAAAGCTCTCAGCAAAGAATTTACCGCGCCGACCAAAAAAGCGTGGACGGAGCTTTACGGCACGCTCGCCGAAACGATGAAGGATGCCGCGCGGCATTCAAACGGAAACGCGGCGGTTAGTTTTCAAAAGCATTGATAAAAGAAGGAGAAAAAATTTATGAATTTCAAAAAATTATACGCATTGATATTTGTCGCCGCAGCG
>CBDUBY010000315.1:0-3482 GCA_965365505.1 uncultured Pyrinomonadaceae bacterium | reverse complement strand
AACTGCGCCACATATACCAGTTATAGACGGTTCCGGTGCGGACGACCGCAAAGTCTGTTCGCCCGTCGCCGTCGTAATCGCCCGGCACGACCAAATCGCTGCCCAAGCCGAACGACATCGAAGCGAATCCGCCGGAACTGCGCGCAACGAAGAACGTCGCCGGATTGTCGCCGTTGCCGCGAAACACGGCTAAGTCGAATCTGCCGTCGCCGTCATAGTCGCCCGGCGCGGTCACGTCCGTGTTAACGCCGAACTGCGTTCCTGTCACCGAATTATTCGCGCTGTTCAAAATGAACCACGTCAGCAAGCCGCCCGAACGCCGTGCAACTGCAAAGTCGGTTCTGCCGTCGCCGTCGTAATCACGCGCCACCGGCTCGTCGCCCGGTGCGCCGAACTGCGTTCCGGTGACGGTGTTGGTCGCCGTGTTCATCACAAAAAAAGTGCCGCTGCTGTCGCGGAAAACTGCGATGTCGGTGCGTCCGTCGCCGTCATAATCGCCCGGCTGGAAAAAGTCTTCGGTGTTGCCGAACGGGAAGCCGAACGCGGAATTATCGGGACGCGAAATATACACGAAGTTGTTGCTGGTGCGGAAAACCGAGAAATCAGCGCGACGGTCGCCGCCGAAATCCAGAATGTTCGTCGCTGCCGAACCGCTGGTGATTGCCAGACCGCGAATCGGTGAAGCCGAGTTGATCGGCGACACGAACGACGCGAAGCCGGTCGTCAAATTAATTCGGTAAAGTCCCGAAGTCGTTGAGCCGTTCGATTGCAGAGCCGCCAGCGCGACGTTGCCCGCATTGGCAATATCGAAACCGTTAACGGCGGTCGCGTCAAAACCGAGCGCGCCGACCGGAACCTGCGTTCCGTTGTTCGGCGGACTTTGAATGTTCAAAATGTCGGTGTTCGTGTCAATAGTGTAAAGCGTGGTCGTCGTCGTTCCCGGCACGCTGTTGGTGTAGCCGGCAGCGGTAATGCCCGTCGGCGTCGGGTTGATTGTGCCGTCAACTATCGCCGTTCCGTCGTTCGGATTGGCGCGCAAATTCTGTCCCGTATCGCTGACGATGCGGATGCGGTCGGGAACCGGATTGAAATCGAAACCGAAGTTCGTTCCGCTCAGCGTAAATCCGCCCGCTGCGCCGACTGCCGTTGCCGCGCCGGTCGCCGGGTTGATAATGTAAAGCCGACTCGTGCTGCCCAAGCCGTAAAGCTGTCCGGTCGCGGGTCGGAAATCAATTCCCAGAATGTTTTCGCCGCCCTGTAAGCCGGTAATCGTCACCGCGCCGCCGCCGCCGGGCGAGTTGGCGCGATTGCTGTTGACTCTGATTAATTGATTAGTCGTCGTCAGAGCGATAACGCCGAAGCCAGCCGTCGCCGGTGCGCCGGTGTCAACCGCAATGCCCCTGATTGGAGTTAAGTTAGAGAGACCGCCAATTATTCCGGCAGCAGTCGCCGCGCCGGTCGTCAAATCAATCGTGTAAAGCGACGGCGATCCTATGGGAGCGATGGAAACTGCGTAAGCGGTATTGTTGCCTGAGTAGAAATCGAAACCGTTGACGGCTTGAAAATTCACGCCGAGCGGTCCGACGACGGTTATCGTGCCGGAGTTTGCCGGGTTTTGAATTAAAAGCTGGTCGGTTGCCGCGTCAATATCGTAAAGCGTCGTTGTGGTCGCGCCCGCGAAATTATTGGTGTAAGCGGCGGCGGTCGTCTGAAACGTCGCCGGATTAATCGCGCCGTCAACAATAACGGTTCCGTTAATCGGATTGGCGCGAAGATTCTGTCCCGTGTTGCTGATGATGCGAATGCGGTCAACCGTCGGGTTGAAATCGAAACCGAAATCCGTTCCCGACAAAGCGGGCGTGAACGGCGCGCCGACGGCGGTTGCCGCGCCGGTTGTTTTGTCAATAACATAAATGCGGCTCGTGCTGCCCAAACCGAAAAGCTGTCCGGTCGCGGGTCGGAAATCAATTCCCAGAATGTTTTCGCCGCCCTGCAATCCGGTGATTGCGCCGACGGTCGTTAAAGTTCCGGGCGCGCTGGCGTTAAACCGTACGAGTTGATTACCGGTCGTCACACCGTAAATCGTCGCGCTCTGGACATTGACTCCGGCGTTTGCATTTACTGAGCCTGCGACAAAAAACAAGCCCAATAAAAAAGGCAGAACAAAAAGGCTCTGCCTGTTAAAAATTTGCTTCATAAATTTATCCCTCCGTGAAAACTGTCGAAAAAAACAAGACATCTCCGTCTGACAGACCAGTCCTGAAAAACAGAAAATGTTCAATAAATTACTCTTACATAATGGCTATTCGTAAAATTTTTGATAACAGATTCAAGTTTAATGAAAAATTAACTCACAAATCCCTTCGCGCCGACGCTCGTTTCGGCGAATTTTACCCTCGCGGCTCGTCACGCGAGGCTCGCGGCTCGTGCTTTGAGGCTCACGGCAGGAAAAACCGCATTGTTTTGATACAAAAGCCGGCAAAGCGGTGTTTATCATATTTATCAGCTCAATCGTTGATTTGATGGGATTAGCGAAGAATTCTGTCGGGCAGGTTACAAACCGCCGGAAAACGAATAAAATTCTATTTGAAACGTGCGAATCCGGCGGCGGTTTTGCTATTGTTAATTTTCCCTTCGCTTTATCAGGTAATTTTTATGGACTCGAATTTAATCAGAAACTTTTCAATCATCGCGCACATTGACCACGGCAAGTCAACGCTCGCCGATAGAATTTTGCAGCTCACCGGCGCGGTCGCCGACCGCGATATGGAAGCGCAGCTGCTTGACGATATGGACTTGGAACGCGAGCGCGGCATCACCATCAAAGCCCACGCCGTTCGTCTCGACTACACGGCGAAAGACGGTCAGCAATACGTTTTGAACTTAATTGACACGCCCGGTCACGTTGATTTTTCTTATGAAGTTTCGCGCAGCTTGAGCGCGTGCGAAGGCGCGCTGCTGATTGTTGACGCTTCGCAGGGCGTCGAAGCGCAAACTTTGGCGAACACTTATCTCGCGCTCGAAAACGATTTGGAGTTGATTCCTGTTCTCAATAAAATTGATTTGCCGTCGGCTGAACCAGATAGAATTAAAGAGCAAATCGAAAACATTATTGGGTTGGACGCAAGCGAAGCGGTTTTGACTTCGGCTAAAACCGGCATCGGCATCGAGGAAGTTTTAGAAGCGATTGTCGAGAAAATTCCCGCGCCCGTTGGCGACAAAGACGCGCCGCTCAAAGCCCTGATTTTCGATTCGTGGTATGACAGCTATCGCGGCGTGATCGTTCTTTTCCGAGTTATCGAAGGCACGATTAAAAAAGGGACGAAGATCAGATTTTTTAACACCGGACGCGAATATCTGGTTGAAACCATCGGCGTCAATCGCCCGCGCCCGACACCGATTGATAAATTAAGCGTCGGCGAAGTCGGCTTTATCACCGCTTCGATAAAAACCGTCGCCGACGTGCAAATCGGCGACACGAT
>CBDUBY010000314.1:0-3491 GCA_965365505.1 uncultured Pyrinomonadaceae bacterium | reverse complement strand
TCTTCTGAACGCCGTCGAGCGGAATGCCCGTGTCGAGTCCGCCGTAAAATCCGATAACCGGAACTCGCAAATCCTTCGCGTAATCAATCGGCGTTTTCGGCTGCGCTTCATTGATTGGCGAGTTCGCCGTCGGAACGACTCTGCCATACCACGCCGCGCCCGCGTCAACCTGCGGATTATGCGCCGCGTAAAGCCACGTAATTCTGCCGCCCCAGCAAAAACCCGTGATCGAAAGTTTTTTCGTATTGCCGCTGTTGTTTTTCGCCCACGCGACGGTCGCATCCAAATCCGCCATTGATTGCGTGTCGGGAATTTTCGAGAAAATCTGGCGGTTCAATTCGCCCGAAGTCGCAATCGTCGAAACCTCGCCTTCTCTGGCATACAAAGCCGGCGCGATTGCCATATAACCGAGTTTGGCAAAACGCCGGCAAACGTCCTGAATCCATTCGTGAACGCCGAAAATTTCGTGAATGACCAGCACGACCGGAAACTTTTTATTTTTCTTGTCGGGCATCGCTCGATAAGCCGGAATTTCGCCGCCCGCAACGGGAATTTTCACCTCGCCGACGGTCAAACCGTTCGCGTCGGTAACAATTCGCGTCTGCGCCTGAATCGGCTGCACGGCAGCGGCAAACAAGCCGCTTGCCAAAATTGAGGTCACCAGAAATTCGCGCCTGTCCAAAAGCGAAACGGGCGAAGATGAATTATCAGTATCTTTTTCCATTATTTTCTCCATTACTGTTTGATATTAAAATTCTGACTTTTCCTTTGCGGTTTGTAAAGAGTATAATTATCGAAATTTCAAATAAGCGGCGCGATTGCCCGACGACAAATCAGCAATCGAAAAATCCGCCATCCTAATTTGCTATGACGTATGTCTTAATCGGTCTTTCGCTCTCGCTGGCGTGCGTCGCCGGTCTGCAATTCTTTTATATGCTGTATCTCGAACGCATCAGCAACGAGCGCAAAAAGCGCACCGTCGAACTCGAACGCCACACCAAACAACTCGCCAAACGCCTCAGCGAAGCCGAACAGCAAATCGCCGACCAAAACGAAATTCTCGAAAGCGTGTTCGACGAATACGAGGAAGAAGAGGAAGAAGTCTGGGCGGATGTAATTGAAGACCGTCAATGAAATTTACACGAGTATTCTCGGCGACCAGCCTTACTCGTTTCTCCGTCGCGGCAATTATGAGCAATAGTAAATTGCCCGCCTATTCAACCTTAGAAAGAATCTAACTATGTTGCACACTCTTATATTTGTCTTCTATGTGCTGATTGAAGAGTTATAATCATTGACGAGCAAAACATTTCGACGCTTTGACTGTCGAATATTTTAATGATGCATTGATGCTCGCGCTGCTTGTTACTTAAAGCAAAAACCTTCGAGAACTATTTCTTTTTACCGCGATTTTGATTCGGAACATAATCAGGTTTCGGCTTTGGAATTTTGCCGCCTTTTCCGACAGTCCAAATTTCCAAACGACGTGCTTGTTGAGAATATTCGCCCTGATTGAACCCGCCGTTTATAGTTATAATTCTTGAGGATGGAATTTTGTGTTGTCTTATTAAATAATTTCTTTCGCGTTTTAAAGCTTTATTGGCAAGTCTAGTCGAATCTGAAGGTTGGTATTTACATATTTCCTTTTTTACACATTTATAGGAATAGAAAATTAGAACTGCCAGTTGTGTATCGTCTGCTTTTAATTTTTTGGCAAGAGTATCCAATGAAGCGTTTTTTTCTAAATCACCATAATTATCTGTCACGCAGCAATCAGAGCCGTCATTTGGCAACTGATACCAGAATTTATCCCACATAAATGCTATTTTTGATCCCGGTAACTGTACAATTTCCCGGCAACTAATTCCGTGAACTGATATTTCTTGATAATTAGGCGGAAACAATACAAATGTTGTCAAATCTCTGTTGCCCAATCCGCAATTAATAATTTGAAGACGTTTAGGCTGAATTCCACGATTCCTAACTAAATAAGTTTGAATACGAACTCCGTAACGAACCGGAAAGCCAATCGGCGAGTCTTTACCGCGATAGATACGGATTTTTGCAGTTGAATTTGGATTGTTATTTAATTCAATTGTAAAACTGTCCAATCGTGCTTCCAAATTTTCTGCATTAATTTTTCCGAATTCGTCAACCAAACGCGGCTCATCAAAAGTTTGAGGAAAGACACACAACGAGCAGGTTAACAACAAGAAAATTTGCAGAAATAATTTCATAACTGCTCGATTATATTCTAATATTCTCAATCTTCTTCTCCGAAGTCGGTTTCAAGTAAAGCGCGTTATAGCAAATCGTTCCATTCTTCGACTGATACTTTGCGTTCGATTATTTCTTCGACTTCGCGGAGCATCATTCGCAGTTGCGAGACGGAGTATTCGGCGTTGGAAGGAATCGTCAGGCGGCATTGGTTGAAAACCATAAATTGATGTTTCGCGCCCGAATATGCGCCTTCAAATCCGAGGGCGCGCAGTTTTTTTTGACGAAATCGCCGCGCTTACACGGTTTCCATTTCATATTCGGGTTTTCCGTTTAAGTCGAGGCTGTTCAAAATCGGCAAGGGATGTCCGAGTTTTAACCCGACAAGCACCCAATCTTCGAGCGTCGAGCGCAGTTCGGTTTCGCATTCGCGCAAAGTCGCGCCGAATGCGACTACGCCTTTGCATTCAGGAATGCGCCCGAAAAACGTCGCGTCTTCGAGTTTGTCATACTCGGCTCGCGCCAGAGCGTTTTCCAGATAATCGCTTAAAATATATTGACCTGTCATAGCAGATTTATTTTACCAACTAAAATCTCACGCCGCCTAATGTTTCGGTTTTCTTTTCTTTAGCTTCTTTCAAATAAGGCGCGTTTGCCTGTTCGCGTTTGTCTGCGGATTCGGGCGCGTGCCATTTCATCCATTCCGAAGGCGCGTCGAAGGTTTCGCCGCCGTGTTTGGTTAATCTTGAACGAATGCGGCACATTACGGGCGTGTTGATGCCGACACCGGAGATGACGGCTTGACCTTTGGTTAAGGCGGGCAGTTCGGCGAGCATCGCTCTGCCTGCGCCTTCGACCGATTGGGCAACGGTTTGCTGGTCAATAGGGTTGACGATTCGCATAATGATTTGCGTCATACATTGCGAGAGAACGTCCTGATCAAGTTTGCCCGGTCGCTGCGTGATAAGCCCGATGCCGACGCCGAATTTTCTGCCTTCCGACAAGATTTGTTTCAAGATGTTTGTCGAAACAACGCTCGCTCCGGCAGGCGCGAAACGGTGTGCTTCTTCAAGTAGCGCGAAGACCGGATAGTTGACGAAATCGCCGCGTTCTTTCGGCGTTTCCTGTCTGGTCATCATCATTCGAGCTTTGTTGGCGCGGCGCAATAAAGTTCCGACGATGACTTGCTGTTCGTGCTGTTCGATGTCGGATAAATCAAGAATCGTGCAGCGTCCGGGTTTGAAAAGTTCGTTTAATTCGATGTGGTCTGACGC
>CBDUBY010000313.1:0-3497 GCA_965365505.1 uncultured Pyrinomonadaceae bacterium | reverse complement strand
ATCTTTGCCGTCAAGATGACGGCGTTCCATCCTTATCCCGAACTCACGTTACTTTACTAAGATTGTTTTGTCAGATTCACGTTGCGGCGTTTCATCTGGTTGCAGCGTTTAGAATAGTCTTGGTAAAAATTACGCGGGCGATTAAAACTAATCGCCCGCGATTTAACGAAACTCAGATTCGTATCTTTTCATTCTGCCGCGCTCGCTACTTTCGGTAGCGGCAGACCGAGCAGATGACCTTCGTAAACGAAATAAACTTTGCCCGCGTCAACCCACATCTGCATCGAGTTAAATGTTATCTGCGGAATTTTCACGAGCGGTTTGAATTGCAGCGTTTTCAAATTATAAACGCCGACCTGTGTGTAATCTGAATCGTCGGGTATCGCCGCCCAAAATTCATCGGGTTTAGCAGTCGGCTGTAAAGGGCGATAAGTTTGCTGCGCGAGCGGGCGCACTTCGCCTTTCGCTTTTTGGAGTGCGCCGGTATCGGGATCGAGAAAAAAGAATTCGCCGTCGCGGTTGGTGTAATCTTCTTCCTCCGCGCCTTCGTATTCGCTGTAACCGCCGCCGAACAGTAAAACTTTATTCAATGACGGCAGAAAAGCAACGGTTTCGACAAGCGGATATTCATCAAAATTAACGACGAATTCCCGATTTGTTTGCAGGTTCAGACGCACCAACTGTCTGCCTTCTTCTTCGCCGTAGCGCGTGACAATCAGCCAGCGACCGTTTGCCGTGACCAGCGGTTTGTCGTAATAGCCTTCGCGCAGTTTGGTCGTGCGTCCGCCGCCGACTTTATACAAGCCTTCCGCGTCGCTTCTGATTTCAAAGGCGTTGGTGCGGGCTTTCCATTGGCTGCTCGCGGCGCGAACTGCCGCGCCATCCGGTTTGGGCAGAAATTCGATGCTGTTCGGTTGTCCAAGAATTTCGGCGAGTTTGCCGCCCGTGAATTTATGCCACGAATAATTTTCATACTCGCGCTGTTCGCGCCGCTTGATGCGTTCGGCTTCTACTTTTTGATATTTTTCATAAACTTCCTCGCTGTCCGAATCGTTGAGTCGTTCATCTTCGATTTCTTCCTGCTGCTGGATTTCCTTGTCAATTTCTTTGCGGCGTGCCTCATTGTTTATCAACACGCGGAAATCGTCGCCGACTTTCCAGACCGCTTCGGCTTGCAGATTCGGGTCTTCAAATAAAATCTCCAAACCCGTCACGCCTTTTTCCAGCCAGTAATGAAGTTTCGCGGGCGGCTGGCGCATTTCTTCAAAAATCCTTTCGAGACCGGCAAAAAACTTCGGCTTCTCGCCAAAAGTAAAAATGCGCCGTCCGCCCTGCCGACCGAGCATCAAGAGCTCGCGGCTTTCGCAATCGCTGCCTTCTTCTTCATCGCCGTTGCAGTCTGCCAGAAACGGCGGCAGTTCGTTGACGTTTTCTGCCGCCAGATAACTTTTCAGATTGTTGAATTCTTCGGTTTCCAATACGCGCTCGCGGTAACGCGCCTTGTCTTCCTGCCAACTGAAAACAGCCTGGTCTTTATACATCCGCACGAAATTGTCGTTATATGCATAGACACCGAGCAGTTCCTGATTTTCCTTGACTTCTTTTTGCAGCATTCGCTCGGTCGCCGCCAACTTTTCGTCCGCGCCGCTATACATATAATAACTCGCCGTTGACATCGTTTCGTTGACGGTGGCGAAAAGCTGCGGCAGATAAGTGCTGCTGCCCTCCGAAAAATTCTCGCCGCCAAAATAAGTTCTCGCGCCGAGAACGAGGGCTTCGTTCGGATGCAGTGAAAGAACTATTTGCCGGGCTTCGGGCGAATCTTCGGCAATCAAATATCTTTCCGCCGCCGCCGCCAGAATTTTCGTCGGGCTTTTCAGATTTTCCGCGACTTTTTGCACTGGTAAAGGGGCGCGAATCAGTCTGGCGCAACTGAGCATCGCCGTTTTCGCCTCGGCGCTTTCGCCGTCGAGAATCGCGTCGTAACCGTTCGTGTCTTCAATCAAACACGCGGAAATTCCGAGCGCGGTCAGACTGCCGGAGCGAATGTCGTTCACATCGTTCCATTGCTTTTCGCGCAATTCCTTTCGCAAACTCAAAAGTTTAACGATTGAATCCACATTGGCGCGATTGTTCTTTAAATCCTGCAACAGCAGTCGGTTAATCGCCGCGCCGTTCCAGTTCTGCATAATCCGCCGCAAGCCGGTTGCGAGCGGCGGGTCTTTTTTATCCAAAATGCTGATGCGGTCAATCAAAGCCCTCACTAATTCATCTTCGGCATCGGGCAGATTGATAAGCTGCATCCCCAAAAGCGGTTTTATCTCGGAAGCATTGAACGGGCGGTTTGGCGGCAGAGTATAAGTGTTGCCCATCATCGAACTGTTCGCCGCCATTGTCGCCATTGGCGCGTCAATTCGCGTATCCATTTGTCTGCGTATCTCGGCTTCTGAAGAAATTCCAGGAATCGGCGGTGTTCCGCTGGTCATCGCCATCGTATTGCTCGAATACTCGGTCGGCTGGCTGACGTTTTTCGCCATCAATTCGAGAGCCTCGATTTGTTCGGCGATGGAAAATCCGCGCGACAGAAGAATCGCCCGCACGACACCGCTGCGCTGCCAGTCTTCGACCTGCGGCAGAACCGCCCGCAGCGGTATTGCGGCGCGAGCGTCCTTCTGCGTCGTCAACGCGCTGATAGCCGCATCACGATACGGGTAATAATCAACCGTCGTGCCGCCCGTCATCGGTCGGCTCGTGTTCATACTCATCTGATTCGACATTGAATTGGTTCTGACTTCCTGCGTCTGTTTCTCGTTCAAAACCGCAATCAAACCCGGAACGCTTTCGGGAATTTCAAACTCGCGCAAGGCACTAACCAATTGCTGTCGCTCGCTGCCCTGCGTTTCCTTTGCCCATTTCGGGTCTTCGAGCCACGGCAGCAGAGCTTCGATAACTTCGCGGTTTTTATCGTTAATCAAAGTCGAAAGATTGCGCACCGCCGCGTTGCGAACCGCCTGATTCGTGCTTCGAGAAAGTTCAAGCATTTTCGCCACGTATTTGTCCGACGGCGAATGATTCAGAAGCGTCGTCAAACCCGTGTAGCTCGCGCCGCCGACGCGCAAATCGTGCAGCGTTTCGTCTTCCAAAAGCGAAAAATACCAATCGTCGCGCCCTTCAAAATCGCCGCCTTCGACCAGCGCGTCCATCGCCAAATCGCGGTTGCCCGGCTTTTGCGATTTGTTCTCGACCGTTTCCTGCAATTCTTTGCGATACCTGTCCGCCTCAATCGAATTTTTTTCCTGAATGGCGTGCTGATAATAAGCCCAGCGCGCCAGCGTCTGCGAAACCGGCTGCGTCGAGTCGGCGAGCATTCGGTCTAACATTGGTCGGGCTTTTTCCCAATCAACGCGCGCCAGAGCCAGCACTTCGTCCTGATTGGTCACATACTCGCTCGTTTCGCGCGAAGTCTGGGCGATTTTCGCCAAATCGTCGCTGAAATA
>CBDUBY010000312.1:0-3509 GCA_965365505.1 uncultured Pyrinomonadaceae bacterium | reverse complement strand
GCGGCGTTTATCTTTCGACGAACGCGCTCGATGCCGCGCCGACTTTTACGCGCACACAGGCGACCGACGACGGTACAAATCCAGGACGCGCCGAACTTGCCATTAACCGAGTCGGCAGCGTGACGACCGTTTATGTCGCTTCGGGAATGGGAACCGGCACGGTTTATAAATCAGTTGACGGCGGCGCGACTTTCGCGGTTGCCGTTGATAATAATTTCTGTAACCCGCAGTGCTTTTACGACATCGCCATCGCGGTTGACCCGAACGACGCGAACCGCGTCTATTTGGGCGGTTCGCCGACTTTGGTCTTCGGGCGTTCGACGAACGGCGGCACGAGTTTCACGAACAGCTCGTCGGGTTTGCACGTTGACACGCAGGCGTTCGCGCTCGCGCCGTCCGACCCGAACATTATGTATTTCGGCAGCGACGGCGGCATCTGGCGCACAATGAATGTTCAATCGGCAGGCGCGATTTCGTGGCAGACCTTGAACAACACGAGCTTCAGCGCGACGCAATTTATGAGCCTCGCCATACATCCGCTCGACCGCCATTATTCCCTTGGCGGAACGCAGGACAACGGCACGGAATTTCTCGCGCCGAACGGGACGACGTGGATTCAATCCGACGGCGGCGATGGCGGTTTCGTCGTGATTGACAAAAACTCGCCGACGATCAACAACGTCACGGCGTATCACACTTATTACAACCAGACGAACACGCAAATCGGATTCAGCCGCGCGACGACGACCGTGGCGAACGGCGACCCGAATTGGGGAACGCTGCTCGGCTGTCGCAACGGCACGTCGAGCAACGGAATTCTCTGTTCCGATTCGGTATTATTCTACGCGCCGATGGTTCTCGGTCCCGGCAGCCCGAACACGCTTTATTTCGGGACGAACCGTTTGTATCGTTCGGCGAATACGGGAACGACGATGACCGATGTGAGCGGAGCCTTGCCGGCTCGCGTGAGCGCGATTGGAATTGCGCCGCAGGACGACAATATTCGTCTCGCCGGTTTGACGAGCGGCAACGTCTATCTTTCGACGACGGCGGGCGCGACGACGATGACCGACGTTACCGGCGCAATTCCGGCGCGTTATGTCGGGCGCGTGGCGATTGACCCAACGAATTCGAACGTCGCGTATGTCGCGCTGAACGGTTACGGTTTGTCGAACGGTCAGCACGTTTGGAAAACGACGAATCTGACGACGGGCGCGACCTGGACACCGGCTGGATTGGGCATTCCCGACGTGCCGGTTAATACTTTTACCATTGATCCGGCAAACACGCAGACGCTTTTCGCCGGAACCGACATCGGCGTTTTCCGTTCGACGAATGGCGGCGCGAGTTGGGAGCCGTTCAGCGAAGGGTTGCCGCGCGTCGCGGTTTTCGGAATGGAGATTCAGCCGGTTCACCGCGTTTTGAAAATCGCCACGCACGGGCGCGGAATTTGGGAGAAAAATCTGCAAGTGACAAATCGCCGCGTCGTCGCCGATTTTGACGGCGACGGCAAATCGGACGTTTCGGTTTTCCGTCCGTCAAACGGCACCTGGTATTTGCAGCAGTCAACCAGCGGTTTTAGCGGCGTGGCTTTCGGCGCGTCAACCGACCGAATTGTTCCTGCCGATTATGACGGCGACGGGCGAACCGATGTCGCGGTTTATCGCGGCGGCGTTTGGTATCTGCAACGCTCGACGGCTGGATTTACCGGCGTGGCTTTCGGCGCGGCTGACGACGTTCCGCAGCCGTCGGATTTCGACGGCGACGGCAAATCCGAATTAGCCGTCTTCCGACCGTCAAACGGCACTTGGTATTTTTATAATTTGACGACGGGTCAAACAAATGCGACGGCATTTGGACAGGCGGGCGATAAACCCGTCGCGGCGGATTATGACGGCGACGGCAAATCGGATGTCGCGGTTTATCGCGGCGGCGTTTGGTATATTTCGCAAAGTCAGGCAGGATTTGCGGCGTATCAATTCGGCGCGGCGGATGATCAGCCGGTCACCGGCGATTACGACGGCGACACCAGAGCCGATGTTGCCGTGTATCGTCCAAGCACCGGATACTGGTATGTTCTGAAAAGTTCCGGCGGCGTTCAAACCGTTCAATACGGCGCGACGGGCGACGTTCCGACGCAGGGCGATTTCGACGGCGACGGCAAAACGGATTTTACGGTTTTCCGTCCTGCAGAAGGTAAATGGTATATCCTGACCAGCACGACCGGAATTCAGCGCGTGGAAACATTCGGACTCGGAAGCGATGTTCCGGTTACGTCGCAGCAAAACCCGTAAACAGCTTTGAAAATTCAATTGCCGTCGCCAACGGCGACCAATATTATAGCCCGGCGATAATCGCCGGGCTATAATGTTTATCATCTTCGATCATAAGAAAAACCATCGAAATTTCAGAGGCTTTCGTGAAAAGGGAAAAAGTTCGGTTGAATAAACAACCGAACTTTTTCCCTTTTCACCTTCCCATTATTTTGCTTTTATCAAATTTAAAACTTTTTCTCTCGCAACCGTTTCCGGCGGCTCATTCGTCCGCATATTTTTGAGCGTTACTTTGTTTTCGGCGAGTTCCAATGGTTTGACCAGACACACAAACGGAACATTGATTTGTTCGGCGTATTTGAGCGGTTTTATTTTTTGATTGGCTTCCGGGAAGACGAGCGTTCGCAAGCCCGACGCGCGCAATTCGCCTGCGAGTTTCAAACATTCGCCAACTAACGATTCGTCGAAACTCGCAATCATCACGTCGGCGGAATCGAGTTGCAACTTACCTTCGTCAACCAGCTTTTGAAACATTCCGCGTTCTTCCATCACGACGAGAATGCGTTCCAAACCCAAACTGAAACCGCACGCCGGAATCTGTTCCTTACCGAACATTCCAATCAACCCGTCATAACGCCCGCCACCGCCGAGACTGCCCGCCAAATCAGGAACATTTATCTCAAAAATCGCCCCTGTGTAATAAGACAAACCACGCGCAAGGCTTGTGTCGAATTTAATCTTAATCTCTTTTGAAAAAGCATTTGCAATTTCATTAATTTCTATTAAATAATCGAATCCCTTAACAACGCCAGCGGATGAATCTCTATCCATAGCCCAGTCTGCTAAATTATCTGTTGCACGGACAATTCGATTGTTCCATTCATCTAAAGTCCAATTCCTTGCCTGCCAAAGATTGTTAATATTGCTAAACCATTTAAGAATGTTTTCAGTAGAAGCTAATGAAATATTTCGTTGAAGAAATTCGTTCTTTACACCTTCAACGCCAATTTTATCCAACTTATCAATCGCAGTAAGCGCATCTATATGTTTATCTTCTTCAATTCCTGCTGCGTTCAATAATCCAGATAAAACTCTTCTGTCATTTATACGAATCACAAAATCATCAAAACCCAGTCTGGTTAAAATCTCGCAGACAGCAGAAATCAATTCGGCTTCGACAATCATCGAACTCGAACCGATTGCGTCAACATCGCATTGGTAAAATTCTCTGAATCT
>CBDUBY010000311.1:0-3516 GCA_965365505.1 uncultured Pyrinomonadaceae bacterium | reverse complement strand
TAAGATTGTTCCTGTGTTCAGCATTTCTCTCGCTCGCCCTTTTGATAATTTTATTATAACTCGCCGCCGTCAGAAACCCGACTGTCAGGAAGGGTGAACCGCGCAGCTTAGACGTTTAGAAATTTCAAATCACTTATTCTTCATTAACTTCTCGTTCCACTCTTCCAGACGGTCGGGTTTCTGATTATTCTCTGACAAAGTGAAAGAAGCAGATTGAATGAACAAGTCTGCTTCTTTATCTAACGCGCGTTTTCCGAAAAAAGTTTATCAATAAGCCTTCGAGCCGACTTTCGGCAGATTATAAATATCCGCCAGAGTGTTCAACTCATAACGAACTCTGCTCCAGATCGCTTCGGTAGCTTTGGCGAATTTTCGGCTTCGCATCGTTTTATCAATATCGCTGGCGATGTTCAAACAATTGCGAACTTCCGCTTTGTTTTCTGCCCAGGCATCGCGCCGGTCGAATTCGCGGCGCAGTTCGTCGGTTGCCGATTCCAAATCGCGGGCGCGTTTGTTCAGCCAATCTTCTCGCTCGGTGCCGTCGAGACGACTGTTGTCGAGCGAGCGGTCAAAATAATCGTCAAAATTGTCAACTCGTTCCTCGACGCGGTTGATGACCTGCTCGACCTGCGCTTTGGTCATTCGTTTGTTGCGCGATTCGCGCCGCCGCTGCGCGTTGCCGACATCAGCCAGCACCAGAACAACCAGTAAAATCGCTAAACTCGTAAATAATTTCAAGAATGCTTTTGTCATTTTTATCTCTCCTGTATGTTTTTGTTTCTCGACCGGCGAATTTTCGGGAGAGCATCGCCGACCAATTATTCAGACGCGCCGCTCGCTTAAAAAGTTGATTGATTTAGTCAGTTGTTCGTTGCGTCGCTTGAGGAAAAACCTCGATTGTTTTCCAACACGAGCTGCGGACTACCGACCACTCTGACTAAAACCATCTCTCTGTCATATCGCACCAAATCGCCAGTCCGCGCCAATCGCCGAAACGGTCGTAATGCGTCTCGATTTGCTTGTCGGCGCAGATTTTCTCGCTATTGTGCTTTTTGTAAAACTGCGCGCGCAGCCACGAATCGAGAGCGAGTCCGTCGTAACGCCCGACCAATTTCAAAAGATTTTCCGCCGCGTAATCGCCCACGCCTTTGATTTGCTTCATCTCTCGTTTAACTTCTTTGGTCGGCAAATCAGGCGCAAGCCAACTTTCTGGATTGATTTCGCCGCTCGCCACTCTTTGCGACAGTTCCGCAAAATAGGCGGAACGATAACCGGCGCGAATTTCGTTTTTATAAAAATCCGCGTCAACGCTCGCCATCTTTTCGGCAGTCGGAAAGGCACGTTTTCCGTTCGCCGCCGGTTCGCCTAACTTTTCCACCAGATTCGCCGTCATCTTTTTCGTTAACGCCCACGAGCAATTCGTCGTGCAGATGGATTTCACCAAATCTTCAAAAACCGTCGGCGAGCGAAGCAATCTGCCTGCATTGTTTTTATGAATCCAAGCAAGCCGCTTTTCAGCGCGCGTGAATTTATAAAACTCCGCGAAGTTTTCGTCGAGCCGCAAAATGTGCCGCACGTCGCGCAGGATTTTCGCTTCGACTTTTTTGTTTATTTTCGTCTCGGCAATCTCGATTTTAATTTTCCCGTCGCTCTCGCTAATTTCTCCGGCAACCGGCGTTTGCGCATTTACATCAATAAAAACATATTTCAATCGCCAATTCGTTTCGTCAATTTCAAACGGCAGCAGTTCGCACCAGCCGTGACTGTAAATCGTGTGACGGAAACTGAAGTTTTTCGGCGCATCTATTAGAAGAGTTTTCGGCATATTTTTTTAGCGGATTTTTTCGGCTAAACTAATTTAGTCTTCGTCTAATTAACCGAGAAGCAATTTTTGATATAATGATTTGGAAAACCGAAAGGTTTTCGATAATCGAAATCTAAAATTAACGACGCTATCCTACCTCGGTCGTTAAAGTTGCTTTATAAAAAATTGAATCAAATTTTAGCAGAGTAATCTCTGCGGAGGAAAGCGTTATGATGAACAAACGGTCGCTTTTATGGCGGCAGATTTTAAGCGCGAGCTTTGTAACTTTGATGGCGGCATTCGCGGCTTGGGCGCAGGTTGACCCGAATCCC
Organism: uncultured Pyrinomonadaceae bacterium; assembly: GCA_965365505.1. Taxonomy (GTDB): domain Bacteria; phylum Acidobacteriota; class Blastocatellia; order Pyrinomonadales; family Pyrinomonadaceae. Next base: position 1,380 of record CBDUBY010000311.1, on the reverse strand, counting down.
GATTCGCCGACACCGATTCTAATCAGTGAACCGAACAGCCTGCGGGCTTTGGCGACAGGTGACGGAACGCTCGGCAGCGGAAAGCTGTCGAAAATAAAAAGCCAAGCCTTTCAGCCGAATTCCAAAGTCGTGCTGTATGTCACGAATCTGGATTTGATGGCGGACGAAGGCGCGAACGCTTTTCGCGTGAATGTCGAGGACGCGCTCGGCAGACAATATCGTTTTCCGGTGCTTGATATTCAGCCGCTAAAAGGTCAGGAAGGCATTTACGCGCTGACCGTCGAGCTGCGCGATACGCTTAATTTCTTTCCGCAAGCCGCAGCCGAAGGCGATGTTTTAATCAGCGTGACGTGGCGCGGTTTGGCGAGTAATCGCCTTCGTTTAGGATTCGGCAAAATCGGCGGCGCAATTGTTGACGACGCGGGCGCGAAAGCGATGCCTTTTCCGACTTCGCCGGTTAAAACTTTGACAAATTCCGCGCAAACGAGCGCGAGAGTCGGCTATCTGTATTCGGGCGACCGCACGAGATTTATGGAGCAGGCGACTTTCGGACCGACTCCGGCATTGGACGAAAGAATCCGCCGCGTCGGTTTGCGCGTCTGGCTCGAAGAACAATTTAACGCTCCTTACCCGACCAATCCGTATCCGAATCTTCCGCTGATGCCGGTAAATGTTCCCGCCGATTGTCAAAATAACATTCCGCCGAATTGCCGCCGCGATTTTTATTCGCAGTATCCGGTTCAAAACTGGTTTTTCAAAGAAGCCTTTTACGGCGAAGCGCAGTTAAAACACCGCGTCGCGTGGGCATTGGGACAAGTCTGGGTCGTGTCCGGCGTTGACACGCAGCAGGCGAGCCATATCGTTGCTTATCATCAGAAATTGAGCCAGCACGCTTTCGGCAATTACCGGAATTTGATGAGCGACATTACTTTGAATCCGGCGATGGGCAATTTCCTCGATATGGCGCGCAGCACCAGAAATAACCCGAACGAAAATTTCGCCCGCGAGATTCTCCAGCTTTTCAGCATCGGTCTGTTTATGCTGAATCAGGACGGCACGCTGAAACTCGATTCAAACAACAACCCGATTCCGACTTACGACCAGGAAACGGTGAATAATTTTACGAAAGTCTTTACGGGCTTTGGATTTTGCAACACACCGGCAAGCTGCCCGAACATCGTCGTCGGAACGCAAAACTATAAAGACCCGCTGCTTTTGAATCAAAATCAACACAACGTCGAGGCGAAAACTCTGCTTTCATATTGCGGCATCGGCATTCAGAACTGCGGAATTCCGGCAGTCAATCAAAACATCGCGCCGAATTTGAATGGCAACACGGAAATGCAGATGGCATTGGACAACATTTTCAATCACCCGAAC
>CBDUBY010000310.1:0-3601 GCA_965365505.1 uncultured Pyrinomonadaceae bacterium | reverse complement strand
TTTGATTCGCCGGAATCATCTGCTCGACTTTCGGCGGCGGCGTGGTGAACGTCCAGACGACATCTTTCGCCAGCGTCTGCCCATTCGCCGATTTCGTTCCCGCCGGAACGCGAGCCGTAAATTTCGTCGCCATCGGAAACCGCTTCGTCGTGTCGAACATCAAAGTTTTCGTTCCTAACCAACGCCATTTCCCTTCGACGTTCGGCGTAATTTCGACCGGCGCGTATTGCGCCGCTTGTTCCTGCGACGTAACGGCGACCATCGGCTGCGAAAATGTCACGTTCAAATCCGGCGCGAGCGGAATTTCGCCTTCGGGCGAAAAGCGCACGACTTCGAGCGTGTTTCCCGTATTAATCTTCGGCGTTCCGCGTTGATCGTCCGACGGAAATTTTACAGGAATCATCTGCCCGGTTTTCGGCGGCGGCAAAGTTCCGACTCGTTTGGCAAAATCGGTTCGGTCGTCGGTTTGCTCTTTAATCGGCGGAATGCGTTTTAAAAGGCTCGAAGTTTCGCCTTCTGAAAGCGGATCGGTTTTCGCGGGCAGTTGTTTCTCGCGCGTTTCCGCGCCGGCTTCGCCTTCCGAGAGGCGAAACTGCAAGCCGTCGGGCAGTGTTAAATTCATATTCGTATTCTTGGTTTTGCCGCTCGTTTTTTGGGCGATAATTTGATTGCCGATTGGCGCAATTAAGCTCAGATAAATCGAAAAAATCAGCGTCGTTGAGATCAGTCGTTTCATAATGTTTATAAAAGTTCTTTTATGTATTCTTGAGTTGATGTGTCGGGGAAAAATTCGCGCTGTCATTCGCACACATCTTACTCTAATTCTTAGTTTCAAACCAGCCCTTGTTTGGCGGGCAAATTAGGAACGTCGCGGAATATTAAATCTTGCAAAAAACCCGACAACTGACGCAAGCGCAAGCCGTCGCGCTTGCGCTTCAACCGCGGCGTGCGTTAATTTTTTGCAGGAGAAAATATGACATCCGAAAAAAACTTAAATAATGTCGTTTCAGAGGAAATTTCCACCGGCAAAATCTGGCAGGTCATCGGCGCGTCGAGCGTTGGGACGATGATTGAATGGTATGACTTCTACATTTTCGGTTCACTCGCCGCCGTCATCGCGCCGCTGTTTTATCCGCCTGGCAACGACACTTTCGCCTATATCGCCTATCTCGCCACGTTCGCCGTCGGCTTCGTCGTGCGACCGTTCGGCGCTTTGTTTTTCGGACGCATCGGCGATATTGTCGGGCGCAAATACGCTTTTCTGGTCACGCTTTTAATTATGGGCGGCGCGACCGCCGTTATCGGATTTCTGCCGACCTATGGATATTTGCAGGACAATTTCGGCATCGGAATCGTCGCGCCGATTGCTCTTTTGTTGATTCGCGTTTTGCAAGGCTTGGCTCTCGGCGGCGAATACGGCGGCGCGGCGGTTTATGTCGCCGAGCATGTTCCCGACGAGCGGCGCGGCTTTTATACGTCGTTCATTCAAATTACCGCGACGCTCGGGTTGTTTATCTCGCTCGCCGTTATTTTGATGGTTCAAAATCTGATGAGCGCGGAACAATTTGCCGGAAAAACCGATGCGTTTGCCGGTTGGCGCATTCCGTTTTTGATTTCTATTTTCCTCGTCGCCGTTTCGCTTTACATACGACTGCGAATGAAGGAATCGCCGATTTTTCAGCACGTTAAATCTTCCGGGATGACTTCGGCGAATCCTTTAATCGAAGCGTTCACGAAATGGGAAAATCTAAAACGAGTTTTGATTTCCCTGTTCGGCGCGACCGCCGGTCAAGGCGTGGTTTGGTATACCGGACAGTTTTACGCGCTGTTTTTTCTGCAATCAATTTTAAATGTTCACCAAACTTCGGCGAATTACATCGTCGCCGCCGCTTTGCTTTTGGGAATGCCGCTGTTCGTTTTTTTCGGCTGGCTCTCTGACCGCATCGGACGCAAATGGATAATTATGGCGGGCTTGCTGCTTGCCGTTATAACTTACATCCCGATTTATAAAGCGATGCAGTCTGCCGCCGGCTCAAACGTCGTCACGGCGACTTCGCAAAAAAATCCGGCGACCGGCGCGCTTACTTTAACGCCGCAGACTTCGGACGCAAGCGGCAATCTCGCGCCCGCGCCGAAGGTTTTGCCTTACACAAACTTCGGCGAATTGATGTCGAATGCGGCGGCTTGGAAATTGATTTTTTTGATTTTTATTCAAGTCGTCTGGGTCACGATGGTTTATGGTCCGATTGCCGCTTATTTAGTCGAAGCGTTTCCGGCGAAGATTCGTTATACCGCGCTTTCGCTGCCGTATCATATCGGCAACGGCGTGTTCGGCGGACTGCTGCCGCTCATCGGCTTGTCTGTCGTCGCGCAAACCGGGAACATTTATGCCGGGCTTTATTACCCGATGATAATCGCGGCGGTGACATTTGTCGTCGGTTCGATTTTCTTAACCGAAACTCGCGGTCATCGAATTTGGGAAGAAATAGAAAATAACAGTTAGATTTTGACGAAAATAAAATTCAACGGTTGTCTGGCGATACGATTCGTGGCTAAATAAAACTACGATTATCGAAAAAATTATGTCAGACACAATCGCTATCGAATCGCTTTCGCACGAGGAAAGAATCTTTCCGCCGCCGCCGGAATTTTCCGAACAGGCGCATATCAAAAGTTACGAAGAATACGAACAAATTTACGAGGAAGCCGCCAAAAACCCGGAAGAATTCTGGGCGAGCGCGGCGGAATCTTTGCATTGGTTTAAAAAGTGGGACACGATTCTCGAATGGAACGAGCCGTTTGCAAAATGGTTCGTCGGCGGCACATTAAACATTTCCTACAATTGCATTGACCGCCATCTGGAAACTTACCGAAAGAATAAAGCCGCGATTATCTGGGAAGGCGAGCCGGGCGAAACGCGGACGATTACTTATCAGCAGCTTCACCGCGAAGTTTGTAAATTTGCGAACGTCTTAAAAAAACTCGGAGTGGAAAAAGGCGACCGCGTTGCGCTCTATATGCCGCTGGTTCCCGAACTGGCGATGGCGATGCTGGCGTGCGCTCGTATAGGCGCGACGCACACTGTTATCTTCGGCGGATTTTCGGCGGACGCGATTCGTGACCGCGTGAACGACGGCGCGTGTAAATTAATTGTCACGGCGGACGGCGGCTATCGGCGCGGCAGCGAGATAAAATTAAAACAAACCATTGACGAAGCCGTTAAAAGCTGTCCGACCGTCAAATCGGTCGTTGTGTTTCAGAGAACAGAATCAGAAATCGAAATGAAAGACGGATTTGATTTTTGGTGGCACGATTTAATGTCAAAAGCCGACGATAATTGCGAAGCCGCCGAACTCGATGCGGAACATCCGCTTTTTATACTTTACACATCGGGGACGACCGGCAAGCCGAAAGGAATTTTGCACACTACCGGCGGTTATCTGACGCAGACGACGCTGACCGCCAAATGGGTTTTCGATTTAAAGGACGAAGATGTTTTTTGGTGCACGGCGGACATCGGCTGGGTGACGGGACATTCTTACGTCGTCTACGGAATGCTGTCGAACGGCGCGACGGTTTTGATGTATGAAGGCGCGCCGAA
>CBDUBY010000309.1:0-3609 GCA_965365505.1 uncultured Pyrinomonadaceae bacterium | reverse complement strand
TTGGCACTCGCGGCGAACGATTTAGCCGACCGCGCGAGAACGAAAAAACTGATGCCCGATGAAGTCGCGGGCGGAACTTTCACGATTACGAATCCGGGCGTTTTCGGCGGCTTGTTCGGAACGCCGATTATCAATCAGCCGCAAGTTGCTATTCTTTGCGTCGGCACCATTGAGAAACGTCCGAAGGTTATGACTACGCCCGATGGCGACGATGTGATTGCGATTCGCTCGATGGCTTATTTCGCTTTGACCTATGACCACCGCGTTGTGGACGGCGCAGATGCCGAAAAGTTTCTGTCATATATGAAGGAATATCTCGAAACCACCGCGTTTAACTTGTAAATTACCCGTTTATGAATCGAATGCGGACAGTTTTATACAAAAGAACTGTCCGCAAAAAAAGCATCTTTGAATGTAAATCGTTTGTTGGTTTTTGAATTTGAAATTTATTTTCCCGCGTAACTTTAACCATTTGCTGTTTTAGCCTTTCTGGCACAATCATTGTTTACAAAACATTTTTATTGTATTGCTGCTTGAAAATGTGCGATTATTTGAATGAGCTTTACAAAGTTTTTGTTAAAAGGTTTTCTTTCGACAACCCAGCCTGTTTAATAAACGTCCAAAAATCAGCAGAAATGACTTAAATCATAAGTTCAAGGAGTTAAAAATTATTATGTTGAAAAAATTTCCGGTACTGCTTTTAGCGGTTTTGATTGGTATTTCCAGCGTTTTCGCACAAGACGCGCAAGTTCGCACTTTGACGAGCGGACAAAAATACAAAATTAAAGGCGTTGTGGTCGCTAAAGACGACACAACTTTTACCGTCCGTGATGCGGTCGGCGTTGATACGACCGTCGTTTTAAGTCCGGCAACGAGTATCAAAACCAAAGGCGGATTTTTTGGCGGCGGCGATACGGTTGCCACTAACGGAATTGTTCGCGGTTTGAATCTGGAAGTCGAAGGACGCGGCGATACGTCGGGTGCTTTGGCGGCAACGAAAGTTCGTTTCGGCAAAGATGATTTCCGCGTCGCGCAGTCAATTGACAGCCGCGTTTCGCCTGCCGAAGAGCGGCTAACGCAAACCGAGCAGAATGCCCAGCGCATTTCAGGACAAATTGACGAATTGATGGCGATTTCAAATGCCGCTCGCGGCGGCGCAAAAGCCGCGCAGGAATCGGCAGACGCGGCAATCGCCGGTGTCAACGCTACTAATCAGAGAATTTCTTCGTTAGACGATTACGTCGTCCAGTCAACTTCGACTGTCAACTTTAAGGTCGCGAGCGCGGTTCTTTCCGAAGAAGCGAAAGCTAATCTCGACCAGGTTGCGCAAACGGCGATGACAATGAAAGGCTACACCATCGAAATCACCGGTTTCGCTTCGGCAGACGGCGATGCGAAGAAAAACAAACTTTTGAGCCAAAGACGCGCTCAAGCCGTGATTGATTATTTAGTCGAAACGCACAATGTCCCGCTTCGCAGAATCGGAACGTCGTATGGTTTCGGCGAACTTCAAGCCGTTGCCGACAACACGACGCTTGAAGGACGCAATCAAAATCGTCGCGTGGAAGTCAAATTACTGGCGAGCCGCGGTATGAATCAAAATGTCGAAGTCAGAAAGGACACGACTGAACCGACCGACGACCAAGAGTAATTCATTGATATGATAACGAAGGGCGGAAAGATGAAAACATCTCAGCAGGTTTTCACTTTTTGCCCTTTTTCTTTTGTCTCAGTCAAATCTTCGGAGGTATTGAAACGTGAAAAGCAGTCAAGCCGTATTCATATTTTTTCTAATAACAGTCATTGCTATTTCGGCTCATTCGCAAATTGTTCAGCCGACACCGCCGATTCAAGACGACGGCGAGGTAATTAAAGTTAATTCGCGTCTGGTCGTCGTTCCGGTTTCGATTACCGATGCCGCCGGTCAGCCGGTTTTGGGTTTGACGGCGCAAGATTTTCGCGTTTCGGAAGAAAACAAGGCACAGCAGATCGAGCAGGTTTCCGATGCCGAAAAAGTTCCGCTCGAAATCGTTTTGCTGTTTGACGTTTCGGCAAGCACCGACGCAATGTTCAAATTCGAGCAGGAAACTGCCGCGCAGTTCTTGCAGGAAGTGATGAAACCGGACGACCGAGCCACGATCTTTTCAATCGGCTCCGCGCCGCAGCTCATCCAAGCGCGAGATACGGCTGATAAATCCGCAATTTCCATCAAATCAATTCAGCCGACAAAATCTTTTACGGCATTTTACGATTCGGTTGCTGTTGCTGCTGATTATCTACAGAAAAACGCGCCGCAAGGCAGGCGTAAGGTTGTGATTGTCATTTCCGACGGCGAAGACACAAACAGCGAGCGAATCCGCAAAGCGATTCAAAACGGCTACAGCAAATTAGGCAGCAAAATAGATACAATTGACTCGAAAAGTTTGTATCAACTCACAGTCGCCAACCGCAACGAAGCGAGCGCGCGTGAACAAAACCGCGTTCTTCAATCCCTGCAAAATACCGATGCGGTTTTCTATTCGATAAATCCGGCGGGCAGTTCTTATCAGTTAAATAAGATGAGCGTTTTCGGTCAGAGTAATTTGCAAAAATTCGCTGACCAAACCGGCGGCACGGCGTTTCTGCCAAAGTTTCTGCCGATTACTTTAAAAGATAATTTACAAAATTCATCGAACACGAAACGCAACCAGGAAACTTTAACGACAATCTTTCGCCAGCTCGCTAATGAACTGCAGGCGCAGTATTTGGTTCAGTATTATTCCGAAGCCGAATTTCCGGTGAATCGCTATGTTAAACTCGATGTCGGCTTAATCAATCCGCAAAAGTTTCGCGTTCGGGCGCGGCAAGGTTATTTTGTGAAAAATTAGATGCTTGTACGAACAAGAAAATTTTGAAATCAGGAGCAAAACAAGAAGCAGCGCGAAAAATCGATTTTTCGCGCTGCTTCTTGTTTTGCTCCTGATTTTGTTCTTCTAACGATTCAAACTAAAACACCATAAAAAATCAACGGCGGTTCTTTTTAACTTCCCGGCGAACTTCATCTATATTCGAAATGCCGCCCGCTATCGGGTAATTCGGCGCGATTTTCCCCATAATTTCCATCTGACCTGTTAGCGGAACAACATCAATCGGCGGATTCTCGTAATTTTCAATCGCAATTGTTCCCATCGTGACGATCTCCTTTTCGCGGAAAAAATAACTATTCAAACCTAAACCGCTCACGATTCCTAGAATCAAAGAAGCGGCGGCGGCTGAAATTCTTGACACGCGCCGCTTTACCGCCTGCCAGCCAACGGGACAATCCTTAGTCAAAATCGTGCCGTCGGCGCGTTTGAAGAACCTAACGCACAGGCGACCTTCCGTGTTTAGTAAAAGCAGTTCGGCTTCGGTCTGCGTCATTCCAGACAAATTATAAACATTTAATTTGCACTCGCCGCAAAAGCGTTTTCTTTCCGTCCCAATCATTTCGTTCCAATCCTGCGAACAAGGGCTGGCGATTTTAATGCTGCTCAAAGGGTTTGTATATTTGCTCATAAAAAATGCTCCGTTCTGTTTTAGACTCCAAATCTTCCGATTTGTTCCACAGAACGGAGCAAGAAAATTTTTCTT
>CBDUBY010000308.1:0-3613 GCA_965365505.1 uncultured Pyrinomonadaceae bacterium | reverse complement strand
TTATTCCTGAATTGTGAAAACCACATCCGTTACATCTTCATTCGCCGTGATGATTTGCGGCGCGTAGGTGTAGCGTTTAGAAGAAACACTCAAGACATAGGTTTCGCCCGCCGTCACGTCTGCAAAGCGGAAATTGCCAAACTTTCTGTTGGCTGTGATTGTCCGCGAGCTTCCCTGCATATCGGTTAATGTGACCAGCACATTGGTCAAACCCAATTGATTAGGCGTAACTACTCGTCCTGAGATTGAAACGCTTGCCGCAGTTGTTCCAAGGACGCGAACATACTTCAAATTAGCGTTTGTTTGGTCGTAATAACTAATAGCTGGACCATTATTAACAACTGCCAGCGACGTATATAATCCGACAAATCCGGCTGAATCAACCGTGACGGGCAAACTGAAAGTTGTGCCGCTGGCGTCGGTCGCACGAACATATTTCAAATCAAAGTTTGTTTGGTCGTAGTAACTGATGGCTGGATTACTGTTGACTTCCGCCAGCGATGTATATAGTCCGACATCTTCGGTTGCATCAATTATAAGAGGCAAACTAAAAGTCGTTCCGCTGGCGTCAGTGGCACGAACGTATTTCAAATCACCGTTTGTCGTATCATAATAACTAATAGCCGGGTTGCCGTTAATTATTGCCATTGATGAATATTGTCCAACAGTTCCGGTTGAATCAACCGTGACTGGCGGGTCGAAAGTCGTTCCGCTGGCGTCAGTCGCGCGGACGTATTTCAAATCACCGTTTGTTTGGTCGTAATAACTTATAGCCGGGTTGCCGTTGACGACCGCCAGCGATGTATATTGTCCAACAGTTCCGGTTGAATCAACCGTGATTGGCGGGTCGAAAGTCGTTCCGCTGGCGTCAGTCGCGCGGACATATTTCAAATCGCCATTTGTTTGGTCGTAATAACTAATAGCCGGATTACCGTTGACGACCGCCAGCGATGTATATTGTCCGACGGTTCCGGTTGAATCAACTGTGACTGGCGGGTCGAAAGTCGTTCCGCTGGCGTCCGTCGCGCGAACATATTTCAAATCGCCGTTCGTCGCGTCATAATAGCTAATGGCTGGATTACCGTTGACGACCGCCAGCGATGTATATTGTCCGACAAATCCGGCTGAGTCAATCGTGATAGGCGCGCCAAAAGTCGTTCCGCTGGCTTCAGTCGCGCGGGCATACTTCAAATCACCGTTCGTCGCGTCATAGTAACTAATAGCTGGATTGCCGTTGACAGTTGCCATTGATGAGTATTGTCCGACGGCTCCGGGTGAATCAACTGTAACCTGCGCCTGAATACGCGGCACGGCGACTATACAAACAAAAAACGCGACCGCCGCATATAGCCCACGAACACTTATGGTTTTGAATAGATTATCGTAAGGCGCCGAAGAGTAGTAAAACATAGATTTTTCTCCTGTTAGGTAAGTATTGGTAATTAAAGTTAAGTCTGACCGAGCAGTCTTGAGCATTTCACTGTCGAGAGAGCGAAAGATTGGACTGGGAAAGGCAGACAGTTTTTCAATCGTACTAGAAGAAGCCAATTTTTGGCAAGAAATTCTGAACGCGATAAAAATGAAAAACAACAAATAAAGTTGATATCAGAATCGAGGGAATTTTGATCTAATCTGTGATTTTGTCCTACTCAAACTCATTTGCTGATGTCGTCAGAATGCCGAGCAGAACGATTGAGCTTATCGTTAATAACCGGCTGAGTTAAATTATGCTGTTTTGAAAGTTCATAACTTCGAATCTCCGATTTAAGAGTTGTCGCGCGTATCAGAACGATTGCCGGTTGCCGCTTTGATTATATGTCAAATTTACTACTGCGCCGCCGAACAATAAGTTGCGTGCCTTCGCCGTATTCAGCGAGAAGACCGTAATTGACTTAAAGCAGTTGTTCGCCCAAACTTAAAACCAAGGAGAATATAATGTTAAATACAAAAGGTTATGCGGTCAAAAGCGCAGAAGCGCACTTTGAATTGTTTGAATTTGAGCGGCGCGAGATTGGCGCGAAAGACGTTCTGATTGAAATTATGTATTGCGGCGTTTGTCATTCGGACATTCATCAGGCGCGAAACGAGTGGGGCAATTCGATTTATCCGATGGTTCCCGGACACGAAATCGTCGGGCGCGTCGGAAAAGTCGGCGCGGATGTGACGAAGTTTAAGGAAGGCGATTTCGCCGGAGTCGGCTGCTTCGTTGATTCGTGCCGCGAGTGCGAGAATTGCCGTCAGGATGTCGAGCAGTTCTGCAAAGTTCACTGGTCGGCAACTTACAACGGCACGGAAATGGATCAAACGACTCCGACTTACGGCGGCTATTCAACGCAAATCGTCGTGGACGAAGATTACACATTAAAAATCCGCGAGCAGGAAAATCTGGCGGCGGTCGCTCCGCTGCTCTGCGCGGGCATCACGACATATTCGCCCCTGAAACGCTTTAACGTGCGAGCCGGTCAGAAAGTCGGCATCGTCGGTTTAGGCGGTTTGGGTCACATGGGCGTGAAACTCGCTGTTTCGATGGGCGCGGAAGTAACGGTTTTCAGCACTTCGCCGTCGAAGGAACAGGATGCGCGAGATTTGGGCGCGCATAATTTTGTCGTGACGAAAAATCCCGAGAATATGAAACCGCTCGCCGGAACATTCGACTTTATTCTCGACACCGTTTCAGCTGACCACGATTTGAATATGTATCTGAATCTGCTCGGTTACAACGGCGCGATGGTCATCGTCGGCATACCGACCACGCCCGCCGCAGTCGCGGCTTTCTCGCTGGTTTCCAACAACCGCATACTCGCCGGTTCGGGCATCGGCGGCATTAAAGAAACTCAGGAAATGCTCGATTACTGTTTTGAAAATAACATCGTTTCGGATATCGAAACGATACCGATTCAGAAGATCGAGGAAGCCTATGAGCGCACAATTAAATCAGACGTTCGCTACCGATTTGTCATTGATTTACAGTCGCTTTAGAATCTGCGCTAGAAAACAAAAAGTATCGTAAATAAGTTCTTTTGCCCGTTTTCTGTATCTTCTCAGTGCGTCTCTCTGAAAATTCTCGGTGTTCTCTGTGTTAAAGATCATTCAATACGGAAGTCAAAGAGGGACGCATTGAAAAAAAGAGCGACGGATTAGCTTCTACTCTTGATTCAGATAATCATTCAAACAACGGCGCGATTTGCGGTTTTAATAAGTTCTCCAATCCGAAATGTTGGTAGGCAAGGCGCGTCACCAGCCGACCGCGCGGCGTTCGATTTAAAAAGCCGGTTTGAATCAGATACGGCTCGATGATTTCCTCAATCGAATCTTTCTCCTCGTGAATCGCGGCGGAAATCGTTCCCAAACCAACCGGACCGCCGTCGAATTTTTCGATAATGGTCAACAACAATTTTCTATCTACTTCATCCAGCCCGTAGACATCAACTTCCATCCGATTAAGCGCGTCTTTGGCGACCGCTTCGGTTATTTTGCCGTCGTAATCAACTTCGGCGTAATCGCGGACGCGCCGAAGCAGCCGATTCGCAATTCGCGGCGTTCCGCGCGAACGACGGGCGATTTCTTCCGCGCCGTTGGCTTCGATTTCAACCTGCAAAATCTCCGCCGAGCG
>CBDUBY010000307.1:0-3615 GCA_965365505.1 uncultured Pyrinomonadaceae bacterium | reverse complement strand
CAGGAAGGCGTGGCTTTAACCGTCGCCGAACAGATGCGCGATTATCTGCTGTCGGGCGAACTCCGCAACGCCGTCAACGCGCCTTCGATGGCGGCAGCGGAACTCGAACGGTTTCAGCCGTTCATCGAATTAGGCGAAAAACTCGGTCGCTTCCAGGCGCAGATTATGAACGAAAGTCCGGTGTCGAAAGTCGTCATCGAATACGCCGGAGAATTAGCCGAAAAAGACGCCGCGCCCGTTACCCGCGCCTTTTTAGCCGGGCTTCTAAAGGACGTTTCCGCCCGCGTCAACGTCGTCAATGCCCTGCACATCGCCGACGAGCGCGGCATCCAAATCACGACGAGCTACACTCAATCGAAACGCTCAACCTACGACATCCGCACCGTCGTTTCAAGCGCGCAAGCCGAACAAATCGCGTCGGGCTTGATGTTCGCCGGCGGCGAAGGACGCATCACGGAAATTGGCAACTTCTCAATCGAAGTCGTGCCGTCGGGCTTTATGCTGCTGACGAAAAACCAGGACGTTCCCGGCGTCATCGGCAAAATCGGAACCTTGCTCGGCGAAGCGCAGGTCAACATCTCCAGATTCTATTTAGGACGCGAAGCCAAAGGCGGCGAGGCATTGGCGATTATCGAAATTGACTCGCCGCTCGAAGAAACCGTGTTGAATGATTTGCGGAATCTCGAAGCGGTCAACGTAGCGCGGCAGGTCAAACTATAATCGGATAAAAAGTCGTTTTAATTAAATGCCGACTATCTTTTCACACGCCGTTTTCTCCGCCGTCTGCGGCAAAGCGTTCGTTAAAAAATCCGTCTCCGTCTGGTTCTGGCTGCTCGCCGCCGGATGCGCGATGATTCCCGACGCCGATGTCATCGGTTATTCATTCGGCGCGGCGCGCGGTTCGATGTTCGCGCATCGCGGGTTTACGCATTCGATTTGTTTCGCGTTAATCTTCGGCGCAATTGTCGCTTTCTTTGTTCACCGATTTCTGCAAACCGGCATTTCGTTTCCAAAACTCTGGCTCTTTTTCGCACTCGCCATCCTTTCGCATCCGCTGCTCGATATGCTGACCGACGGCGGTTCAGGCGCGGCACTGCTCGCGCCGTTCAGCAACGAAAGATTTTTCTTTCCGTGGCAACCGATTGAAGTTTCGCCGATTGGTTTGGGATTTTTCAGCCAGAGAGGATTGATTGTAATTGCCAGCGAGATTAAATGGATTTGGCTGCCGTCAATCGCCTTACTGATTGCGGCGATGCTTTTTCGACGGCGGCGGAGAAAAAATTAAGCGGGTAATATAATCCGCTCAGTCCGCCTCGATTTCGATAACGAAAGCTCTTAGTTCGACCATCTTACCGCCGCGAAATCGCCAGACATCGCAGTATGAATAACGAGTCGCCTTTCCGTCTTTGTCTTTTGTTATCAGTTTGCCGACTGCCGTCACGAAATCTCCTTCGGCGATTAAGTTTGCGACATCGTTTTCCGGCGGCTCGACATATTCATTTGTCATCCATTGCCGAACGGCATTTTTCCCATTGAGAATCTTGTCGCCGACAAACTCCCATTCCGTGTCCTCGGCGCAAAACGACAGAAATTTTTCATAATCGCCCAGAGCGACAGCCGCGTTAGCTTCTTCTAAAATTGCTTTATTATTCTCTGACATCTAAATTTCCGTTTGTTCAGTTTCTTCCACACTTCGCCGCGCCGTTTTCCAACACCGTCACCAAAAAACCGCGTTTAAATTTTCACCCGCATCGGTTCAATCCGCGCCACCGTTACATCAACATTAATTTCCGCTTCAACTGTCCGCATCATTGGTTTGCTCTCTTTTCTAAGCTGATTTAATTACAAATAGTTCCAATTGTTTTTCTATATTTTCTTTAGATTTTTTGAGGTGAAACTGATTTACGATATGTTCTGGAATAGGCAGTTCGCTGAGATTTCCGGGTTCTACTTTAATTGCCCCCGAACCGTAACTTTTACCAACGAGATTAAGGTTTTTCAAAGTGTCAGCGTGATTTAATGCTTGCCAAAGATTACTTACTGATTCCTCGTCAGTAAACATCGGATAAACACAGAGGAAGCCTGTTAAAGGTAAAACACCTGCTTCATTTTTTATAAATCTGATGGTGCGTCTGCCAAGATAAGAAAAAAGCAATGGGGGAATTTCTCTCTGCTCCATTTTATACCAAGGCTTGCGCTGTTTGATAAGTGAGCGATTAGGCAGTTCCATCTTTTCGCCGATTTTCAAATAATTATTAACTGATTCGGGAAAATCTTTATGTCCGTTAATTGAAAATAAATATGTCGGGCGATTTTCTTTTTCTAATTGCTCTAAATCTTTTGTAGTTATAATGCTTTTTACCGCGTCTCTTGTTCTGCCGATTGCTCGTTTAATAAACTTTTCGGGCAAACCGATTTCTTTGACTTGTTGAGCGGTTAAAAAGAAAAATTCATTTGAGCCTGTCGCGATTCCTCTCATTACTTTTGCAAAATCGCTTAAATGAAATTTGAAGTCGTTGTGATTTTGTTCAGGACGTGAAAATCCCGTTGCAATTCCTTCACTGGTTTGTCGGGTGATAATCTCAAGCGTTTCATAGTTTTTCTTTTTGAAGTCAGATGACACAAAATCGAAAAGGTCTGGCGAATACGCTTTATTTGCTTTTATCCATTGAAGAGTTTCAGTCGGTACGGAATTCTTTATTAGGAAAACCATTGCATTTGTATCAACATTCGGAAAGGGCGTGGCTTCTTCAGCGAAAGTTATAACGGCTTCGATGCAAAAGTTTTCCGAAATCCATTTCCACAAATTCTTTGCAAACTTTCCTTCACAGGTGTCGGCGGGCATTATGAAAGCGAGTCTGCCGTTTTTTTCTAAAAGGCTTAATGCTTGAATGAAAAAATAAATGTGATAGCCTGCTCTGCCGTCAATGGCAATTCCGGTGGTGACGGACGAAAATTTTTTTAGAAACGCTTTTGTTTCTTCGTCAATTCTGTGATGTCTGATATAAGGCGGGTTTCCGATTATTGCTTTAAACTTTCCCTGCGGCGGATTTTTTATGAAATCTCTTAATTCGACGTTACAGGATTGCTGGCGATAAATTTCGTCATTTAACACTTCTTGGTCAACATCAGTTCCGAAAAACGAAATTTCAGGTTTGTTTAGTTTGATTAGTGCTTCATAAAACGCGCCTCTGCCGGTCGCCGGATCAAAAACTAAATCCGTATCTTGAGCAGCATAAGCAATCATTGCTTCAGCAACCCAACTCGGCGTCCAAAACTGTCCTTTATCACGCAATATCTCTCTTGCGTTCCATTCAGTCGGCAGTTTTTGATGCGTTTTTACTTTTCCCATTACAATTTATTCAATTCCGCAATCGCTTCCGGCAGTATTTTAAGCGAACCACCTTCAAATTTTACATAGGGAAGTATATGTCCGTTTTTATCTTGAATACAATCAGGAACTAAAGTCGGTTCTTCCGTCGCAATTCCCAGCGGATAAGCATAATGATAATAGTATTTATAGATTGCCTTTTTCGTCGTTGCGCCGCCTGGTGCTTGAAAAATTTGTTCGGTCGGTAGAATGAAACCTTCGCTTACCAATCTCTCCGCTTCATC
>CBDUBY010000306.1:0-3619 GCA_965365505.1 uncultured Pyrinomonadaceae bacterium | reverse complement strand
ATTCCGCACATAAAAAAGATGATAAGGTATTATTTAACCTTATCATCTAAACTCAGGCAAATTCGGCTTTGCAAACTTCACCTTGTTTCAAATCACGAATTTAAATCAATTATTGTTGTTCTGACCACCGTCGCTGACTTTTACCATTCCCTGCGGAACGTCGGTCGTTTGCTGTCCGCGCTGTTGAACGACGTGCGACAATTCGTGACCGATTAAATCATTGCCCGATTCGGTAAAAGGCTGATATTTGCCCGGTGCGAAAAACACATCATTGCCCTGCGAATAGGCAGCCGCGTTCAGATGCGTGGCTTGATGATTTTCATGAACGCGTACGTCCGACAGATTCTGTCCGAATTTCGTTTCAAAGTCGTGACGCAGGCTCTGGGGCAAAGGTTGCGAATTTGAATTGCTCCCGCTGGAACTGTTGGGTAACGGCATTAATTTATTATCTGGCATATTTTCTCCTTTTATGATAAAAATGTCGGCTTCTCGCCGTTTGATTCGATTGTTTCTATGGATTAGAAATCCATCTACGCTTTCAAAATATATCCGCAAACTCTTTTTTGAAAAAACAAGCTACGTATTATCATATGGCAGACGTTTGTCCTCTCGTCTACACAAACGAAAGTTATTCAAGAAAAGGGTCATCAAGCCGAAAAATAATCTCAGGAAAATTTTGAATTAGCTGAATCTAAAATTAATCATTTCGACTTTTTATGCTGCCCTTGAAGGCTGACGAATTGAGTCAAACGCTCTTTGCCTTCCGCGTCTTTCCAGCGCGCGGTTGTTATTCTGGTGATGCTGTGCGTTTCAACGCCCTGCTCAATCGTGGTCGTTTTAACGAGCGCGTGAATACCGGAAATGAATCGCTCGCCGAGCATTGAAAATTCGCGCGCCGTTGCCGGTGTGCTGTAAGCCCAGACTTCTTTTGAGAGTCGTTTCATCGGAATCGTTTGTCCGAAAATCTCGATGTAATAATCGCCCAAACTTCCGTCTTTGTTGAGCATATAACCTTCTTTGCCCGGAACTTTCTGCGGCGGAATTCTGCCGCCTTCGAAAATCATTTCGTCAACGGTTTCGACATATGCGCGATCTGCTAAGGCGTTCGGCTTTTCCGCTTTAATCGTATCAGTCCAAGCCGCCTGTTTGACGACTTCGCCTTTGTCGTTAAGCGTGTAACTCGTCCACGAACCAGTGAATGTTCCGGCAATCGCCTGCACTTCGGCGGGAACTTTTTTAGCATTATCCTGCGCCGAAACGTCGGCGATGGAAAGAGCAAGCAGAACGATTAAGAAAGCGCAGTAAAAGAAATTGTTTGTTTTTTTCATAAGAGTTTTTTGATTAAAGAAACTTCAAGGCAAACGTTAACGGCAAGGAAAAAGTTCAGCTTTTCAATAGCGATGCGTGTTCAAATCCGATCTTTTCACGCACCGCGTAAATCGTTTTGTCCTGCGATTCATGATACGTTCGCACGAGCATCTCGGCTAATAAACCCATCAGGAAAAATTGCATCGAAATCGCCAGCATCACGACGGAAATGACTGGCAAAGGCGTTAAAATAAATGAAACGCCACCGACGAATTTCAGGTAAAACGCCCAGAGTCCAGCGACGATTGAAAGAAAAAAGGCAATCATTCCGAACGTGCCGAAAACGTAAATCGGTTTCGTTTGATACGAAGCCATAAATTTTATCGTCATCAAATCGAAGACGACTTTGACGGTGCGCGAGATTCCGTATTTCGATTTGCCCATTGTGCGGGCGTGGTGGTCAACGGGAATTTCCGTCACGCGCGCGCCGACCCAACTGGCGTAAATCGGGATAAAGCGGTGCATTTCGCCGTAAAGTTTAATGTCCTGAATCACGTCGCGGCGATAGGCTTTTAATGAACAGCCGTAGTCGTGCAGCGGAACGCCGCCGATTTTTGAAATTACGCTATTGGCAATCCACGAAGGAATTTTCCGCATAATCAGTTTGTCTTTGCGATTTTTGCGCCAGCCGGAAACGACATCGTAGCCTTCGTTTAATTTTTCTAAGAGTCTGGCAATATCCTTCGGATCGTTCTGTAAATCAGCGTCCATCGGAATCAAAATCTCGCCCTTTGCCGCGTCAATACCCGCCGACATCGCCGCCGTTTGACCGTAATTCCGCCTGAGAGAAATGACGCGGACGCGCTCGTCCTGTGCCGCGATTTCCTTTAAAATCGGCAGAGATTTGTCGGTCGAGCCATCGTCAACATAAATAACTTCCGCCGTTTTGCCGAGCGAATCTAACGCTTCACGAATTTTGGCGTGCATCGGGCGCAAGTTGTCTTCCTCGTTTAAGACGGGCAAAAAAAGCGACAATTCGGGCGTGTTTTCAGTTTCAGCGTAATTTGCGGGCGGTTGTGAATTCATCATTTATCAGCATAAATAATGTAAAACTTTCCGGCGTAAAAATACAGTTGGAAAATTAGTCGAGAGTGCGGAGTTGAGAGCGAAGAATCAAAACCGAATAAACGACTCGCCATTCGCCGCGCATCATTCCAACTTTTTTGATGACAAACACGGTTTTCGTATGTTAATCTTTAATTCGAGTTTTGTTCCAAACTCAAAAAACTTCCAGCCAAATCCACGCGCTAACGAATTCTAAACAAATGGAAAAATTAAACGAATATCTGCAATCTCTGCTTTCGTCGTGCAGCTATGAACTGCGTCTCGAACCGAACAAAACGCCGTATCTGGTTTCGGCGGGCGGCAATTTCGATGTTGCCAAATCGCCGCTGCTCGGCACGCAAATCAGTATGCTGATTTTTCCGTTGATTCCTTCAGCGGCTAAACAGGAACTGCCGAACAAACCTGAAATCGAGTTTGTGCATAACCACACGCTCGGCAATTTTAATTTTCACATTAAAAAATCGCCCGCCGGATTTAACGTCACGATTCGTCCGCTCCTCTCAGATATAATAAATCACAACAACGCGGCACCGCTGATAAATGACGCGCCCGCGCCAAAACCCACCGCGCCGACGACAGCGATTCCCGAATACAATTATCAAAACCCTCCAAACTCAACGGCTTCTGAATTAGAAGTTACCGGAATCGAGGTAATCGAACCGAAAACGGGCAAGTCGCCGGATTTTTCTTCGCCGCCACCGCCGAGCGTAGCCCATTTCGGCAATGAAGTGAACCGCGAGCCGAAAGTAGAAGTCGAATCGTATTCCACGCCGCCGTCGAACCCGACAATCGAAACGCCGCCAGCCGCGAAACCGGACAATCCTTTCGCGCCGAAAATTGAAATGCCGAGCGTTTCGACTGATTCGGCAACGCTGAATCAGCAGGCGCGGACGCGAATGGATAAATTATTTCGCTTGATGGCGGAAGCCGGCGCGTCGGATTTGCATCTGACAACCAGTATGCCGCCGATGATGAGAAAAGACGGGAAAATTCTGCCGCTCGAATCGCTGGAAACGAAGCTGACGGCTGAGGCGATGAAGGAACTTTTAATTTCGATTATGCCCGTCAAAAATCAGGAAGAGTTTGAACGGCGGCACGATACGGATTTCGCATATGAAATCGAAGGTCTGGCACGTTTTCGCGCCAATATCTTTATGGACAGAAAAGGAATGGGCGGCGTTTTCCG
>CBDUBY010000305.1:0-3650 GCA_965365505.1 uncultured Pyrinomonadaceae bacterium | reverse complement strand
TTTATGCAATTAGAAACAATCAAAACGCCGTCGCTCATTCTTGATTTTCAAAAAATGAATCGCAACGCCGAAGCGATGACGACGCGCGCCAAACAATTGAATGTCGTGTTGCGTCCGCACGTCAAAACGCATAAGTCGGTTGAGGTAGCGAAGATTCAGATGAAAGGGAACGCGGGCGGCATAATGGTTTCGACGCTCGCGGAAGCCGAGTATTTTTTGAAAAACGGTTTTGCCGATATTACTTACGGCGTTCCGATTGAAGCGGGAAAATTCGCCGAAGCCATTGCGTTGGCAAAACGCTGCGAGCGATTTTCCGTTTTGACCGACGACGCGGAAACGGCTGAATCTTTGAATCGAGCGGCACAAAAGGAAAATATAAAACTCGATGTATTCGTCAAGATTGACTGCGGCTATCATCGCTGCGGAGTCGAGCCGCACACGCCCGAAGCGATTGAAATTCCGCGCCTCGTCAGCGACGCTTCCAACTTGAATTTCGCCGGAATTCTAACGCACGCCGGACAATCGTATCACGCTCGCTCGCCTGAAGAATTATTGGCGATTGCCCGCACCGAACGCGATTCGATGAGCGGACTGGCGCAACGGTTAAAAGATGAAAATTTGAATGTGCCGGAGGTCAGCATTGGTTCGACACCGACGATGAGTGCGATTGACCATCTGGACGGCATCACGGAATTTCGCTGCGGCAATTACATTTTCTACGACACAACGCAAGCGACTTTGGGAAGCTGCCGCTTTGAAGATTGCGCGTTGACGGTTTTGGCGGCGGTCGTTCATCGAGATCAGACACGGCGGAAAGTCGTTGTTGACGCGGGCGCGATTGCGCTTTCAAAAGATCGCGGCGCGGTTGCGCTTGATGCGGCTTGCGGTTACGGGCGCGTTTTGGATTTGAACGGTGTTGATTTGAACTTGCGCGTTCAAAGCGTGTCGCAGGAACACGGCGAAATTGAAGTCGGCGACGGAGCGATTTTAGAAAAACTAAAAGTCGGTTCGCGTGTCCGCATTCTGGCAAATCATTCGTGCCTGACCGCCGCCCAGCACGCGCATTATTACGTTCTCGAAAGCGACCGCATCGTTGACCGCTGGAAAATTTCAAGCGGCTGGTGAGCCTTCGGAAGTAAAAAGTAAAAAGGCAAAAGGCAGAAATTAGAAAAGCCATTGGTTCAACTGTAACGCTCAACTAAACGGCTTCTCACTTTTTACTTTTGCCTTTTTACTTTTTACTTTTGCCTTTTTCCTCATCGCGTCCGTGCGCGTGTGCCGGCGGATGCGTCGCTTCGACCGCCGTGAATTTTTTCAAAATTTTATAACTGTGTTTCGCGCCCTTCGGCACGACCCACGAATCGCCGGCTTCGAGCAGAATCATTTGACCTTCGATGTGCAGTTCCGCCTTGCCGCTAATCACATAGCCGACCGTTTCATAATTGCGCTTGTGCGGTTCGTCCGCGTCGCCCGACTTAACGCCTTCCCACATTCGCATCGCTAATTTTACGCCCGATGCCAGATATTTCTGCCCCATTTCGCCGGTCGGCGAATTTTTCGACATTACTTTGACTACCGATGTATCACCCATTTTCGTTTTACGCTCCTTGATAAAAGATTTCAGATAAAAAGAGCAAGCAATATGCCAAGCGGTTTTCAAACGGAAAATGATTTTACATCATACGAATTCGCCGGTTTGAACGAATCGCGGCGTTTGATAATCGTTCAGTCTCCACTGAAGACTGTCGAAATATCGCCGCCGCAGTGCGGACACGGCGGGCAGACTTTTTCGCGTTTGTGTCTTTTATTAATTTCGTCGGCAAAACCGCCCGCCAGAATTCCGGTTGGCAGGGCGAACATTCCGAGCCCTAAAAATGCGATGCACCCGCCGAGAAGTTTTCCCAGCGGCGTAACCGGAAAAACGTCGCCGTAGCCGACGGTCGTGATAGTCGCTATGCCCCACCACATCGCCGACGGAATATCGGGAAACTTGTCTGGCTGCGCGTCGGTTTCGACCAGATACATCAGGCTCGAAGCGAAAAGCAGCAGTATCCCGAGCATCGCGACCGTCACCAGCAGTTCCTCTTTTTTCGAGCGCACCACATCCTCTAGCGAATTAAGCGAGCGAACGTAGCCGCTCAACTTAAACAGTCGGAAAAGGCGAAAGATTCGCAGAAAACGTATGATTCGTAAATCGAAAGTGAAAATCAGCGGCAGAAACGCGGGCAGAATCGCCAGTAAATCAATTAACGCCAGCATGGAAAAGGCGTAGCGCACTCTGCCCCAAAAAGGTTTCGCATATTGCGGGTCGAGCGGCGCAATCCACAATCGCAAGAGATATTCGACGGTGAAAACCGTAATCGAAACGATTTCAATCGCGTAAAAAATACTGCTGTAACGCGCGTTCAAATGGTCAACCGTTTCCAGCACGACCGCCGCTGCGTTGACTATAATCAGCAGTATTAAAAACACGGCGACCACGCGGTCAATCGTTTCGTCGTCGTCGGTTTCGACCAAAATGTCATAGACGCGATATTTTATTCGTTCATACATAACAGGCAATTATTTTTGTTAGAAATTTTTATCACAGAGGAGTGTCAGAGGAACACAGAGAAAAAATTGTTTTGATTTCATCGGTCAACCTTTCGACGTTTCCGGCTTCGACGCTGGTCACGCCCGCAACGTTTTCCAATCCGCAAGCAGTCGAAGCGATGACGGGAATTCGGTTGGCGACGGCTTGCAGCAACCGGCGCGGTTTATGTTCGACGAATGCGGGCAGCACGACCAAATCCGCGCGTTCAAGCCAATCGTCGCCTTTCTCATAATCAACGCCGCGCCAGAAATCCGCGCCTTCGAGTTCCGCACCCAAAACGATTATCTTCACATTCAAATCTTTTATCGCCTCGCGCAATTCGTAGCAGCCTTTGCGCCCGACGGTCGAAGCGGGAAAAACGACGGTGAATTTTTCGTTCGGCTTTTTGGTAAATTCTTTCGCTGGCGGCATTTTCCAATTTAAAAGTCGGGCGCGTTCACCGAACAGCGCGGCAATTGCCGTGTGCGTCGTGATGATTTTCTCGGCGTTACGCAGGGCTTCGATCTCCGCGCCGATTAAATTTTTATCGGCGCGGAAATCGCCGAGCGTTTTACAATCAGTGTGAAGAAGCGCGGCGGAATCCAATCGCTCCTGGATATTTTCCATCGGCAAACTCGTCATTAAAACGTCAAAAGTTCTGCCGCCTAACGCTCCGGTTTGCCAGAGAAACGGCAAAAGATTTTGCTGCACGACAATGTGCGTCGCGTCATATCGCAAAGATTTCGCGTAGGAATCTGCCAGCTTTTCATACATCGCCAGCAAATTTAGTTGCCTGGCTGCGCCCTGCGCCGCGAGTTTGCGCGATTTGTAGGAACGCTCGAACGTCACGCGCAAACTTTGTTTCGTTTTCGCGTAACCGTCGAGCGTCCAGGCGTAATTTGCTTTCTTGAATTTCCGACCGTCGAGCGGCACGAACAAATAATCCTTCGCCTGTTTCGTTTGGTTTAAGTATTCGTCAAGTTCCGATGAGAATTCGTCAACCAGAAAAGCCGTGCGCCCGAAATTCAAATGCGCGTCGGTTTTCAAACTCCGAAAACAGCTTTCCACGCCGCACGTC
>CBDUBY010000304.1:0-3671 GCA_965365505.1 uncultured Pyrinomonadaceae bacterium | reverse complement strand
ACTCCAACGCCGACTCCAACACCGACTCCGACTCCAACACCGGAACCGACACCGACACCGATGCCGAATATCACGCCCGGAACCGTTTCCATCGTTTCGGAAAGCTGCGGCATCCCGAACAATTCACCCGATCCGGGCGAAACTTTAACGGTTAGTCTGCCGCTGACCAACACCGGCACCGGCAGCACGACGAATTTGACGGCGACGTTACAGGCAACCGGCGGCGTGGTCAGCGCGGTTTCGCAGAATTACGGTGTCATTGCGCCGAGCAGCACGGTTTTGCGCGATTTCACTTTTACGGTTAGTTCCGCTTTGGCGTGCGGCAGCGACGTTACTTTGACGTTCCTGATCGCCGATGGCGGAACATCTTATCCCGATGCAACCGTTAGTTATACGAGCGGATCGGTCAGCGTGATATTGACGCAGAATTTCAACGGCGTAGCGGCTCCGAATCTGCCGACCGACTGGACGAATGTGCAAACGACCGGCACCGAAATCAATTGGACGACTTCGACGACGACACCGGATTCAGTTCCGAATGCGGCGTTCGCCAACGAAGCGGCGACTGTCAACGCGGCGGCTCTGGTTTCTCCGACGATCCTCATCAATAGCTCAGCCGCGCAAATCAGTTTCAGAAACCGATTTAATCTGGAAGAGACATACGACGGAACGGTTTTGGAATACACAACCGATAACGGCACGACCTGGACGGATATCATTACCGGCGGCGGCTCGTTTGTTTCCGGCGGTTATACCGACACCATTGACACCGGCTTCAGCAGTCCGATTGCCGACAGACAAGCATGGACGGGAAATTCCGGCGGATACGTTGATACGGTTATTAACTTACCGGCTTCGCTGAACGGTCAAAGCGTTAGCTTCAGATGGCTGACGGCATCCGACAGTTCGGTAGTGGCGGGCGGCACGCCCGGACAATGGGTTGACAACGTGCAGATCACCGGCAGAGTTTGCTCGAACTGCGTCCCAACCGCCGCGTCCGTTTCGATTGGTGGGCGCGTCGTGCTTCCGAGCGATTTGGGGTTGACCGGCGCGTTTGTCACGCTGACTGACGCACAGGGCGTTTCGCGGACGACCGTCACGGGCAAATTCGGCAGCTTCATTTTCAGAGATGTAGCGGTCGGCGAAACTTATATTTTGCGCGTTTCGGCAAAACGCTACACTTTCGCGCCGCAAGTCGTCAGCCCGACCGAAAATGTAACGGGCATCACTTTTACTCCGCAATAAGAGAAAAGAGATTGACCAATAAAAAAGAGCAGCATTCACGGCTGCTCTTTTTTATTGGTCGAACGCTCAGAGTTTGAATTTAATATCTTTTTATTTGATTTCTCTGTAACTTGAAACTTGCAGCGCGAAGCCTGAAACTATTTTGTATGACTCGCAAAAAAATCGGCATCGCACTCTCCGGCGGCGCGGCGCGCGGCTTCGCTCACTTAGGCATTTTAAAGGCTCTCGTCGAAAACGAAATTCCGATAGATTTCGTCGCCGGAACTTCCGCCGGTTCGTTCGCGGGCGCGGCTTTTGCCAGCGGTATGAGCGTTTCTGAAATCATCGAGATGTCGAAAAAAATCAGTTGGTTTCGGATGACCGGATTTTCCTATTCGCCGAAAGGATTGTTGTCGAATGCTTCGCTCGGCACATTCGTCAACGAACATTTTCCGGTGCGGAAATTTGAAGATTTGCCGACTCCGTTTGCGGCAATCGCCTGCGATTTGGAAACGGGCAAAGAAGTGGTTTTGCGCGACACGGGCGATTTGGCAACAGCGATTCGCGCAAGCTGCGCGATTCCCGGCGTGTTCGTGCCGGTCGAATCGGACGGCAGGCGATTGATTGACGGCGGCGTGGTTTCCAATGTTCCGACGAAAGCCGTTAAAAAACTCGGCGCGGAAATCGTTATCGCCGTTGACGTGCTGGCGGCGGGCGCGACTTATTGGGGTTCGCCTTCGACTTTACTCGGCATCTTTTTTCAATCGGCGATGATGCTTCTCCGCGCCGCTTCCAAAGCGCATCACTATCGCGCCGATGTCGTCATCGTTCCGCAAATCGCGCATCTTCGACCCGACGAAATCAGCAGAATGGACGAATTTATCAAAGCGGGCGAAGCCGCCGCGCTGGAAAAGATTGATGAAATTAAAGCTCTGATTAACGCCGAGTAAATTCAAACAGGATGCACAAGATAGCCGGAATCAGCCGAAATTTTTATCTTGCTCATCCTGTTTGAATTTTTCGCAGCTACGATGTTTCTTCAATCTCGCCGAGCGGCGCAATCGCCGGTGAATTTATCACTCGCCCGTCCGTGCCGAAGCGCGAACCGTGACATGGGCAATCCCAGGTTTTCTCAAGCGAGTTAAACCGCACGATGCAGCCTAAGTGCGTGCAGACGGCGGAACGCTGGTGCAGGTTTCCGTCTTCGTCACGATAAGCGGCGATTTTCGTCGTGCCGTGACTGATGATTGCGCCCGTCCCGTTTTTAATTTCGTCGGCAGATGAAACGTCGCCGCCTTTGAGCCAATCAACATAAGGCGCGGTCGAGCTTAGAATTTCCGGCACGGCTTCGGTGAGAGATTGCGTTAAAATACGCGACGGATTATAAACGGCTGCCAATTCGCTTTCTTTCCCAAGAATTAAATCCGACACGAGCATTCCGCCGATTGTGCCGTGCGTCATTCCCATTCCCGAATCGCCGGTTATCAAAAAAACATTCGGCTCGCTCAACGAATATCTACCCATAAAAGCCAAGCCGTCGTGCGTTTCGAGATATTGACCAGACCATTTATATAAAATTTCCGTCGCCATCGGAAAACGTTTCTGCGTCCACTGAACGAGCCGCCCGAAACGCGCGTCGAAATCTTCGGCTTGTCCGGTGCGATGGTCTTCGCCGCCGACAATCAAAACGTCGTAATCGGTTTCGGGCTGCGTGCGAACGTAAATATACGGGTCGGCATTGTCCCAAATCAGACATTTTTCAACGGAATCTTTCGGAACTTTCGCGCCGATAGCGTAAGTTCGATACGCCGGAAGTTCGGCGAACATTTTGCTCATCAGCGGATAATTTGTGGCGAGAACGATTTGCTGCGCCCGAATCGTTTGACCGCTCGCGGTTTTCACTTCGGGCGCGTCTTCGCCCTTCCATTCGACAATGTGCGTGTTTGAGAATAATTGTCCGCCGCTTGCTTCTATCGCTCGCGCCAAGCCGGAAAGATATTTGAGAACGTGAAATTGCCCCTGACGCGGAAAACGCAAACATGCGCCCGTATCGAAATCTCGAATCGGCGCACGATTTGTTTTTTCAATTTCGGTAAAACCCAAACGATGCGCCGTATCGAGTTCTTTCTGCAAATCGTCTTCGCCGCCCGTTTCGGCTTCGATTAAAAAGCCGTCCACTCGCAAAAAGTCGCACTCGATATTTTCCGCCGCGCAGATTTTCTCAATTTGGCTGATGGCTTCGCCGTGACTTTCAACCGCGAGTCGCGCGCGGTCGTCGCCGTGCCATTCCGCGATGCGATAAATGCGGTCGTCGAGCGCGTTCGACAGATGCGCCGTCGTCCGCGAAGTTTCGCCGCCGCCAATCGCGCCGTCGTCAACAACCACAACTCTTTTTCCCGCTTTCGTTAAAAGATACGCCGTCGTCAAGCCTGAAATTCCGCCGCCGA
>CBDUBY010000303.1:0-3707 GCA_965365505.1 uncultured Pyrinomonadaceae bacterium | reverse complement strand
ATATGGACGAGTTTGCGATGGGTTCGTCGAATGAAAATTCGGCGTTCGGCGCGGTGAAAAATCCCTGGGATTTGCAGAGAGTTCCGGGCGGCAGTTCCGGCGGTTCGGCGGTTGCCGTCGCGTCAGGCGTGGTTCGCGCATCTTTGGGGTCGGAAACCGGCGGCTCGGTTCGCCAGCCGGCTTCGTTTTGCGGCATCATCGGACTCAAACCGACTTACGGCAGAATTTCGCGTTTCGGGTTGGTGGCGTTCGCTTCATCCTTAGACCAAATCGGGATTTTCGGGCAAACGTCGAAAGATGTTGCCGACGTTTTGGGCGCGATTGCCGGACGCGATACGAACGATGCGACGACGGCTGCGGTCGAAGTTCCTGATTACGCCGAAGAATTGACGAAAGACGTTGCGGGAAAACGAATCGGCGTTCCGCGAGCGCTGTTCGGCGAAGGTCTTGACGATGAAGTGAGAAGCGCGGTCGAGCAGGCGATTGACGATTATAAATCGCTCGGCGCGGAGATTGTTGATGTCGAACTGCCGAACTCGAAATACTCGATTGCGGTTTATTACATTATTGCGACGGCTGAGGCTTCGTCGAATCTCGCCCGTTTTGACGGTGTGCGTTACGGTTTCCGGGCGGAAGACGCGCACGAACTGCGCGAAATGTATATGCGGACGCGCGAGGAAGGTTTCGGCGCGGAAGTCAAACGGCGCATAATGCTCGGAACTTACGTTTTATCGTCGGGTTATTACGATGCTTATTACGCGAAGGCACAAAAGGTTCGCGCGCTTTTGAAACAGGATTTTCTCCGCGCATTTGAAAGCTGCGACGCGATTTTGACGCCGACCGCGCCGACGACCGCCTTTAAAATCGGCGAAAAATCGGACGACCCGCTGGCGATGTATCTGAGCGACGTTTACACGGCTTCGGCAAATCTGGCGGGCATTCCCGGAATTTCAGTTCCCTGCGGCATCTCGTCAGCGAATTTGCCGATTGGTTTGCAGCTCGTCGGGCGGCATTGGTCGGAAGCGAGTTTGTTAAATCTGGCGAATGTTTATGAAAACGAATTTCCGCTTAATAGAAGACCGAAAAATTTCATTTAGAATTCGATTGGCAAATCGTCTGCAAACAAAAAAACCGGCAGGAAATCAAAAACAATCGTTGTGATTTCCTGCCGGTTTTTTGGGGTTTGAGGACAAACTTTATTTCGCCAAACGAAGGTGCGTGATTTCGGCGTTCGGTATCGGCGGCGGAACCTGGTAAGAAATCGTGTTTTCAAAGCGCGACGCATCGCCAATTAGTCGCTCGGCTTCTTCGACCGGAACAGGGCGCGAGAAAAGATAGCCCTGACCGTATTCGCAGCCTAAAATGCGGAGTTGGTGAAGTTGGTGAATAGTTTCGATGCCTTCGGCGACGACGTTCAATCGCAGGGTTTTCGCCAGCGCAATCACCGTGCGGACAATCTCGCCGTTTTCCGTGCCGTCTTCCATCGAATTAACGAATGAGCGGTCAACTTTCAAAGTGTTAATCGGGAAACGGTGCAGATAGCTCAAAGACGAATAACCCGTACCGAAGTCGTCAATCGAGAGTTGGATGCCGAGGTCGCGGATTTCCCGCATCATCTGAATCACGCTTTCGGCGTTTTGCATTACCGCGCTTTCGGTCAATTCGAGTTTCAGACACGCCGGATTCATTTCCGTTTCGATTAAAATCGTTTTTATCTGCTCGACCAAATCTTTGTCAGTGAAATGTTTGCCCGACAGATTGACGCTGACAATGAGATCTTTATTCGCCGGACTTTTGCGCTGCCATTCGACCATTTGCAAACACGAAGTTCGCAGAATCCAGAGTGTCATCGGAATAATTAAGCCGGTTTCTTCGCTGACCGGAATGAATTCGTTCGGCGGCACAAGTCCGCGCGTCGGGTGATTCCATCGAATCAAAGATTCAAAACCGAACAACTTCATCGAGTCGAGGTTAATTATCGGCTGGTAATACATCTCCAGTTCTTTGCGTTCGATGGCGTGCCGCAAATCAGTTTCCAATTGCAGTAAGGTCACGGCGCGGGTATGCATCTTCTGGTCGAAAACGACGTAATCTTTTTCCGAATCTTTGGCGTGATACATCGCAATATCGGCGTCGCGCAGAATATCTTCCGCCAATTCATAATCCGCGCCGCCCACTGCGATGCCGATGCTGAAGCTCGTGAAAACCTGTCTGCCGCTGAGGGTGAACGGCGCGGAAATTTTCAGTTTGATGCGTTCGGCAAATTGTTTCGCGTCTTCGATGTCTTCGATGTTGTGCAGAATAAAGGCGAATTCGTCGCCGCTGAAACGCGCTACCAAATCTTTGTCGCGGACGCTCGTTGACAGGCGTTTGGCGACGTGCAGAATCAGACGGTCGCCCATCGAATGTCCGAGACTGTCGTTGATGGTTTTGAAACGGTTGATGTCGAGAAACAGAACGGCGAATTTATAATCTTGATTGTGCTTACTTTTCTCCAGCGCGAACTTGAGCGTTTCCATAAACAAGTTGCGGTTCGGCAAGTCGGTCAGCGCGTCGTGAAACGCGGCGTGGCGAAATTTTTCTTTACTTTCGCGCAAAGCCTGACTGATGCGGTCTTGTTCGGCGATGTGATGCTGCAATTCTTCGATGTGGTGTTCGGCTTGTTCGGCGCGTTGGCGTTCGGACTGCTCGGCTTTGGCGGCGGTGACTTTTACGTCGTCAACATATCGCCGGTAGGTCATATAAATTACGCCGGAGATTGCCAGCGCGACGAAAATCATAAATGCGTCTAACTGTTCTATCGCCTTGATGCCCAAGCCTGCCATAAACGCGCCGCCGATATACATCACCAGCGCATTCAACAAATATTCATTCCAAACTTGCCACAGCGTTCTACCGGTTTTAATGGAAATCGCCGCCGCCACCAGAGCCGAATTGACGGCGAACTGCGCCAGCACCATAGTTACCAGAATGCCGACGAACATCGTATTGTCCCGGTGAATAATCGTTTCGGGCGAAGTGAAAAGTTGCCTGATCGCCCACGCCGAAACGAATGTGGATAAAACCGAGACATTAATATTAAGGAGAATGGTCTTAACTTTTAGATTAAGACCTTCGCGGCGCAAATTATATGAAGCATACACCGACTCAAGAGCGGCGAGTATAACTGCCACCTCGCCGCCGTAATATAAAAGCGCAAAAAAGACGAGCGTTTCTGAAATAGTGAGATGAACCTTGGTGCGCGGCAGTTGAATTTTCAGGTAAGAGCTGAAGAAAATAGTGACCACCGACAGGACGACTAAAGTCAGACTTATCTTTTCGACCGGAAAATTATAGACGGCGAAAAGAAAAGCCGATAATCCGAGCGGCAGTAATATCGTCGAAAAGATAGTGATGTTTCTGTCTTTGTTTTCCACAAAAGTTCGGGATTGAATCGGTAAAAGTCGGGCTTTGAGAAAGATTCGCGGGCAAAATGGTTGGTATTGGGAGTAGGCGTTTTGCCAACCTCTGTTATTATACGTTTAATTAAGTTAAACTTTCAAGGAAAATTTTCACTACCGATTAAGTAACAGAGCCAGAAGCCGAAAAGGTGAAAATTACTGTGTATTTGAGTAATTTTCCTTAAGAAAAAACTTGCAAAATTGACCTGAGTGACTCGAACTTTTGCGGTTTTTATTTTTGGAAAGCAAATAAAAAACCGCAGCGGC
>CBDUBY010000302.1:0-3778 GCA_965365505.1 uncultured Pyrinomonadaceae bacterium | reverse complement strand
GGAATCGCGTATTCGCTGTTCGGGCGATTCGAATTAACGTGCAAGCCGCCCGGAATGCTCATCACAATCGTTCCTTTGGTCGAGCCGCCGCGTTTGACCGTGCCGATTGAACCGCTGATTGATTGCGCGTTTGCCGATATGCCGACTATTAGAAATACTAAAGACAAAAATACACCGCATAAAAGTTTTTTCATAAGTTTTCCTCTGCTGATAAATGATGTCAGATTAATTTTCCGAGATGCTTTTATTTTACCGCGAAACTTCTCACCATCTCGCCCGCCGCGTCCGCGAACTCGTCCAGATAATCTTCCAAAACCGCTACTTCCAATTCGTAAATTTTGTGCGGCTCGCTGCTTTCGACGATTTTCCAAAAGGAAAAAACTTTTATTTCATCGGCGGTTTTCTCGCTTTCAAAAAAAAAGATTTTTCGTCCGTCCGGCGAGTCCTCGACAAATCTTTTTGATGTGATTTTACCGGCGGAATTTTTAGAATCGCGGCAAACTGTCTGAAAATCCACGCCTGAAACGATGCGCAAAGTAGCCCGCGCCCGCCTGATGCTTCGCGCCTCGTTCGTTCCCAAATCTTTTGAATAAGCCTCGAACGCATAAGCCGATTTATCGTTTATCGGGTTGATGAAGCCCGCCGGTTTGGTAATCGTAAAATCTTCAGTTTCGATTTCCTCGCGCTCGAAAGCCTGCGCCGCGCTTCGTTTTATTTTCGTCGAAACATAAGCCATCAGCGCGACGATAACCACTCCGACAATGAGAATTTCCATAATGATTTTGTTCAGAAGCCAAATCTTACTTCTGCCGTTCTGCCGCGTTTCGCAGCCGGAAGCGATTGCTGGAACATAAACTCTAAACAGTTGAAATCTGCACAAGATTCGGCGAACTTTTCGCGGCTAGTTGTCCGCAAGCGGCGTAAATATCACGCCCGCGCGGATGACGAACGTAAGCCGAAACGCCTCTTGATTCTAAAGTGTATTTGAATCGCTCGACCTGCTCCGCATCAGGCGGATGATATTCAAGCGGCTCTGCTGAATTGTGCGCGATTAAATTTATTTTTACTTGCTGCAAATCGTATTTTCTCAAAAGATTCGCTAAATCGCGGGCGTGCGCCTCCGAATCGTTCACGCCGCCGAGCAGAACGTATTCAAAAGTAAAACGCTCGCCGCGCCGCAGCGTTTTTTCAACCGACTTTGCTGCCTGTAATAATTCTTCGATGTTCCAACGCTTGTTTATAGGCATCAGCCGATCGCGCAGCTCATCGTTCGGCGCGGACAAAGAGATTGCCAGATTCGGACGTTTTTCCAGTTTTGAAAATTCGTAAATCTTCGGCACAATTCCGGCGGTCGAAACCGTGACCCGATTCGGCACGATGAACAGACCTTCTTCATCGCTCATAATTTCCAACGCCTTTATCAAATTTTCAAAATTCAAAAACGGCTCGCCCGCGCCCATCGCCACTAAATTCGTGCCGTGCGGCGTTTTCACGCCCGCGCCGTAAACGTCGTTGAGAACGAGTATTATCTGCTCGACGATTTCGCCCGCCGTTAAATTTCTTAATAATCCTAACTTCGCCGTCAAACAAAAATCACATTTCAAAGGACAGCCGGACTGTGAAGAAAAACAAATCGTGTCACGATTTTCGGTCGGAATAAAAACCGCTTCGACCGGAAAGTTATCGTGAGTTTTCATCAAAAATCGGCGCGTTCCGTCAGTCGAAACATAGCGCGACTCGATTTTCAAAGTCGTTGTCGCCGTCGTTTCGCATAATTTCTCACGAAATGCTTTCGGCAAATCGGTCATTTCATTGAAACTCAAAACTCGCCGTTCGTGAAGATTTTTAAAAATCTGTTTGGCGCGATACTTCGGCTCGCCGATATTACGGACAAAATCGGCGAGTTCCGCATTTGAAAATCCGGTGATATGAAGTTTTTCATTCATTGCTTAATTATTTTAACGCATTTACGCGCAGAAACGCACCGACGGCTTTTAAAGCGGTTTATGCTAAAATTTTTGTGAATAGCTTTCGGCTGAAAATTTATGAATAGAAAAACTCTCATCGGCGGCTTAATCGCTTTGGCAATCCTCATTTTGCTGATAATCGGCTGCGTCTGGCTGGTGAAAAAAATCTGGCAAGGTGTAACAAACGCGCCCGAAACGACTGAAACTGCCAAGCCCGAACCGCCGAAACCGAATCTGCCGATCAGCAATATCGAAGACGCGCAGAAAATTTATCTCGCGCTCGGCAATCCGTCAAACGCGACCGGCAGCCAGTCGAACGCCGACAATTACCTGATGGTCAATAACGCCTACGCGCTTTCCTATAACAACAGTCGCGGCGCGGCAAACTGGGTGGCGTGGCGCATCGCGGTAAGTGATTTCGGTGAAGCCGAACGGCAAGACAATTTCCGTCCCGACCCGAATCTGCCGAAAAATTTCACGCGCATCACGCCGACTGATTACACCGGCAGCGGTTTCGACAAAGGACATCTGTGTCCGAGTGCCGACCGCTCCAGCAGCCCGGAAGCCAACAGCCAGACGTTTTATATGACGAATATGATTCCGCAAACGCCGGATTTGAATCGTAATGTCTGGAACGATTTTGAAACTTACTCGCGCGATTTGGTGAAAAAAGGACGAGTTGATTTATACGTCGTCGCGGGCTGCTATGGCGAGAAGGGAAAGTTGAAAAAGAAAATCACGATTCCGACCAATTGCTGGAAAGTCATCGTTGCCGTTCCGCAAGGCGCGGATTTTTCCGTTATCAATGAAAACACGCACATCACGGCGATTGATATGCCAAACACTACGTTTCCCGCCAAAACCGATTGGCGCAAATATCGCACGACCGTTCGCGCCATTGAACAGAAAACGAATTTAAATCTGCTATCGAATCTCGCGCCCGCTTTACAGGAAACGCTTGAAAATCGCATTGATAATAAATAATTTAAAACAAATCGCGGGTCTGCGATAAAATAGAAATATGAGCCAAACGCTTTCAAAGGAAATGCAGCAACACACCTACGCGATTATGAACCGCGTCGAAGATTCGCATTGGTGGTATGTCGGTCGCCGTGCGATTCTGGAGAGTTTTCTGGAAGGAATAATTCAAAAGTCGAAAATTGAAAATCCTAAAATTTTAGATGTCGGCTGCGGCACCGGCGGCAATCTGGAAATGCTTGAAAAGTTTGGAACAGCGGAAGGCGTTGACGTTTCCGACGACGCGCTCGAATTTTGTAAATCGAAAGGTTTAACCGTTCATAAAGGCTTGGCGGAAAAGCTGCCGTTCGATAGCGAGAGTTTTAACATTGTGACTGCGCTTGATGTCGTTGAACATCTTGACGACGACATTGCCGGACTTAAAGAAATGTTTCGCGTTACACAAACCGGCGGCGCGGCTTTAATTTTTGTTCCCGCTTTTATGTGGCTTTGGGGCGTGCAAGACGACGTTTCAAATCACCGGATTCGCTATACGAAAAAACAGATTGTCGAAAGATTGGAACGCGCCGGATTTGAAATCGAACGCGCGACCTACGCTAACTGGACATTCTTCGCGCCGATTTTGGGCGGCAGAACATTAATGCGAATCACCGGCATCAAACCCGAATCGGAAAACAACGTCAATATTTCCGCTCTCAACGGCGTTTTCGGAAAATTCTTCGGCGCGGAAAGATTCTGGCTCAAAAATTTCAATTTTCCTTTCGGCGTTTCCATCGTCGTCGTTGCGCGAAAGAAATAAGCAGCGGCACCATTCAAATAATAAAAATTCCATT
>CBDUBY010000301.1:0-3778 GCA_965365505.1 uncultured Pyrinomonadaceae bacterium | reverse complement strand
CTGCAATTCCGGCGGCAAAAATAAAACCTGCTCGCCAAAAATCGAAGACGACTGCGGCAGCGAAAAAGCCTAAAACCGTCGGAAAGACGAAACCGATTATTGCGGTGCAACCCGCCGCGCGAAAAAAGATTGCGGCGAAGGTTCCGGCAAAGCGCGTCAATCTTAAATCGAAAGAAATTCAGACGGTTGCCGCGACTAAAAAATCTGCCGGAAAAGCAGAGAAAGTTAAACCGATTGGCGCGGCTAAAAAAATCGTCAGGCGAACGCAGAAATTCAAGCCGGCTATTTCCGCTGCGATGTTCGGCAAACCGAGTCGAGCTACTAAAAAAGCCGTATCGCCTGAAAAAATTAAGGTTGTTACAAAAGTAATTGAAGCAGTCGAAATCCCTGCGCCAAAACCGAAGAACCGGAGAGCGCGACCGATTGGCTCGGCGGTTTTTCTTGGAAAAAAAGAACGCTACGACTTTAAAGTTTTTGAGCTGGGCGAAAAATTCGAGCCGATTCCGGCGGTTTATATTATCTCGAAACGCAAAATTGATCGGAACAAACGCGGGCATCACGCACTTATTTGCATCGGCGAAACCAATTCGATTGCCGCCGAGTTGAAACGTCACCGGAAAGGCAAATGCGTCAAGAAACATCAGGCGAACGTCGTCAGTATTTTGCCTGAAATGGACGAAAAGACACGCTTGCGAATCGAATCTGATTTGAAAGCCGCGCACAGCGTCGCCTGCAACTTTGAATAAAATCGGAAGGCGCGAACACTGCTGTTTATTTTACCGCTAAGGTCAGTAAAAATTTCGCTTTCGGAGATTTTTCGGTCGGATTTTTCGTCACGAAAACCAGATAATCGCCGGTCGCGGGCGCGGTGAAAGTATAATCGGCGTAACTATCGTATTGGGTTTCGAGTTCGATGCCTTCCGCGCCGTCAACGCTGAATGAAAATAAATTTCCTTTCGGAACCGAAGTGACTTTCAGCGTCACCGTCTGCCCGGCTTGCGCGCCGAAAACATATTCCATCTGCTCGTTGTTCGATAGCGTTCCGCTCAACGTCGCGCTCGACTTTCCTTTAGCAAACTTGACGCGATTCGGCTCGGCTTTGCCCTGCGCGAAATTGTTCGCCGCGAATAAAAGTAACACTCCAACGACCGTCAATAATTTTATTTTCATAATTTTCTCCTTTTGACTGAGTTTATAGTTGGTCTGGTAAGATAAGTCAATGATGTCACGACCTGAGAAAAATGAATACGCCGAATTTTATGCTAACTATGTTTCGCTCGCCGGCGAAACGGATGTTGTTTCGACTCTGCGAAATCAAACGGACGAATTGCGTGATTTGCTCGTCGGAATTTCCGCCGAGAAGGAAAATTTCCGATACGCGCCGGACAAATGGAGCGTCAAGGAACTGCTCGGACATATTATTGACGGTGAGCGCGTTTTCTCATATCGCGCCTTAAGAATTTCGCGCGGCGACCAAACGCCACTGGCAGGATTCGAGGAAAACGCTTATGTCGCTAACAGCAATTTCAGCGATTCGGGCTTTGCGGATCTAATCGAAGAATTTTCTTTGCTTCGCGGCGCGAATGTTTTGCTTTTCAAAAACTTGACCGACGAAGCGTGGCGACGCACCGGCACGGCAAGCGACGCGACAATTTCGGTTCGCGCTCTGGCGTTTATTATGGTCGGTCACGTTCGTCACCACACGAACATTCTGCGCGAAAGATATTTGGCTTAAAATGAAGTTCGACGCAATCATCATCGGCGCGGGCGCAGCCGGACTTTTTTGTGCGATGGAAGCCGGACGGCGCGGGCGCAAAATTTTAGTTTTAGAACACAACGCGCAGGTCGGACGCAAAATCATCATTTCCGGCGGCGGTCGCTGCAATTTCACCAACCGCGAAGTAACGGCAGAAAATTTCGTTTCTCAAAATCCGCACTTTTGCAAATCCGCGTTAGCCGGATACACGCCGCAGGACTTTATCGAACTCGTCAAACGACACCAGATCGAATTTTACGAGAAAAAGCTCGGACAGCTTTTCTGCCGCGAAAGTTCAAAGCAAATCGTCGAGATGCTTTTAACCGAATGCCGGAAAGCTAAGGTTGAAATTCGCACCGGCTGTGCGGTCAGGAAAGTTTCTAAAACCGATTCGTTCGCAGTCGAAACTAATCAGGGAAATTTCACCTGCGAAAGCTTAGTGATTGCGACCGGCGGGCTGTCGTTTCCGAAAATCGGCGCGACGGATTTCGGTTGTCGCATCGCCCGCCAATTCAATTTGAAAATCGTCGAAACGCGCCCCGCGCTCGTCGCGCTCGCGGCAAATTCCGATTCAAATTTCAAAAAACTCGCGGGCGTTTCGGTTGACGCAAATGTTTCATTCGGCAAGCAGTCGTTTCGTGAAAACATTTTGTTCACGCATCGCGGACTTTCGGGTCCGGCAATTCTGCAAATCTCTAATTACTGGCAAAAGGGCAAAACCGTCTCGATTGATTTGTCGCCGACGGCGAACGTTTTAGAGCTTCTGGAAACGAACCGCGAGAGCCGTCAGAATCTCGATAATTTTCTGAGCCGCATTCTGCCGAACCGTTTCGCCGAAACTTTTACCGCGCAGCAATTTTCAAACAAACCGATAAACCAAATTAATTCAAAAGAACGCGAGCAAATCGCCCGCCGACTGAATAATTGGCAAGTCGAATTTAATGAAACAGAAGGCTACGATAAAGCGGAAGTCACATTGGGCGGCGTCTCGACCGACGAACTTTCGTCGCAAACAATGGAAGCAAAGCGTGTGAAAAATCTATATTTCATCGGCGAAATCGTGGACGTAACCGGCTGGCTCGGCGGTTATAATTTTCAGTGGGCTTGGTCTTCGGGCTTTGCCGCCGGGCAAACGGTTTAAATTTACCTAAAAGCCGAAATATCCATATCGTATTTTTCCTTCACGTAATCTTCCTGAGCGACGTTCAGGGTTTTCAGATTCGCCAAACGGCGTTCGGCTTTTTTGATAAGAGTCTTGGTGCGCTCAGCCATTTGTTTGAGCATGTTTCTGCCTTCGAGCATTTCCGCGTTAGATTTTTCGCGCAAAATATAAACTTCGGAAAGCTCGGTGACGAGACGTTCTTCCCGCAGTTGCTTCAGACGATTTTTGATTTGATAAATCTGGCGAATCGCGCGAACGAATTGGTCGCCGACGGAATCGCCCATAATCAGATCTGGCGAATCACGAAAATCTTCGACCAATTTATTCAGACGATTTTGGTCGCCCGCCGAATATGCGTCGTTGAGTTTCGCCATCAGCGCGTGGCGTTTTTCTTTCTCATTCGCGTCGAGAGCCAAATCAGGATGAATGATTTTCGCCAAGTTGTGATATGCCTTTTTCGCCTCGGCAGTCGGCTTGTTTTTGAACGAACAATTAGCAGCATTCTCGGCGTTTTCGGCTGATTCGTCGGCACGTCGGCGAAGCTCTTCAGCGCGTTTTTTTATTTCCTCGTCGTCCGGCACGAGTTTAACTTCTTCTTCGGCAATCTGCGCTTCGATTTCGTCTAAATCAGCGTAAAGCCTGCCGACTTCCATCGTGTAATTCGCCTCGAATTGTTCGAGTTCAGCCCGAAGTTCGGTCATCGCTTCTTCCCGAAAAGCGAGCTTGTCTTTCAAGCGTTCCAAAACTTTACGCTTTTTATCTAATTCGATTTCTTCGGGCGCGGCGACATTCATAATTCCAGAATTTTAACACAAAAAATTTTAGCCGCGAATTACACAAATGACACGAATTATTTCTAT
>CBDUBY010000300.1:0-3812 GCA_965365505.1 uncultured Pyrinomonadaceae bacterium | reverse complement strand
AGTGAAATTTGATTTAACTTTTGACTTTCACTTCTCAATTTCCTTCCAGCCAATTTTTCATATCTGCACGCATCTCGTCGGTAATTTCGTGTTTTGCCTGATAGAATTTCGATTGAAAATTCGGCAGCCGGTCTTTTAATTTCTGCTCGAACATTTGAAATTTTTCGAGCGGATAAAATTCGTCCGTGTCGCCATAAAGATATAAAACGTCAGCCTCCAGATTTTTATAAGTTTCATTTGCGTCCAAATCAGAAGGAATTCCGCCGCACACGCCAATCACGCCGCGCACCGTTTCGGGATAAGTAAAGGCAAAACGGAAATTGAGCGCACAGGCTTGTGAAAATCCGTAAAGGTAAATTTCTCGCCGGTCAATTAAATTTCCAGACGCCAGTTTTTCAATTAAATCGAGCGCAAAACGATGGTGCAGCGCGACCGACTCCGCCGATTTATAATCGGTCAGCCAGCCGAAGCCGACCTTAAAGCTGCT
This sequence comes from uncultured Pyrinomonadaceae bacterium, assembly GCA_965365505.1. Taxonomy (GTDB): domain Bacteria; phylum Acidobacteriota; class Blastocatellia; order Pyrinomonadales; family Pyrinomonadaceae. Next base: position 3,325 of record CBDUBY010000300.1, on the reverse strand, counting down.
GTCGGTTTGGCGGTAATGTTGATGAGGTGCTTGAATCGAAGCGACAACAAAATCGGCGGGCGCAATCAATTTTGCTTCACGCATCATATAGCGTTTGTGCGCGCCGTAACCGTGAACCGCCAACATCAGCGGCGCGGGTTTTTCTAAATTTTCGGGAACGAAAAGGTCGTAGTAAAGTTTGATTTCGGCAGTCAAATTCAAATCGGTTTCGAGCATAATTTATTATTCATCAATCGGCGCGAAATGGAAAACGTTTGCCGCTTCGTGGTTAAATGAATCTAATTTTTATGCAGAATGTTCTTGTAAAATTCGACGAACTGGCTGATATTAAATCCGAGAGGAATTTAATTGTCTGGTTAGACCGCACCGCATTCGCCCTTTTGATTTTGATGTTCGTTGCCGCGCCGCATTCGATTGCCGCGACAAACATCTGCTGGCTGACAGGAATGTTTGTCTGGTTCGTCCGCTGGCTGTTTCTCAAACCGCGCGCGGCGCTCGTCCGCACGCCGCTCGATGTGCCGCTCTGGGCATTTTGCATCTGGTCGCTCGTTTCTTCGATTTTTTCCTACGACCCGTTGACCTCGCTCGACAAGTTTCGCCTCGGCGCGACGCTATTCCTGATTTTCTATTACGTCATCAACGTCGCGCAGACGAAACGCGCCGTCATCTTTCTCGCTTTGACGATTATCGCCTCGACGATGGTCGCCGTCGTCTGGACACCGATTGAAAGAATCATCGGGCGCGGCGTGCAAATCACCGGCGTTTCTGAGACAAGCCCTTTGAAAAAAGTTTTACTGCAAGACGGCGACGCGCTGCTGAAGGCGAACGGCATAAAAGTCAGAACGCCGGAGAGTTTAGTCGCGGAAATAGAAAAAGGGGAGACGACGAAAATCTACGTTTATCGCCCGGATTATTATCTGACCGTCGAAATTAAACACACTGACTTACTCGGCGGCGCAACCGCTGCCGAACGACTTGGCATCGCCGCCTGGAAGCCGAGCCGTAACTGGCGTTCAGCCGGATTTTACGGGCATTACACAACCTTTGCCGAAGTTTTGCAGCTCGTCGCTTCGCTCGTGTTCGGGCTTTTTATCGCCCATCTTTTGAGAAGAGGAGAAGAGGAACTGAGGAGCGGAGGAAAGAAAACCGCCATCCGAAAAAACTTTTTCCTTTCTCCTTTTCTCCTCTTCTCCTCTTCTCCTCTTCTCCTTCTCTGCCTCGCCTTAATGTCATTTGCGCTGCTTCTAACCGTCACTCGCGCTTCGCAGCTCGGTTTTTTGATTTCGGCGACAGCGATTGTTTTATTGACCGGTAATCGCAAAATGTTTCTGACATTAGCGGCGATAGTTTTGCCGATTGCTTTAATCGGACTCGTCTTTTTGCAGCAAAGCCGACGAGTCGGCTTTTTCGACGCGCAGGACAATTCGACCACCTGGCGGCAGACGGTTTATCGGGAAGGTTTCGATTTATGGACAAAGAACGTCAGGCACTTGACCGTCGGCGTGGGAATGGATTCGATTAAAAAATACGCCGCCGAGTGGCATCTGTTTGACGACGGCAGATTGCCGATGGGACATTTTCATTCCACGCCTTTGCAGCTTCTGGTCGAACGCGGCTTCCCTGCGCTGCTGCTCTGGCTCTGGGTTTTGTGGATTTACGGGCGAATGCTTTGGCGGAATCGGCAGTCTGCTGACTGGCGCGAAACGGGAATCATTCTCGGCTGTTTTGGCGGATTAATCGGATTCGCCGCCAGCGGAATCGTGCATTACAACCTCGGCGACGCGGAAGTGGCGATGGTTTTCTTTATGCTGATGGGATTGAGTGTTGCTTTGTGTAATTTCAGATTAAATACCGTCAAATAACTTAAAATTTCACGCGGCTCGTTCAATTCTGTAGCGAGCGATTTTCATATACAGACCGCGACGGGTTAGTCCTAATTCGTTGGCGACACGCGAGATGTTCCAGCGGTGGCGCGAAAGAGCGTTTTTTATCATTTGCGTTTCGAGTTCCGAAACTGCTTCTTCGAGTTTGCCGCTTTGTGAGCCGACATTGAACGACATAAATTGAGTATCGTAAGAAGTTATCGGGCGGACATTGCCCGTTTCGGCAAAAGCAATCGGTTTTGCGCTGCGCTTCAAATCTGGCGAAAGATGTTCGGGCGTGATTTTTTCGCCGTCTACGGCGCGGGCGACGGCGCGCTGAATTTCGTTGCAAAGCTGGCGCACATTGCCCGCCCAATCGCAGACCATCAGCAAATCAATCGTCTGCGGCGTGATGCTGATGTCGCGCTTGCCGAAGCGAGCGGAGTAGTGGTTGATGTAATAATTTATCATCGGCGGAATTTCCGAACGCCGCTCGCGCAGCGGCGGAACGCGCAGCCGAATCACATTCAGGCGATAATATAAATCTTCGCGGAAACCACCGCTCGCCACTTTGTCTTCAAGCGGCATATTCGTCGCGGCAATCACGCGCACATCAACTTTTATCGGGCGTTTTTCGCCGAGCGGCTGCACTTCGCCTTCCTGCAAAAACCGCAAAAGTTTAGGCTGCACGTCGAGCGGCAAATCGCCGACTTCATCGAGAAATAGAGTTCCGCCGTCCGCCGCGCGAATCATTCCCTGCGAATCGTTGACCGCGCCGGTGAACGCTCCCTTTTTATAACCGAACAGATGACCTTCGGCTAATTCCTTGGGAACGGCGGTGCAGTTAAACGGCACGAAAATTTTATCTTTGCGAGTGGAAATCGTGTGAATCGCGCGTGAAACCAATTCTTTGCCCGTTCCCGATTCGCCCGTCACCAAAACCGTTACGTCCGACGAGCGGATTTTATAAACTTCTTCAACCAGCGATGTCATTGCGGGCGAAGAATGGATAAAACCGGGCATCAAACTGTTTGAAGTGAATGCGCCCGCGTCCAGTTCCGAATACTGCGATTTGTCTTTGTCGCGCAGAGCGCACACATCCATTCCGAGTTCAACCACGCGCAGCAGCGGCTGAAGCGAGCCGTCATCGTTCAAAGCGGCACTAAGGCGCGGCGCGATAATTAAAAACGCGGGCGCGGCACTCGGCGCGCGCAACGAAAAAACCTGCAGATTTTTGATTTTAGAAAAGTTATCCAAATCATTTTTCTGATACGCTTCCTGCAACTTGGCGACGAGTTCCATACTTTCGCCGGGAACGTAGCCGTGCGTGATAAACGGAAAAAAACTTTTCTGTTCGTTAAATTCGGCGATAATGATTTTGTTCGCCTTGCTTTCCTGCTGCAAAATAGCGACGAGTTCGCGGAACAGCAATTCGCGCGAAGCGGTCGCTTCGGCGAGGCGCA
>CBDUBY010000299.1:0-3826 GCA_965365505.1 uncultured Pyrinomonadaceae bacterium | reverse complement strand
GGCGAAATCGGCGGAACTGCGGAAGAAGACGCGGCTGAGTATGCGAAGGAAAACGTAACGAAACCAATCGTCGCCTTCATCGCCGGACAAACCGCGCCGCCGGGCAGACGAATGGGACACGCGGGCGCAATCATCTCCGGCGGCAAAGGCACGGCGAGCGAGAAAATGAAAGCGTTGACGAGTGCCGGAATCCGCGTCGTCGAATCGCCCGCCGACATCGGCAAAGCGATTCAGGAATTAATAAGCTGAAAATTTTGCAGTGTAGATTTGACTATTTTAATGAAGTTCAAAAATTGTTTTCTTGTTCTCACTTTTTATCTTTTTTGGGTTTGTGCAGTTCAGGCAACGCCGAAAGCGACAATCGCCAGACTGCTTGAAACGGCTTATAACAAAGGCGAATTTTCGGGCGTTGTTTTAGCCGCGAAAAATGATGAAATTATTTTCAGCGGCGCAGTCGGAAAGGCGAATCGGCAGTGGAATATTGACAACCAAATTTCAACGAAGTTTAAGATTTGTTCGGTTACAAAACAGTTCACGGCGATGCTCGTGATGCAGCTTGTCGAAATGGGAAAAATAAATCTTGATTCGACCATCGCCGATTATTTGCCGGAGTTTCGCAAAGACACGGCGAGCAAAATTAAAATTCGCAATCTTCTGTTGAGCGCGTCCGGGCTGCCGAATTTGCCTGACGAATTTTACGTTAGCGAAGACGCGAAAATGGCGGATGCGAATTTCGTTATCAATAAATATCTGCAAGCGGATTTGACGTTTGAATCGGGCGCGAAGTTCAATTATAACAACGGCGATTTTATCGTTTTGGGCGCAATCATCGAACGGGTTTCGGGTAAAAGTTACGAAACTAATTTGCGCGAGAAAATTTTGCAGCCGCTTGGAATGAAAAACAGCGGGCTTGTTCAAAACGAAACGATCATTGAAAATCTGGCGAACGGTTATTCGTTCAAAGACGGCAAATATCTGAACGAAGGTTTCGTACAGATTCAAAATTTCGGCGCGGCAGGCGCGATGTATTCGACCGCTGAAGATTTGCTTTTGTGGAACAAGGCGTTGATGGTTCACAAACTTTTGTCGAAGAAACTGACCGACGAGATGTTCACGCCATCAGCGAAACTCGGATTTGTCGCGCTCGGCAGTTGGAGTTATAAATTGAAACTCGGCGGCGCGGAAAAAACAATCGTCGAACGGCAAGGTTATATCAATGGTTTTTGCGCTTTGAATATAATCGTGCCGGAAGACAATCTCGCCGTGATTTTTTTGAGCAACACGGAAACGCAGACGCTTTTTCAAACTTACGCGAGTCGCGGTTTGTCGTTTGAAGTTTTGAAAACTTTATTTGAAAAAAATGACATTTTGCGCTGATGTTTTGAGTTCACGCTTCAGCGTGCTTCCGCCGCGCTTCGCGGACGGGGCAAACTAAAGTTTGAACTCAAAACCTTAAATGAACTTTTCGCATTCCTTCCGCGTGACAGCCGAAGACATTGACGCGCAAGGTCACGTCAACAACGTCGCGTATGTTCGTTGGATTCAGGATGTCGCCGTCGCGCATTGGTTTTCGGCGACGACCGAAGCGACGCGCGCGCGATATGTTTGGATGGTGACGCGGCACGAGATTGATTACAAAAAGCAGGCGTTTGAAAATGAAGAGGTCAACATATCAACTTGGGTCGGCGAACCGACGCGCATCAGTTGGGAAAGATTCACGGAAATCCGGCGCGGCGAAGATCTGCTGGTCAAAGCCAGAAGCGTTTGGTGTTTGATTGACCGCGAAACTTTTAAGCCGACGCGCATTACATCGGAATTGAAGGAACTTTTTACACAATAAAAGTCATTCATAAAATAAATAATAAAGAGGAAAATTAATAAATAATGAGCAATTTAACATTTGGAATTATCAAGCCCGACGCGGTGGCGAAAGGGCATACGGGAAAAATTATTGACCGCATTTTGTCGAACGGTTTCACGATTCGCGGAATGAAGTTGATTCATCAATCGAAAAAACAATCCGAAGGCTTTTACGCGGTTCACGCCGAGCGTCCGTTTTACGGCGAGTTGACGGAATTTATGTCGAGCGGTCCGTGCGTCGTTCTCGCGCTCGAAAAAGAAGGCGCGGTTAAAGCGTGGCGCGATTTGATGGGCGCGACGAATCCGGCGGAGGCTGATGAAGGAACTTTGCGAAAAGATTTTGCCGGTTCAATCGGCGAAAACGCGGTTCACGGTTCGGACTCGGACGAGAACGCGGCGATTGAAATTTCGTATTTCTTTAGCAAACTTGAATTAGTTTGAGATGAAGAGTATAAACAGTTTGGAAAGTCCGGGAAATTTGAAATCTAAAATACTTCCTTCTCGAACTTTCCGAACTTACCAGATTTTCTAAATTAAAATTATGAAAAGATGCCCGACTTGCGATAAGGAATTTCCCGATTCAATGAAGTTTTGCCAAACCGACGGCACGGTGTTGACAGAAAATGCACCCGCAGAAGACCCGTATAAAACGGTAGTCGGCAATCAGAGCGATATTGCAGCGGCAATTCCGCCGCTCGACCCGTTTAAGACGATGGTCGCGGGCGCGCCGCCGAAGCCTGCCGAAGACGATCTCTTGCAATTACCGGAAGAACCCGCCGATCTGAAAACGATGGTCGTTTCGCAGGATGAATTGCGCGGAGAATTAAAGGGCGAAGAAGCGTCGCCGCTCGATTTGCCGTCCGCGCCGCCGACTTATGCGCCGTCCGCGCCGTTAATCGAGCCAAAGCCGCCGCGTCCGCCGAATTTTGGCGATGCCGCTTTGCCGAAACCTTCGGGCGCGATGCCGGGCGATGTGCCGAGCGATGCGCCGTCGCCGTTCGACTCAAAACCGTTCGATAATGACTTTTCATCACAGTCGCCTTACGGCAATCAGGAAAATAAACCGATTCCGTCGCCGTTTCGAGATTCGCTGCCGCCGGGCTATCAACCGTCCGCCGCATCGCCGTTCGATACGCCGCCCGCGTCGCCCTTTGACGCGCCGAATCCGCCGTCATTTAAAGAACCCGAACCGGAGTTTGGCGCGTCGTCTGACTCTTCCAGTCCGTCGCCGTTTCAGCCGCCGACTCCGTTCGGTCAGCCTGAACCGTTCAATGCGCCGATGGAACAATCGGGTTGGACACCGCCGCCCGCGCCCGTTTCCGAATGGGGCAATCAAAATTTGGATGCGAACACGCCGTTTCAACCGCCTGCGGCGGGAACCGGACAGAATCAAACGCTGGCGATCGTCTCGCTCGTGATGGGCATTCTCAGTTTCGTCTGCGGCGGCATTTTTCTGGCGATTCCGGCAATCGTGACCGGCTATATGCAAAAGAACAATATCAAAAATAATCCGGCGGAATACGGCGGCGGAACGATGGCGAATATCGGAATGATTATCGGTATCGTTAACGTCGCTCTGACCGTCCTGATTTTGATTATTTATATTATTCTGATTGCGGCGAACTTATAATTTTGAAGCCGGGTTTTGCTGTCAATAAAACGGACTGGCTCAATTAAAATAATCGGAACTGCCGAATGTTGCAACGATTCTTTTTGCCCGCGGATAAGCGAAGGAAAATATATTTCGCCTTGTTCGCGGGCAAATTTCTTGTATTTGAAAAGTTGGGTTAAAATAAAACTATGTCATTAATCAGCGACGTAATTAAATCAACTACTGCCGTAATAAAAGGAATGGCGACGACTCTCTCGCAGTTGCCGCGTCAAAGCTGGACTGTTCAATATCCAGATGTCCCGATTACGGTTCAGCCGCGTTATCGCGGTCAGCATCTGCTTCACGTTGACGAAC
>CBDUBY010000298.1:0-3826 GCA_965365505.1 uncultured Pyrinomonadaceae bacterium | reverse complement strand
TGCGCCGTCGTCATCAGCCACGACCGCTGGTTTTTAGACAGAATCGCCACGCATATTTTAGCGTTTGAAGGCGACTCGAAAGTCGAATTTTTCGACGGCAATTATTCGGAATACGAAGAAGACAAAAAACGCCGACTCGGACACGACGCCGACCAGCCGCATCGCATTAAATATCGCAGTTTAACGCGAGCGTAATGATTAGAAAGAAATTTAATTTAAAAATTAAGGAGAAATATAATGAGCCAAGAAAATATCCAATCGAGCGAAAACGTAACCAATTCGCCGGAAGAAACTTCAAATCCGGCGGAAGCGGCGACTGATGCGGCTGAACAAGCAGATTCGCAGGAAATTGATAATCTGCCGATTGAAAGCATCGGCTCTTACGCGAGAATCGAGGAATTGTTGACCGACGAAGAAAAGGAAAAAACCAGCAATCCGACGGCACAAAGTTAAGCCGAAATTTTTCGATTTTGATATAGATTCGCTGAAACCGAAAAAAGATTTTCGGCGAATCTCGATAATGCTATAATTTTTCGAACAAGGGTTTCTAAATTAATTTACAAGGGGTTCAACTATGAAAACAATTTTTCGTTTTTCTTTGTTCGCGTTCATCGTTTTGGCTTTGAACGCGAATTTTGTTTTGGCGCAGAAAACGCGCGAATTGCGAACAATCGAGGGCAATTACAATGACACGGCGACGATTGCGCCGACGAATGAGCGCATCAAATCTTTAAAACTTCCCAACGGTTTTTCAATTGCCAAATTTGCGGAAATCGAAAATCCGCGAATGCTCACGGTCGCGCCGGACGGAACGGTTTATGTTTCGCAGCGCACACCGGGAACTTTGACGATGCTCAAAGACACAAACGGCGACGGCGCGGCTGACGTGCAGAAAGTCGTCGCGGAGAAAAAGCAGTTGCACGGCGTTTATATTGACGCGGGCAAAATGTATTTTACAACTGTTAAGGAAGTTTTCGTCGCGGATATAAAAGCGGACGGAACTTTGAGCGAGCCGCGAATGATTATCAGCGATTTGCCCGACGCGGGACAACATCCGAATCGGACGATTGCGGTTAAAGACGGCAAACTTTACATCACGGTTGGCTCGACCTGCAACGCCTGCGACGAATCGAACGCCGAAAATGCGACGATTATCACGACCGATTTGAACGGTCAGAATCGCAAAATTTTCGCGTCGGGTTTGCGCAATACAATCGGTTTCGGCTGGCATCCGGTTTCAAAGAAATTGTTCGGAATGGATCACGGCATTGATATGCTCGGCGACAACGATCAGGAAGAAGAATTGAACGAAATTGTCGAAGGCAAAAAATACGGCTGGGCTTATGTTTATGCGAACGCGAAATTAAATCCGCATAATGTTGTGCCGAAACCGCTCGGTTTGACGAACGAAGATTGGGCGAAGCAATCGGTTAATCCGGTTCTGCTTTACACGCCGCACAGCGCGCCGATGCAGATGACTTTTTACACGGGCAGCCAATTTCCCGCCGAATATAAAAACGACGCATTCGTGGCGATGCGCGGCAGTTGGAATCGCGTTCCGCCGAGCGGTTATGAAGTCGTGCGAATCAGATTTGATAAATCGGGAAATCCGACGAAAATCGAACCGTTCTTAACCGGATTTTTAGTCAAAGGCGGCGCGCCCGACGGCAAAGACGCGCACTTTGCCCGTGTTGCGGGAACAGCGATGATGAAAGACGGCTCGATGCTCGTCACCGACGACACGAACAATATCATTTACCGCGTCGCGTATAACCAGAGAACGATGCCGCCGATTATGTCGCGCGACAACATTTCAATGATGCTGCCCGAAACTTCGGGTGGAAGCGCGACAATCTCGGTACAGTCGTCGGCTTTTCAGAATAACCGAATGATTCCCGATAAATTCTCGGATTATTTCGAGGGTGTGTCGCCGGAAATTTCGTGGTCGGGCGTTCCCACCAACGCCAAATCGCTGGTGCTGATTATGGAAGACCCTGACGCGAGTTTAAAACCCGTCACGCATTGGATTATGGCAAACATTCCCGCAACTCTGACGAGTCTGCCGGAAAACGTGATGAAAATTGAGATGACAAACGGCGCGATGCAGGGCGCGAATCACACGGGCAAAATCGGTTATTTCGGACCGAAGCCGCCGCGTGCCGACCCGCCGCACAAATATCATTTTCAGATTTTCGCGCTCGATACGACGCTTAATTTACCGAGCGGATTCAACCGTCAGGCACTTCTCGACGCAATGAAAAATCACGTCATCGCGAAAGGCGAAATCGTCGGAATGTATCAGCGAAAACCGGATTATCGGGATAAAGACCAGATTCTGCCGAAACCGGTAAAGTAGAAGAGTTTCATTGAGGAAGCGCGGCGTAAACTTCAGCTAATCGAAAGCGGGCGTCCGTCGTCCGCTTTCGATTTTATCTGCTGCGAAAAACGCAGACCGGCGTGATAAAATCTCCGGCGATTGGGTTAATCTAACAGCTTAATACTTCGGCTCAAGCGGCTGCCAAAAATTGTGCGCCGAACTGATTTTGATGAACGATACGCAAAGACAATTTATTCGCCAGTTTGAAATTAACAGCGAGGCATTCGGCGTTTTTCTCTCGACCGATAAAATTTTCAATCTCGTCAAATACTACGAACTCGTCGAAAAACACAACGCGCTTCTGCATCTCGTCGCGCCCGCGCCAGTAAAAGTTTTCGTCGTTCGCCACATTCTCGAATCCGTCTATGCCGGAAAATTTCTGCCGAAAAACGCGCGGTTCGCTGACCTCGGCACAGGCGCGGGCTTGCCTGCCGTTCCGCTTCTGATTGCGCGAAAAGATTTGCGCGGCGCGCTCATCGAATCGAAATTGAAAAAAGCCAATTTCCTGCGAGAAGTTCTGGCAGAATGTAATTTGGAGGACCGCGCCGAAGTTCTCAACCGACAATTTGAAGAAATCGCTAAACCCGACGTTGATTTTATAACGTGCCGCGCTTTAGATAAATTCGTCGAGAAACTTCCCAAAATTTTGAAATGGTCAAAGGGCTGCGGACTGCTTTTTTTCGGCGGCAATAATCTCGGCGAAAACCTGGAAAAACACGGCGTGAGGTTCGAGCGAAAACTCCTTCCGCAATCGGAACAACGCTTTCTTTTTATCGCCGAAAACTAGCTTTTGCTTTTGATTTGGCGTTTCATTTATAATACAATGTGTTATATGAAGCACGCAGCCAACAGAAGCAAAGCAACGGTGAAAGCGAAAGCGAAAACTCTTAGTCAAGTAAAAGCAGTTAAAAAAACGCAGCCAGCCGCAAAGAAACCGATTAGTAAAATTGCTTTCAATTCTCGCAAACAAACGCGGGTTGAAAAAATCAAAGCCGTCGCGAAACCCGCGCCGAAAACTTCTCCGCGCGCGGCGAAACCGATTATAAAAAAAGCTGCGCCAAAACTTTCGGCGAAAACATTGAACGCGCTGAAATCTCTTTCCGCGCGAAAAGCCGAGCCGACAATCAAACCGGCGGCGAAGCCGAAAGCGAAAAGAAACGTATCGCAAATTTCCGCTAAAACATCAAAGGTTTCAATTAAAAAAACAAAGCCGGTTACCGCAATCAAAAAAGCGACCACAGCCGCTCCGAATTCTGCGAAAAAGATTGTCGCGCCGTTAAAAGCGAAACTTAAAATTGCGGCGGCGAAACCAAAGATTTCCGCGAAAGCACCCGTCAAAACCACTGTTAAACCGGCGAAACCACAATTGCCGAAAATTGCCGCTCAAAAGACAAAAACGCGACAGCCAAAAATTAAAGCTGCAATTCCGGCGGCAAAAATAAAACCTGC
>CBDUBY010000297.1:0-3830 GCA_965365505.1 uncultured Pyrinomonadaceae bacterium | reverse complement strand
GACGCGACCATATTTGTTCCCGGGTGCATATGGCAAACCATACATTGCGAAGTCGGAATGCGCGAAGTAAATTGATGTTTGATCGGATGACCGGACTCATTTTTCGGAATACTTTCGTCGGCGGTCTGCGTCGTGCCGTTGTTGCCGGCATCGGCGTATTGTTCGGAATGCGTCGGATTGCGGTCATTGGCGTAAATGACGTGACAAGCCGTGCAGCCCGACGAGCGATAATCGCCCGGATTGTCGTTTGTTCCCAAAAAATTCAGCGTCGGATCGAGCAGACGGGTTTTTTGCAAGCCTAGATAAACCGGATCGGTGCGGTTGAGCGTTCCCATTCCGCGCGGACTCAAACCTTTGTCGGGTTTTCCGCCTTCTTCTTCTTTGTCGGGCAGACCGACTTCGAGCCGCCGTTTGCCGCCGCGTTCAAAAACGCGCAAAACATTACCGGGCTGCGAAATTTCCCAACGCGGAATCGGTTCGATAATCTGCAGAATTCCTTTAAATGCTTGCTGCTCACGAGTCGGTGCGGGCGTTTGAATCAGAGCCTGCGGATTTCCGTCTTCGTTGTAGCTTTCGCCGAACCGCACGTCTTTGATCGGAAAACCGCCGTTGTTATAAAGCGCCGCGCCCCACAGCATCGAGCCGTGCGTCATCATACTGCGCCGGTTGGTGTGAAGTTCGGCGGCATGACATTCATTACAGGTTTGCGCCGCCACGCGAAAATCGCCCGGATTGATGAAACGGACAAATTCAGGACTTTCTTTTGTCAGCAAAGTATTGGTGCGTTCAGGATTGGCACTCGAACAGCGTCCGTCTTTACAGTTCCATTGATCAGGAAATTTAGGTTTGACGTGCGCCGCTTCGAGCGTTTCCGCCGCCGGATTGCCGCCGTGACACGAAGTGCAGGACAAACCGATTGCGTCGCGCCCGTTTTGAAGTTCGTCAAAAACTTCGCCGCTTGCGTTGTAACGGTGCATCGGCTCGGTTTTGCCGTGACATTTGATGCAGCCTTCGAGCGGTTCATCGTCCTGTTTTCTAAGAACTTTCGACTCGCTCGTAGTTTTTGCTTTCTTTGCAGCGGCGACGGTTTCGGGAGAATGCTGTAAAACGGTTTTCGTCGGTGCAGTCGCTGCGGGAGCAGGTTCAACAGCAGTATTTTGTTGCTCGTCGGCTAAAATTGTCGGTGAAATATAATTTCGCCAGCAGACGGCGGAAATTGAGGCGACAAAAACAAAAACGAAAATTAATTTGAACCAGTAAATTTTGTCTTTCGGCAGCATATAAACAACCTCAATAAATCAATTTAAACTGAGCAAATAATTGATACTGCAGTTTGCTCGGATTCGGAACATTCCCGTTACAAAAATCGGAAACAATCGGCGGACAATTGCGCGTTCGGTCGGTAAAAATATCACGAAATCCGCGTCCCGGTTGAAGAACCGCGCCGCCAACCGTAAAAGCGATATTGTTGATCAGCAGCGGACGATAAGTTACGCCCAAACTGTAATCCAAACCGATTTCGTGGCGGACACGCGATTGGAATAAAATGTATTCCAATGATTCGGTGCGGTCAAAACGCAGATAATTGGCATTAAAAACCGCTTTTAATGTCGGCGTTACCTCGACATCAACACCAGCGTTAAAAATCTGGATGCCGGGATTGACAAAACTTGCCTGACCTTCGGTTTTGCTCGAACGCAAAGACGGCAGCAGGCTGTTTGGATGAACAAGTCCGACTTCGGTTGAAACAAGACGAATGCCTTGCCGACTCCAATAGGAAAACTGACCGCCAACAAAATTCGGATCGTCGAAAATCGCGTCAAAACCGGTTGCGCGGTCATCAGTCGGATTTTTGTCGCCCGAAGCATAAAAAGCCGAAACGCGATAACGGATATAATCTCTGTCAATCGAAGCCTCGACCGCGCCCATATATGCACGAATATCGGTTCGACGACCGGCAATCGGATTAAAAGTATCTTCTCCGAATGCAAAATAAAAGGAATTCGTCAGATTCAAAATACCGAAGTGTCCGTCGCCGTTAATTCCGACATAACCGGCTCTGATCGAGTGCGGACGCGCGTCGCCGACAAGCGTTGGGCGCACCAAAAAACCGTTGGTGTCATAGTGAACATCGGCACGGTCGTCATTATAAAGCGCGGAAGCCTGAATCGTGTAGCCTTTGACGAGAAAATCCTGCCGGAAATAATTGGCGATATAAACATTTTGCTTGCGAAGTTCTTTCAGCGAATTCAGATTGCTGTTGGTGTCTTTTTCAAGCTGACGGAAATAAGCGACGTTAAATTGTGATTTATTGTTTGAAAATCCGCCGAAAATTCGCGCACCGAGATTATTGTCGGAATAAATAAAACCGCGAAAGTCGGAAACAAACGGCTGGATTCCGGCGCGAACGGAAACAAAATCATAATTTTTATTGACATCGAAAAGTTTGTATTCGGCAAATGCTTCTTCGAGCGAAACGTGCGTATCGGTGCGGTTTGTGCCGCGCCGCACGTCAATATTGACGATGCCGTTTTCCCGCGCATTGAGATAATTCGGAATGCTGAAAGTCGGCGAAATTTTGATCGCCCAATCACGCGGACGAAATGCCGAATCGCCTTTAAACATCTCGAATGAAACCTGTAAGATTTGGTTAAACGAAAAACTTTCCGGTCTGCCGAAAAAATTATTGGTGTCAGGATCAGCGGTGGAAACATTGGTCGGCGCGGGTGTGCGTCTGAGGTCAACGCCGCTCGTGCTGACGGCGGAAAAAATCATAAACTTATCGTTGCCGACAATCGGATAATCGCCTTTTAAAACACTTTGATTATAAGGATCAAACCACCGATTTCGTCTGAACGGAATATCGCGTCCGCGGGCGGCTTTGTCGCCATAACGGTCGTATTCGGGAAAACCGATGCGCCATCGGTCGCGCACTTCCCGCCGGTCGGCGAACCTTTGCGGCGCGGATTCAACCGATTCGCGTCCGGCTGAACCGGTCGGATTATCAAAATTAAGGACAGCGATCTCGGCTGGTTTTTGGTCTTCGACTTGAAAATCAATTTTGATTTCGGCTTCTCCCGAAATCAAAATATTTTCGAGAACTTCGCATTTCTTTTTCGTGTCGTCGCAAATCAATCTGGCAAACTTGCCGTATTCGGTTGTCTTACTGCGGTCAAAACGCGCTGCATAAGGCATTTCGACAAACAATCTATACGCGCCGGACGAAAGGCGAAAAGAGAATTTGCCATCCGAATTCGTTAAATCGGTTTCGCGGCTCGTCGTAGTTTGATTGACAGCAACGACGCTGACCAAAGCAAGCGGTTTTCCGTCGGCATCGGTTACGATGCCGGACAAACGCCCGTTTCCTTTCTGCGCCGGAATCGCGTTGACGCTGCTTAAAAGCAGCCCTGACAAAAGTAAGAATCTAATAAGATAATTCATAATGAACCCAACCAGATTGACTTAATTTTGGGAGAAACAAAACACGACTATGAAATTCTTAGCGTATCGAGTTTTTAACACATAATACTATTTAAAACAACAAATAATTTTTACTACAACCGGAGCGCGGACGGCTCGTCCGCAGGCGAGAGCGCAGCGAATCGCTGCACACCTCACATTACTTGACCGACACTTCGAAGCGAAAACTTGCAACATTGCTTCGCTCGTTGGCGGACGAGCCATCCGCGATCCTGTCGCCGCAGTTTTTCAAATACTATAAGTTGAGGAAGAAGTTCTTCCGCCTCGTCCCGTCCAATTCGTATGGAAAAATTCGCCGCGCGGTTTATCAATTCGCTCGTAAGTATGCGCTCCGAAATAATCGCGCTGCG
>CBDUBY010000296.1:0-3831 GCA_965365505.1 uncultured Pyrinomonadaceae bacterium | reverse complement strand
GCCTGCTCGCCGACTTCGCCTGCGAAACGAATTTTCGGCTCGATGATGAATTCCACGCCGCGCGTTTTTAATCTTTCGGCTAACTGTTTGAATTTTTCCATTTCGAGAACAATGCCGAAATGCGGAATCGGAACGTGGTCGGCATCAACTTCGTTTCGGTGCCGAACGCCGGCGACGGCGGGCGCGAGATGCGCGACGATTTGATGTCCGAATAAATTAAAATCAATCCATTCGTCGGAACTTCTGCCTTCTTCACAGCCAAGAACCTCGCCGTAGAATCGGCGCGATTCTTCCAAATCTTTCACGGGAAAAGCTAAATGAAATAAATTGTTCATATCTTAATTTTAATAATCTAATGCGCGTCTGAAATCAAATACAAACTTTAAAATGACGAAAAGTCGCTTTTGCAAATTATATTCTATTTGCAGAAACGACTTTTCGTTAATCGCGATTTAATTTGTCCGCAGTTTGATTACGGAACAAAAGCATTCGGTGTCGGCAAATCGCCGTTCGCACCGTAATTCAAGCCGATGATTCCGAGTTGCGTTCGCAGTAAAAACCAACTGCCGTTTGACGGGCGAAACACGGCGACATCGGTTTTACCGTCGCCGTCATAATCCGCCGCGACAGGCAAATCTTCTGCCGCTCCGAAACTTATTCCCGTAAATCCGAGCGTGCTTCTGTTTAAATACCAGGTGCCGTTCGACGGGCGGAAAACAGCGACATCGGTTTTACCGTCGCCGTCGTAATCTGCCGGAACGAGTTTGTCCGTCGCTTCGCCGAATTGAATTGCGCCGAAGTTGTTCGCCGCGCTCGTCGAAGTGAACCAGGTGGCGGTTGACGGACGAAACACCGCGACGTTCGCTTTGCCGTCGCCATCATAATCCGCCGGAACGGGTTGGTCGCCGGGTTGTCCGAAACTAATCGCCGCGAATCCGGTCGTGCTGTTCAGCAAATACCACACGCCGTTTGACGGACGGAACACGGCAACATCGGCTTTGTCGTCGCCGTCATAATCCGCCGGAACGGGAATGTCGTCAGCCGCGCCGAAAGCGATTCCCGTGAATCCCGATTGGCTGCGTTGAATAAACCAGGTGCCGTCCCGGTAAACAGCGACATCGGCTTTGCCGTCGCCGTCAAAGTCCGCAGGAACAATTTTATCGGTTGATACGCCGAACTGGATGCCGGTGCTGCCGTTCGCCGATTGATTCAGATACCACGCTCCGCCTAACGGACGAAAGACGCTGACATCGGCTTTACCGTCGCCGTCGAAATCGAATTTTGTGCGGTTCGGCGCAACCGTCGGTATGAGCAGCGAACCTTTTGCCAATTCGCCGAAATAAGAAACAGCTAACTTTGCGAATTTCAAAGCGTGATTAGCGTTGTTTCCGCTTTTGTCCAAAGTGTCGTTCGCCGTATGGATATACGGATTGTCCTGTTCGACCGGCGGACTCGCGTTGCCGATGTAAAGTGCTTCATACGGCATCGAAGCCGGATAATTGCGCGTCGTCCACGAAGCGTGGTCGGAACAACCGTAGCCGCAAACGCCGTCAATCGTCGTCAAAGTCGGCTGATAAGCCGTAATCAAATTTCTGATAAA
This sequence comes from uncultured Pyrinomonadaceae bacterium, assembly GCA_965365505.1. Classification (GTDB taxonomy): domain Bacteria; phylum Acidobacteriota; class Blastocatellia; order Pyrinomonadales; family Pyrinomonadaceae. The sequence goes on along the minus strand of CBDUBY010000296.1, from coordinate 2,231 downwards.
TTGATTTTGCGCCGCGTTGGTGCGGTCGGTAATCATCGTGATGTCGGCGGTCGAACCTTTGTAGTTCGTCATATCGAGCTGCATCACGCCGACGACGTTGACATTTCTGTTTCGGTAATCGAGGGCAATCGCCGCCGAACCGCGCAAGCCGATTTCCTCAGCCGCGTATGCCATAAACTTAATCGTGCGCTGCGGGCGGAAATTTTTGGCGACAAGGACACGAATCGCTTCGGTGATGCTCGCAATGCCCGAAGCATCATCGTCCGCGCCGGGCGCGAGTGCCGATTGGCTGCTGATGTTTATCGAATCCTGATGTCCGCCGATAACGACAACTTCGTTCGGCAGAGTCGTGCCGGTAACCGTCATAATCACTGACGGCTGCAGCGAAGTTGTTGTCGGATGCGTAAAGAATTCGACTGCAATATCCGTTCTTCCCGCCGCCATCTGCGTCCATTTATCTTTAATCCAATTTGCTGAAGTGACTCCGCTTGTTAAATTAGCTCTTCGATTCGGGAAAGCCGACAGATCAATAATCGTTTGACGAAGCGGCAATTCCTGCGTTTCGGCGAGCATCGGGTTAATGCTTGCCTGATTGTCAATCGTGTAATCAACCGTCGGAGCGTCCGTTCCGGCAGTATCGCCCTCAATCGCTTTTAATGCTTCGGCTTCGGTTTCGTGCGCCATAAATCCGGCGCATTTATGAAAACTTTCGTGCATCAGCGTCGAAAGTCTTTCTGTTTCGGCATTGGTCGCCTTAACAACCGCGATGCCGTTCTTGACCGTGCGAACCGGCAAATCCAGAGTTCTGCCTGCCGCGCGTTCTTCAGCCACGACGGTTTGCAATTCGTTCTGATCAATCGAAACGTAAAACTCAATCAAATCGGCGCGTGTTTCGTTTCGATTAAAACTCAACGCGAACGCGACAGCCAGTAAGCCGAACAACGATAAAATAAAAAAATACGATATTTTTTTTCTAAGCATAATTCTCCATAGCGAAAGAAACTCTTCAAACAAAAATTGATTATTAAATTTTAGGACTTAAAACTTTGGGGGTTAAAAGAATTGAACGCTTAATAATAAGCCACAATTCGCAAATTGACAATCTTATGGTCGGCTATGATGCTCGAATCGGCAAATTTACTGTCTGCAAAGATTGGCGAATTTATAAATTCTTCGCCATCTGACGAATCGCGCCGAGATGATATGCCGTGTGCGCGACTATGCCCATCGCTACCGTTATCGAATCTAACGCCCATTCGTCATTTTTGTCCAAAGTTTCGCCGACTTTGCGATAGATTTTCGACATCTCTTCGCGCAGCGTATCCCACTCGTCCTCGCCAACGGTCTTGATGCGCCAGCTTTGTTTGAAATCCAGAACTCGAAAGTCTTTGTTCAGATAATTGTCGAGCAATTCGAGGTAAAACCTGGCGTGTTCGCTGTGCGCGGCAATCGTGTTGGAATTTATTTCCGCCGAAGCCTGCGCCGCGTCAATCGAGCCGAGAGTCTTGAAAATTCCCGCGTCGTAATCCAGATATACCTGTTCTTCGCGCGTCGGCATTCCTTCAAAAGTTTCGCGGAATAAAATCGAAAGTGCCTGCGTAAAATCCGTCTGGTTAATTGTTTTCATTTTGTTTGGCTGTTTTCATAATCTGTCTGATCGCGCCCAAATGATACGCCGTGTGCGCGATAATCGCCACCGCGTCGCCGATGTTGTCGTCGTTCCAAGTTTCGATTTCGGCAAAGCAATGCAAAACTCCGTCGTAAGATTTTCGCATTCCGTCGCGCAGAAAATTCCATTCGGTTTCATTCACCGTTTCAATCAGCCAGCTCTGCTCCCAATTCACTTTTTCGGTTCTGCCTTTGATGAATTCGCAAATGCGGTCGAGATAAAACTTGGCGTGTTCGGTGTGCGCGGCGATGGTTGTTCCGCCAATTTCCGTCGAGACTTCAGCCGCCGATAATTTATCGAGCGTGGCAAAAATTCCTACGCCGCGATCGAGATACGCGCTGCCCTGACCTTCAGGCGAACCTTCAAAAGTTTCGCGCAGAATAATCAAAACGTCCTTGAGAAAATCTTCTTTTTTAATTGTATTATTATCCGTGTCCATCTGTGCTAATCTGTGGTTTTCTAAACTCTATGACCGAAAACATCGAAAAATTTATCGCTGAATTCGCCCGCAGTTTGCAGGAAGAAACTTTCGTAAAAATGACTTTAGGCAATTATCGCGGAA
>CBDUBY010000295.1:0-3907 GCA_965365505.1 uncultured Pyrinomonadaceae bacterium | reverse complement strand
GTAGAGCGCGCGGCTCATAATCGCTCGGTTACAGGTTCGAGTCCTGTCGAGGGCATTCAATAAAATTTATAAAAAGACAATCAACGAAAGATTGTCTTTTTATATTTAGGAGAATTATTCAAACTGCGGCTGCCGAGCCATAAACAAATCACCGCCAGCAGACAAGAAATCGGACAAACCAGCAGCGTGTAGCGCATCATTTCCGCATTGGTGGTCGCGCCCGTCTGCGGGTTGGTCACGATTCCCGCCAAGTCGTTTAACTTTCCGATTAAGGTCGAGCCAATCGCATAAGCTGCGATGTTGACGGCGAAAATATAGATTGCCACCGCCAAGCCGCGCATTTTCGCGCCCGCGATTTCCGTCGCGTCCGCTGCTGCCGCGCCGAGCCACGCGAGAGCCGCGCCCAAAAGAACGAAGTTGGCGAAAAATGCGGTTTGATAGTTCGGCGCGAACAGTAAGAGCAACCAGAAGGGAATCGAAACGAGCGAGAGAATCGCGCCGTAAAACATTCGCCCGCCGCGCCGCCGTCGGTGAAACCAGTCAGCCAGCACGCCGCCGTAAAGCGTCGCCGGAATGCCGGCGACGATCACGAAAATTCCGGTGTAAGTTCCGATGGTGGAAATATCGAGCCGGTGAACGCGCGTGTAATAAACCGCGCCCCAGATGGAAAGATTGTTAGTCGCCAGTCCTAGCAGCGCGTAGCCGAGACACAGGAAAATAAAAGGTTTGCTCCTCAGCAGTTTTTTCGAGTCAACGCTCGAATAATCTTTTTCCGTTGCGGCTGCATCTTTCGCGGCTGCATCCTTACTGCGAACCGGTTCGCGCAAAAGAAAAACCAAAATCGCCAAAGCGATTCCGGGAAATCCAAGCAGATAAAAAGCCCAACGCCAGCCGTAATGAAAACCCAGCCAGCCGCCCAAAAACGCGGCTAAGCCCGCGCCGACGGCAATGCCCATCGAATAAATGCTGGTGACTGTGGCGCGTTTCGTCGGCGGAAAATAATCGCTTAAAAGGGAAATCGCCGCCGGACCTAATGTGGCTTCGCCGACACCGACCATCAAACGACAGAAAAAAAGCGTCCAAAAGTCAGTGGCAAATCCGGTCAGACCGGAAAACAAACTCCAAACTATCAACCCGACAGCAATCAATTTTTTACGCGAACCGCGGTCGGCATACCAGCCGAACGGGATGCCGAGCAGCGTGTAGAAAATAACAAACGCCGTCGTTCCGAGCAGCGAAAGCTGCGTGTCGCTGAATGCCATTTCCTGCTTTATCGGTTGGAAAAGAATGTAAATTATCTGCCGGTCGAGAAAGTTCAGCGTATAGACCAGCGTTAACAGGGCGAGCGCATACCACGCATACGACGAAGCACTTTCCGCTTGCGAATGAGCCTGGAAATTTTCGGTTGGCATAAATTTTTATTCGGGCAAAATCATAATTTTCCCTTCACCTGTCACAACCGTTTCGCCGTTTTGATTTGTGCAAACCGTTTCGATTGTCACAATCGGTTTGTCCTCGCGGATGTTTGTTACGGTCGCCGTCGCCGTCACGGTGTCGTCGAGAAAAACCGGCGCGACGAAGCGCATCGTTTGCGACAGGTAGACGACTTTCCGCTCTTTGAATTCGTAACCGAGAACGGCGGAAATCAGCGCGCCGGAAATCATTCCGTGCGCGATACGTTTTTTGAATTGCGTTTTCGCCGCAAATTCTTCGTCTAAATGAATCGGGTTGTAATCGCCCGATAGCTCGGCGAAAGCGCGGACGACCGCATCGGTAATTTGTTTCGTGGTGGAGAATTTATCTCCGACTTTTAAGTCCATATTTATTTTCCTTCTAAAAATTTTAAAACCGCCGCATTGAACTCCAACGCCTTTTCGATTTGCGGAACGTGACCGCATTGATCAAAAACAAGGAGCGTCGAATTCGGGATTTCCTTGTCGAATTTTTCGCCGTCGGCGAGCGGCAAAATGCCGTCCTGTTTTCCCCAAACAATTAAAGTCGGCTGCTTGATGCCTGCGAGCCGACCGTTCAAAAAATCTTCCTCGCGTTTGATTGACTCGATTAAACTGTTAATCGTGTAACCGTCACCCGCCGCCACACGCACGCGCATTGATTCTTCGACGAAAGCGTCGCTGCCGAAAACGGTTTGATTGTAAAAGACGAGTTTGACGAGACGGCGAACTTCCTCGCGCGTCGAATAATTGAGCGCGTAAATTTGATTTAGATTAACGTCGCTCGGCTTTATTCCAGCCGCGTCAGCTAAGACGATTCGTTCGACTTTGTTCGGATATTTCAATGCGAAATCGGCGGCGACCCAGCCGCCCAGCGAATTGCCGACGAGCGTCGCCTTCTCGATTTTTAATTCGCTCAAAAACTTGTCCAGAAAATCGGTGTAAGTTCCGGCGCGATATTTCAGCATCGGTTTGTCGGATTTGCCGAAACCGATTTGGTCAATGGCGATGACGCGATATTTCTGCGATAAAGCGGGAATGTTCAAAACCCAGCTCACCGTGCTTGAACCGAGTCCGTGCAGCAAAACGACGGTCGGATTTTTCGCGTCGCCCGCTTCGACGTAATTTATTTTCGCGCCGAAAACCGTCGCCGATTTTTCCTGCGGCGCGATTTGCGCGAAAATATTCACGCTGAAGACAAGCGTGAAAATTAAAATCGGGAAAATCGCTTTCAAATTATTTTTCATCTTTGTTGGTTTTTTCGTTTCTAAAATCATCCGGTTCGATTTCGTCGGTGTCATTTGGGTCGTTTATAAATTCCGCGAAATCTTTTTTCAGTTCGAGATTGCCGCTGCGAATGTGCAAATCGGTTTGCGGAAACGGAATTTCGATGTCATTGTCACGAAATTTTTCCCAAATGGCGAAATTTATTTCGCTGAACAATACGCCTTTGCGCTGTAATTTGTCGCGCGTCCAAACCCAAAGCTCCAAATCAATCGAGCTGTCGTTAAATTTTATCAAGCGCACCGCCGATTTCGGTTCGTCTAAAACGTCTTTGTTTTCCTTGGCGATTTCAAGCAATACCTTTTTCGCCAAATTTAGGTCGGTGTCGTAAGCCACGCCTATGGGAATGCGAAACCGCACCATGTTGTCTTCAAAACTCCAGTTGACGACGTTTTCTTCGATAAACTTGCTGTTCGGAACGATAATCGTGATATTGTCGTTCGTCCGCACGGTCGTGCTGCGCGCGCCGATTCCCGTTACTCTGCCGTTGACGCCGTTGACCTCGATGCGGTCGCCGACCTGAACGGGACGCTCGAACAGAATAATCAAGCCGCTGATAAAATTGCTGGCGACGTTTTGCAAGCCGAAACCGACGCCGATGCCGATGGCGCCCGCCAAAACATTCAGCGTCGTCAGATTAATGCCGACGGTTTGCAGAATTATCAAAAAACCGACGAGCAGCATCACGTATCGAAGAATCGTGCCGATGGCGACTCGCGCGCCCAAATCAAGATGCGTTTTTCCCAAAACGCGCTCGACCAAAATGTTCTTCAGCTTGTTCGACAGCCAGAACAAAAGAACGGTCAGAAGCAGCAAATAGATAATATTGAGCGGCGTAATCTGCGCCTCGCCGAGCGTGAAAATACGGTAATTAAGCAAATTAAAAACCGGGTCTAAATAATCGCGTAAAATTTCTTTCAAAATAAATTCCCCCTTTTATATTTTTATCTTAACAAAACGTTCGTCGTATAAAAGTAGATGGAAAGAAACGAGATTTCTAACGGCGGATTTTCAAAGAATATTGAATTTGCTCGTATAATTTCGCCGGCAAATTTTGGGGCTTTACACTGACAATTCTTCACAATTTCATCAACGGCGAACTTTTTATTCATAGATTTAGGAAATTTACTATGAATTTAATTATAAAGTTGGAGAATTAATTCTCTAAAATT
>CBDUBY010000294.1:0-3931 GCA_965365505.1 uncultured Pyrinomonadaceae bacterium | reverse complement strand
AAATTTTTATGATTACGATTACTTTTCCAGACCGCGAAACCGAAAAACGGGCGTTGGGCTTTTTGCTCGGATGTTTTTGGGGCGTGTCTTAAAATCCGGCGAGCATCTCGTTCCCGAAGCCGCGCTTGAAGCACTCGCCGACCCAAACATTTCATTTACCGTTCAAGGCAAAACCACTTATTGATTGACGAACTTAGTCGAATTTTATTCTTAATTTTTGAAAAGGAGAAATTTTATGCACTGTCCGCAATGCGGTTTCGAGCAGACTTCCGATGAAATTCGCTTTTGCAAGCAATGCGGCTTGGAAATCAGTAAAGTCAGAGAATTGCTCGCGCCCGAACTGTATAAAAGAAAGGCGAAAAGAAAAGGTGAAATCAATAAAGCCCAGCGGCAGGGTTTTACAATGATTCTGTTCGGTTTGATTCTGGTTATGACTCTGTCTATTTTGCGCGAGCTTCTGCCTGTGCCGAAAGCGGTCATTCTCGCATCGCTATTGATTTTTATGGTCGGCGGTATGATTAGAATGGTTTCGCCGTATATTTTCGGCGCGAGCAATTCAGCGGAAGACGAAAATGATTCGCTTGAAGACGATTCGAATATGACAAAGCTATCAGACGCTAACTTTACCGCGAAAATTTTACCCGAAGCCGAATTTCGTCCGCCTGTAACATTCGGCAAACAAAACTACGATACAAACGAATTGGTTACGCCGTTGAGCGTTACCGAAGGCACGACCAGGCAGCTCAAAAAGCATTTGGAACAAGAATAAAGAAAATTTAGAGTCCGAAACCTGTTATGTATGGAATGAATAGAAACGAGTTGCGATTGATGCCGCACGATACTGCGTGGAAAGATGATTTTTCGGCGGAACGCGGGCGCATTAAATCCACCGTCGCCGATTCGCCCATTCGCATCGAACACATCGGCAGCACTTCGATTCCCGATATTTACGCGAAACCGATTTTAGACGTGGCGATTCTTTGCGGCGAAAAAAATCTCGAAGAGTTAGTTAAAGGTTTGCAGAAACTCGGCTACGAATATCGCGGGCGATACGACGCGAAAGACGGGCATTTTTACGCCGTTCTTGATAAAAATAATTTTCGTTTCTGTCAGGCGCATATTTACACGGAAGCGAGCGACGATTGGCACTTGAAGCTGAAATTCCGCGATTCTTTGCGGCGTAACGCGGAACTCGCGCGGGAATATAATGATTACAAAGTAAATCTGGCAAAGCGAGTTTCCAATAAATCAGAATACGCGGAAATCAAATCAAAATGGGTTGATTCGTTTATTCTGAAAAGATTATGAATGACATTCTGCGGGTCAAAGTAACGGACGAAGCGAAAAAACTTATCGGCGAACTGCGCGCCAAACACGGCGAATTGATGTTTCATCAATCGGGCGGTTGCTGCGACGGTTCTTCGCCGATGTGCTATGAAAAGGGAGAATTTCTCGTCGGCTCATCCGATGTTTGGCTTGGAGAAATTGACGGCTGCGATTTTTATATGGCGAAAGATCAGTTTGAGTTTTGGAAGCACACGGAATTGACGGTAGATATAACGCCCGGACGCGGCGCGTCGTTTTCGCTGGAAATTCCGATGGGCGTGCGGTTCGTCACTAAATCAAGAGTTTTTTCTTTGGAAGAATCGGAGAATTTAATCGAAACGCGCCTTGGTGATATGATTTGAAATTATGGCAGAGAAAATTATCGTCTACGAAAAACCGACTTGAACGACGTGCCGCAATCTGGCGCAGTTGTTTCGTGAAAACAACATCGAATTTGAACGAGTGGATTATTTTAACGAGCCTTTGACCGAAGAAATTTTGCGCGGGCTTTTAAGAAAAGCGAATCTTTCGCCGATCGAAATTATGCGAACCAAAGAGCCGCTTTTCAAAGAGTTAAATATTAACGCAGACACGCCGCCAGACGAGGTTATAAAATTGATAATCGAAAATCCTAATTTATTGCAGCGTCCGATTGTCGAAGTCGGCGAGAAAGCCGTGCTTGCGCGTCCGGTAGAAAAAGCATTGGAATTAATAGGAACGCCGTCATCCTGACGGCATTGAGCGCAAACGGCGCGAACCGATCTTTCGCATCGGCGTTGTTGATCGAAAATTATTACTTTCCCAAACGAATTTTGCCGTCAGGATGACGGCGTTCCGAAAATGAGTAAATTTGCCAAAACTCCGCAGCCGCCGTATTACGCCGTGATTTTTACGACGGTGAAAAGTGAAAATCAAACTGGTTACGCGGAAATGAACGCCCGAATGTTTGAGCTTGCTCAGCAGCAGAAAGGATATCTCGGCATTGAATCGGCGAAAAGCGAAATTGGGCTTTCCGTTACTTACTGGGAAACCATCGAAGACATCGTTAATTGGCGCAACCACGCCGAACATTTGCTCGCGCAAGCCGAAGGTTACGCAACGTGGTATCAGGCTTTTGCGACGCGCGTTTGCCGTGTCGAGCGCGATAACTTTTACGAGAAACCAAATGATTTTTGAATGGAATCCGCAAAAGGCAAAAATTAATTTAACAAGCCACAAAGTTTCTTTCGAGGAAGCCTCAACTGTTTTCAAAAATCCGCTTTCCGACACTTTTGACGACCCCGACCATTCAATCGCAGAAAAGCGATTCATTATAATCGGACATTCTGAAAACGGTAGGCTACTTTTTGTTTCTCACACAGACGACGGAAAAATTGTTAGAATTATAAGCGCGAGAGAAGTTACATCTGCCGAAAGAAAACAGTATGAAGAAGGATGAATTAAATGACGATTTACGTCCCGAATACGATTTGTCGGAATTAAAAAATCGGGTTCGTGGGAAATACGCGGAACGCTATGAGCAAGGAACGAACGTCATTCTGCTTGCGCCCGATGTTGCCGAAGCGTTTCCCGATTCAGACTCGGTAAATAACGCCTTGCGGCTATTGATTGAAGTCGCGCACAAACAAGTTCGAGTTTAAAGGATTATGAGTATCACTAACGGAAACGGTCATCGTCCGAAACCGAAAAATGTTCTCGGCACTGAACTAAAATGCTGTTGTATGAAACCTTTGACGGGATTTTACCGCGACGGATTTTGTAAGACCGGCGCGGAAGATCGCGGCAGTCATACGATTTGTGTGCGCGTGACGAGTGAATTTCTGACGTTTTCAAAATCGCGCGGTAATGATTTATCAACGCCGCGACCGGAATTTAATTTTCCCGGACTTGTGGACGGCGATAAATGGTGTCTGGTCGCAATGCGCTGGCAGGAAGCGTTGGACGCGAACCACGCGCCCGATGTCGTTTTGGAGGCGACGCACGAATCTGCGCTGCAATTCGTTCGGCTCGAAGATTTGCGGAAATATCAAATTGATTAAATGAATACCGTCGAACACCTGCGCGAGCTTTTCGTTTATAACGATTGGGCGAATCGCCGAATCGTCGCGGCACTGAAATCAAACAAAAGCGAGAAGGCGCGGCAAATTTTGGCGCATCTGCTCATCACCGAACAGGAATATTTTGAAAGGCTTTACGGCAAAGATTCGTTCGGTTTCGATTTCTGGCAGGATTTATCCCTGGAAGAATGCGGTAATTTAGCGCGCGCGACCGACGAACGATTTGAAAGACTGCTGCGAAAATTTGACGACGAAGGCTTGGATATGAAAACGCGCTACCGCACAAGTGAAGGCGCTTGGTATGAAAACACTTTCCGCGAGCTTTTAACGCACGTGCTTTTTCATTCTTCGATTCATCGCGGCAATATAATTTTGAAAATGCGCGAAGAAAACTTTGAACCGCCGAAAATTGATTACATAATCTATCTGCGGGAAACCGCCGTAAAATAATTTGGAACAGTCAGCCGAACAATTAAATTTCGATTTCGAGAATGTGCAGGCGCACATCAATACCGAATCGCGCGCGGACGATATAAAACTCACGCTCG
>CBDUBY010000293.1:0-3934 GCA_965365505.1 uncultured Pyrinomonadaceae bacterium | reverse complement strand
CGCGAGCATATGCGCGAGTATATGACTGAATGGCGCAAACGCCGTAAAGAAAGTGCTGATTATAATGCTGATGAGGAAAGACGAAAGTGGCGTGAACAACACCAAAAAGTCCGAGAAAGAGCAATGGAAAGACTTGGTGGCAAACAATGTTCTAACTGCGGATGCGGCGATTTTTCGATTTTAGAAGTTAATCATATTAATGGCGGTGGTCGAAAAGCATTAAAAACATCATCTAATCGTCAGCTTTATCTTGATATTGTTAAAGACAGAGTAGATTTGAAAGAGTATAATGTTCTTTGTAGAGTTTGTAATGCTCTTCATTATGTCCGGGATATTTTGGGCATAGAAGGACATAAAGTTGTGTGGAGAGATCGCATAATGGTAGTGCAACGGTCTTGAAAACCGTCGTCCGAAAGGATATGCAGGTTCGACTCCTGTTCTCTCCGCCATTTTAATTTCGTAACAAAAAATGCGCTGATGTTTTTCAAACATCAGCGCATTTTTTCGAGTTTATCAAAAAGCCGAACCTGGCGTTTACTTTGTTTCTTCATTCTTTTTTCGGCTTATCTTTTCCTTTATCCTTATTGTCATTTGCGCCGCGCGTTTGGTTTTTCGGCTCTCGGTTCGTCGCGGTTGCTGCTCGTTTTGTCGGACTTACTTTTTTCCGGCAGGCTCATTTCCCGTCTGTCTTTTTCCTTGCCCGGAATCGCGTCACCGGTTGGGTTCTTGTTCTTCTCGCCTTTTATCGCTCTTTCACCGGCATAAAGTTTTTCTCCCTTAATGATTGAATATAGCTATATGTTTTTTAATAACAAAATTTTTCGGTTTAGAAAATTAAAACCTTTAACTTCCGGCTCGCGTCAGAAAATTCTTGCCAATTTCGGCTTTTGGGTTTAGTCTGTTAAGAAACTGAATGATGATTCATTCATAATTCAAAACGGCACCGACAAATAATATATGCCACGACTCGACTCTTCAACCGGACAGGCTCGCGCCGTCGTCGCTGACAAACGCGAAGCGATTTTGCGGGCGGCAATAAAAGTATTTGCGCAAAAAGGTTATTTCAATTCAAAGGTTGCCGACATCGCTAAGGAAGCGGGCATCGCCGACGGCACGGTTTATCTTTATTTCAAAAGTAAGGACGAAATTCTGCATTCGATTTTCGACCGCGCGATGGGAGAATTTATCGCTGAAGGCAAAAGGGAAATTGCCGAAATTGAAACTGCCGAAGGACGACTTCGGCGCATTGCGCAGCTGCATCTTGGAAGGCTCGGTGCAGATAGAGATTTGGCAATTGTGTTTCAAGTCGAACTACGCGGCTCGACGAAATTTATGGAGGAATTTTCCGGCGGCGGCTTTGCCGAATATCTCGACATTATTCGTCAAACAATCGCCGAAGGACAAAAAGCGGGAGTTTTTCGTGCTGATTTGAAACCGATTACGGCAGCAAAAATCCTTTACGGCGCGCTCGACGAAATGGTGACGAATTGGATTTTGTCGAAAAGAAAATACCAGCTCGCGCCGATGGCGGACGAAGTTTTAAAGATTTTTTCGGGCGGCATTTTGACAAAATAATTACTGATGCAAACTCAAACTGAAAATCAAACAAAGCAGATTATTAAGCGCAGCCCGCTTTATGCGGACGAGCCGAAAACGCTCGCCGAATTATTTAGGCAGGCGGCGGAGAAACATAATCGCGCCGATGCTTTGAATTTCAAAAAGGACGGCGAATGGCAGCCAATTTCCTCAGATGAAATGATTGCCCGCGCCGAACGCATCGCGCTTGGTCTTTATAATTTGGGTTTACGAAAAGGCGACCGCGCCGCGCTGCTCGCCGCCAACTCGCCCGAATGGACTCTGACCGACGCGGGCTGTCAATTTGCGGGCGTAATTGATGCGCCGATTTACACAACGCTCGCGCCGGACGCGGTTGCATATATTATTAATGATTCCGGCGCGCGCGTTTTCTTTCTGCAAAACGCCGAATGCTACGAACGCCTGAGAAGTATTTTTGCCGAATGCCCGACGCTGGAGAAACTCATCTTTTTTGATTCGACCGACGTAGAAATCGAAAACGCGATGTCGCTCGCAGATTTGGAAACGGCGGGCGCAAAGTTAAAATCCGAACAGCCGAATTTGATAAACGAATTGACTGCCGCCGTGCAGTCTCATGATGTCGCCACATTGATTTACACTTCAGGCACGACGGGTGAATCGAAAGGCGTGATGCTTTCGCATTCAAATCTCGTATCGAATGTTTTGGATGCGGGCTCGGAACATACTTTTTCGCCGAGCGACACACCGCTTTCCGTTCTGCCGTTCTCGCACGTTTTTGAGCGCAGCGGAATGTATCTTTACATTTCAAACGGAATGGCGGTTTATTACGCCGAGTCAATCGAAAAAGCCGCCGACAATTTGGCGGAAGTAAAACCGACGATGTTCGTCGGCGTGCCGCGAATTTTCGAGAAAGTTTACGCAAAAGCGAAAGTCAAAGCCGCGCAGTCGAGTCCGTTGAAGGAAAAGATTTTCGATTGGGCAATTGATGTCGGTAAAGAATACGCTCTGCGAAACGAAAACAAGCAGCCGATTCCGCGCCTGCTGGCGACCAAACACGCCATCGCCGACCGCATCGTTTTTTCAAAACTGCGCGAATTTTTCGGCGGCAACCTGAGTTTCTGCATCTCCGGCGGCGCGGCACTTTCCGACGACATTCACCTGATTTTCACCGGCGCGGGCATTGCGATTATGCAGGGCTACGGCTTAACGGAAACTTCGCCCGTCGTTTCGACTAATACGGGAATCAACACCAAATTAGGAACGGTCGGCAAACCGATTCGCGGCGTTCAGGTCCGCATCGCCGACGACGGCGAAATCGAAGTTTTCGGCGCGAACGTCATGCTCGGTTATTACAATAAACCCGAAGCGACGACGGACGCATTCACCGAAGACGGCTGGTTCAAAACCGGCGACATTGGAACGCTCGACGCGGACGGTTATTTAAAAATCACCGACCGCAAAAAAGAACTTTTCAAAACTTCCGGCGGCAAATACATCGCGCCGTCGCCGATTGAGCAACAGATAAAAGCCTCGCGCTTCGTCAGCCAGGTCGTACTTGTCGGCAGCGAAAGAAATTTTCCCGCCGCGCTCGTCGTGCCGAATTTTGAGCAATTGGAAAGCTACGCCAAACTGAAAAACCTGGATATAAAAACGCCCGCCGAATTTTGCTCGCATCCGCGAATCATAAATCTAATCGAACGCCAAATAGCCGAACTCACCGCCAATCTTTCGCAGTATGAAAAGGTGAAACGAATTGCGCTGCTCGAAAACGAATTAACCGTCGAAGGTGGTGAACTTACGCCAACACTTAAAGTCAAACGCCGCGTCGTTGACGAAAAATACGCGGATGTTATAGAACGAATCTATGCTGGTGCAGAAAAATTATAAATTGTTTAGACAGTCTTTTCGGTTTATGCGATTACGTGTTTATAATTATCAAATCAAAATTACATCAATTACAGAAAACTAATGAACAATTTTTTTACAGCCAATTTAGCGGAAGTTGACCCGATTATCTCGGAAGCGATTGACGACGAAGTGCGCCGTCAAGCAAATGGATTAGAACTTATCGCGTCGGAAAATTTTGTTTCGGAAGCCGTTTTGCAGGCGATGGGTTCGGTTTTTACGAACAAGTATGCTGAAGGTTATCCGAAGAAACGCTATTACGGCGGCTGTGAGTTCGCCGATGTCGTCGAGCAATTGGCGATTGACCGCGCGAAAGAGATTTTCGGCGTATCGTATGCCAATGTCCAGCCGCATTCGGGCGCGCAGGCGAACACGGCGGTTTTTCTTTCCGCGCTGCAGCACGGCGATAAAATTCTCGGAATGAATCTGTCGCACGGCGGGCATTTGACGCACGGGCATCCGATGAATTTTT
>CBDUBY010000292.1:0-3938 GCA_965365505.1 uncultured Pyrinomonadaceae bacterium | reverse complement strand
TGCCTGTCCCGGATATTGATTGGGCGGAACGTGCGGCAGAAATTCGCGCGCGTCAATGTAAATGGCGTGTCCGCCCGGCGGCAGAACCGTCGGCACGCCCGCTTTCGATAAACTGTTGCCCAAATATTCCGTCGCGGCGTAATGATAGCGCAGATAATCTTCGTCCAACGCTTCGCGCAAGCCGACGGCAATCGCTTCGAGGTCGCGCCCGGCTAATCCGCCATAGGTCGTAAAACCTTCGGTCAGAATCAGCATGTTTTTTTCTTGCTGCGCGATTTGGTCGTCATTCGTCGCTAAGATTCCGCCCATACTCGCCAGCCCGTCTTTTTTCGCCGACATCGTGCAGCCGTCGGCGTAGGAAAACATCTCGCGGGCGATTTCTATCGGCGTTTTGTCCGAAAATCCTTCCTCGCGCAATTTTATAAAATAGGCGTTTTGGGCGAAGCGACAGGCATCAATATAAAGCGGAATGTTGTATTCGGAAACGATTCTTTTGACTTCGTGGATATTTGCCATCGAAACCGGCTGGTCGCCGCACGAATTGTTCGTCGCCGTCAGCATTACGAACGGAATTTTTTCCGCGCCGACGCGCTCAATCAGTTCGCGCAAGGCGGCGACATCCATATTGCCTTTGAACGGATGAATGACTGAAGGTTGACGACCTTCGGGAATCAGTAAATCAACGGCTTCCGCACCGACGAATTCGATGTTGGCTCTGGTCGTATCGAAATGAGTGTTGGAAGGCACGACATCGCCGGGCTTACACATCACGCTGCACAGAATCCGCTCGGCGGCGCGTCCCTGATGAGTCGGGATAATGTGCCGAAAACCGAAAATGTCGCGGGCGGAATTTTCAAAACGCTCGAAGCTGCGGCTTCCGGCGTAAGATTCGTCGCCGCGCATCATCGCCGCCCACTGCTCCGCGCTCATCGCCGCCGTGCCGCTGTCGGTCAAAAGGTCAATGATGACGTTCTCGGCTTTGAGCTGGTAGGGATTGTAACCGGCTTCTTCCAGAAACCGCTCGCGCTCCTCGCGCGTCGTCATCTTGATGGGTTCGACCATCTTGATTTTGAACGGCTCGATAATCGTTTTCATCGTTTGTCGAAAATTAAGCGGCGGCGCAGGCGGCTCTGGCGAAAACTTTGTTGTTGACCGGAAAATGCGCGACAGCTTTCGCCGAAATCATCGGGCGATAAAAATAAATGAACCACTCGCCCTGCTTTCTTTCTTCCGCCCAACTTGCGTAACCACGACGCGCAAACATATCGCGCAGGGGAATCGGGTCAAAAGGATGCCGCAGAAGCAAAATTTCTTCCGGGCGTTTCAAACTGACCAAGCCTTTGGCAATCGCCGGCATCGGGTCGAGTTTGTCTTCGGCATAAGACATCAAATCAACGAAAACGACGTTCGGGTTGTCGTCTTTGAGATTTAAAATCTCCATCGGCTTGAGCGGCGGGTTGGTTTCGTGGAACTCGAAATCAGTCCAGTCCCGTTGGCGCAACTCTTCGGACAAATTTTCTTCGCGTTCGCCGACTGCCAGATTCAAAACATAAAGCATTTCCGTGAGCGGAATCCGCGCAATTCTCGCCGCTTGCTCAACAGAAACGCGCCCGCTCATCGCCCGGCGCAGTTTTTTGTAGCGCAGCCGTTCAAACTCCGGCGCGAGCCAGAAAAGCGTGTTCAGCATTTTTTCTTCGTTTATCGCCAGCACTTCTTTGATTTTCATATCGCGTGTGATTTTCATAAAAATTCTCCTCGTAAAGCAGTCAAAATTGCCGCCGCCCGTCGTCGAAACGAGCGGGTAATTTCAGCCGCAAGCGGCTCTGATAAAATTCGCTCTTTCGCCTGAAAACTTAGTGCGGAGCTTCCTTCGGAAACGGCTCGAAAGATTTTCCTTTGACGGCAAATTTCGCCCGCAAAGTTTTTACCGCCAGCCGCAGACAGCCCGAAACTAAATGCCACAAATTACGGATTTTCGATTGCTCTTGTGTTTTCATAATTCACCTCAAGACTTTGTTTGATTGCCTGAAACGATGCCCGTTTTTTTGTTTTTCCGGGAATACTGACGGCAAATGAAATGCCACATCATCGCGCGGCTCTTAAATGCTTGCGATAGCGATAAAATCGCCGTATTTAAAGGCGAAAAACCGTTTCCGCAAGCGAAAAAACCGCGAGAATTTTCGCGGCGGAGAGGATTTTTCCGCACTTATAGAACCCTGTCGCACGCCAATCGCGCGGTAAATCGCTCGTCTTCAAAAACGGAACAAGGTTTGCACTAAATTTTAGCGAATAGAAGATTCGGAAAAATTTACAAACGAAATTTCCGAAGCGGGAGAAAGCAATGAAAATTTTAATCGCCACCGACGGCTCGGACGCAAGCAAATCAATCGTCGAAACGGCTTGCGACGCAATCGCCAAACCGGAAAACACGAACGTGAAAATCATCTCGGCAATCGAGCCGCTCGCGCCGATGACCGCCGAGCCGTTCGCAATCTCGGCGCAGTATTACGGCGAAATCGAAGCGCAGGCGGCGAAGCACGCGCAGGATTTTACAAGCGATGCCGCCGAGCGTTTGAAGCAGATTTGTCCGAACATCGCGGACGTTTCGAGCGAGGTTTTTCGCAGCGTCGGCGCGGCGCAGGCGATTGTCGAGGCGGCGCGCGATTGGAACGCGGATTTAATCGTCGTCGGCTCGCACGGCTACGGTTTTTGGTCGCGCGCCCTGCTCGGCTCGGTTTCCAACTCGGTCGTGCATCACGCGCCCTGCTCCGTGTTGATTGTGCGGGAAAAGAATTAAGAGAAAACTATGGCAGATATTTTAATTTTAGGCGGCGGTTTCGGCGGTTTGATGGCGGCTGAACGGCTGGTAAAAATGCTCGGCAAAGAGCATCAAATCACGCTCGTCTCCCCGGTTCAAAAATTTACATTTTATCCCGCGCTGGTCAGGCTGGCTTTCGGCGATTGCGAAACGGACGATATTACTTTCGACTTGATTGAAAAGTCAAAGGAGTTAAACATCCGCTATGTGCAAGGCGAAGTGATCGAGTTAAATCCTGCTCTCAAACGAGTGCAAATTGCGGGCGATGATACGGGCGGCGAAATCGCCTACGATTATTTAATCGTCGCGCTCGGTCGCCGACTTGCCACTGAAAAAATCGGCGGGTTTTCCGAACACGCGCATCATCTGCTCGGCATCAAAGCCGCCCGTAAATTCGGCGCGGCGGTTGATAATTTTGAAAAAGGAAACATCGTCGTCGGCTTGTCGCCGCAGGCGTTTCTGCCCGTTCCGGTTTGCGAAACCGCTTTTGCGCTGGCGCGCAAGTTTGAAAAGGAAATAGAAAACGGGGAAGTTTCAATAAATGTCGTGTTTCCCGAAACCGTTGAAAAAGCCTTCGGCGGGGCAAATTTGCGCCAAAAATTAGAAAAGGCTTTCGCCAAACATCGCATCGGTGTCATCACGGATTTTGCGGTCAAAGAAATCACCGCGCAAACGATTATTTCCGGTAATGAACAAACAATCAACTACGATTTGCTGATGCTAGTGCCGCCGTTTCGCGGACAGGCGATGATCGGCGATCTGGGCATTACAGATGATCTGGATTTCGTCAAAGTTGACGAGTTTATGCGCGTTCAGAATACAGAAAAAGTTTATGCGGTTGGGGATATTGCCGCCTTTACGGGACCAAAGCTGGCGTTTATGGCGGTGCGTCAAGCGCATGTTGTCGCCGCAAATATTGCGGCAGAGATTCGCGGCGGAGAACCGGTTAAAGTTTATCATCACGATATTGCCGCAATTATTGACGAAGGCGGAGACGATTCGATTTTTCTCTATTACGGAGTCTGGGACGAAACTTTATACGGCTTGAAAGTAGGGAAAATGTGGGGTCGGATGAAGAATTCTCATAATCAGCTCTGGGAGACAGTGCGCGACGGATAAT
>CBDUBY010000291.1:0-3939 GCA_965365505.1 uncultured Pyrinomonadaceae bacterium | reverse complement strand
CCGACAAAATCATCTCCAAAATCTCGCGCTGACTTTTCTCGTCGTCAACGACTAAAATGCTTTTTCTTGCCATAAATTTATTTTGCCACAGAGGACACAGAGAAACACAGAGAGAAGATTTAAAAACTCTGTGTTTCTCTGTGTCCTCTGTGGCTAATTCTTTTCGATTGGTAATCTTACCGTAAATTTCGTTCCTTCGTTCAGATGAGATTCGACTGCAATCGTGCCGCTGTGGTCGTCAACAATCTTTTTCACAATTGCCAAACCCAAACCCGTGCCGGTTTCTTTGGTGGAAAAATACGGCTCGAAAATTTTGTCCAGATTTTCCGACGGAATGCCGCCGCCGGTGTCGGCGATTTCGATTTTTACAAAATCATCATCGGGCGAAATGGTGACGTTTAATTTGCCGCCGTCTTTTTCCATCGCTTGCACGGCGTTGATAAAAAGATTGCTGAAAACCGAGCGCAGAACTTCCGCGTCGCCGACGATTTTCGGCACGTCTTCGCGTTCGACGACGCTGATTTTTATATTTTGGTCTTCGGCTTGCGGCTCGACGATTCGCAAAGAATCTTTGACGACGCTTCTGATTTCCGTCGGCTGCAAATCTAATTTTATCGGGCGCGAGTAGCGCAGAAAATCGGAAATCTGATTGTTGATTCGACCGACTTCCTTTTTTAATTGCGCCGTCATTTTTTCAAAATCTCTTTGTTTGGTTTCATCGGTCGGCGCAAATTTGGCGCGCAGATGGTCGAGCGTCAGATTGATATAATTCAGCGGATTGCGAATCTCGTGCGCGATTGCCGAGGCGAGCCGACCGACGACCGCCGACTGCTCGGCTTGTCTTAACTGCGTTTCGAGGTCGCGCGTTTTTTCGAGTTCGGCAGTCATCACGTTAAACTGCGCGGCAAGCTGTCCGACTTCATCGGTTCGCTCCGCGTCCGCCAGCCGAAAACTCAAATCGCCGAGCGCGACGCGACGCGCCGCGTTCGACAAATTCGCAATCGGGCGCGTAAATCGCCAAACGAGAAAAAAAGTTATCGCGCCGGAAAACAGTAAAATAAAAAGCGTATAGACGAGCGGGCGCGTCGCTTTTTGAAGAACTTCGCCCTTGTCGGTCTTTAAAATCACCAGCACATACCAACGTCCTTCGCTCGTGTCAATCGGAATCGGGTGCGTTTCGCCGTCGGTTTCCGCGCCGTCGGTGTGGTTTGCGTTCGAAAATTTTTGCAAATCCGCGCCAAGCCGTTTGACGCTGGCGAGCGGCGGCAGATTTTTTACTTCGCTCAAATCGAGATATTTTATTTGCCCGCCGTCGCCGGTCGTTGGCAGATAATCTTCGTTCAGGCTGTCGGTGATTTGCCAGTTTTGATTGACGACGATGATGTTTTCGATGCGCTCCCGAATCGTTTCGTCCAGAAACGTCTGACCTTCGCGCTTCACCAAATCCTTCATATACTCGCTCGAAGTAATGCCGTTTGTTCCCAGCACAAACCCGTCAACGAGTGCCTGTTCCTGCAACTCGCGCACACGAATTCCTTCGCGGCGGTTGCTCAAATTTACGTAAAGCTGAACGCCGAGCGTGGCGACGAGCAGCAACGCCAAAATAATCAAAAGCCGGGCGCGAAATGTGTTGAAGAAGTTCATTCTGTTTGTTTCTAATCAGCCGCGCAGTTTAAGAGAAAAATGAAACCACAGATTTACACAGAGGACACGAGATTAAAAATCCTGATAATCCGAGTTTATCCGTGTAAATCTGTGGTTTCATTTTTCTTTGTTCTGCACTTATCTTATTGTTCACCGCGCTCCGTCGCCGCGCAGAACTGCGGGAAGAGTCAACAAAATTATTTTCAAATCAAGCCACAAAGACCAGTTTTCGATGTAATACAAATCAATCTGCACCATCTCTTCAAACGTCAGGCGATTTCTACCTGAAACCTGCCACAAACCCGTAATGCCCGGTTTCATATCGAGCCGTTTGCGATGACGAATATCGTAATCTTCGACTTCATAAGGAATCGGAGGACGCGCGCCGACGACGCTCATATCGCCGATTAAAACATTCAAAAACTGCGGCAGCTCATCTAAACTCGTGCGCCGCAAAAACCGTCCGACTCGCGTGATGCGCGAATCGTTTTTAACTTTCCCGAAAACCGGCTTTTCGTCGTCGCCCGCATTAGCTTCTTCGCGCAACCCTTCGATGTTTTTTCGATACGCTTCACGATGGACGTTCTCATCGGCATCGGCTCGCATCGTGCGAAATTTATAGCAGAGAAACCGTCTGCCGTCCATTCCGACGCGCTCTTGACGGAAAAGGGTTGCACCCTTTGAATCGAGTTTGATAAAAAGCGCAACCAGCAGCCACAGCGGAGAAAGAACGATTAACAAAATCGCCGAGATTAAAATATCGAAAATCCGTTTGGTGAATCGTTCCGCATCTGAGAGCGGCTCGCGGAAAAGCCTGACCATCGGCAAGATGCCGATTTGCTCGACGCTCGTTTTCTGCGGCATAAAATTAACGAGCGAAGGCGCAAGCCGAAATTCGACTCGCTGTTTGCGCCCGATGCTCATCATCGCTTCAAAAAGCCGCTCGCTCGGCAAACTGTTATCGGTGATGATTACTTCCTGAATACCGAGCGCGTGAATAACTTCGGGCAAATCGTCAAGCGTGCCGACAGTCGGCGGATTGGCGGTTGGCGGTTGGCGGTTGACGGTTGGTTGATTTGAAATTTCAAAGATAAAATCTGAAGTTTCTCTCTCTGCCTCGCCGCGTCGCCGCATTGCCGGGTCGGTTTCAATCACGCCGACGACGCGATAACCCAAATCTTTCCGTTCCTGAAGCTCTCGAATCGTCTGCGCGGCTTCGGCGTTCGTGCCGACGACGAGTGTCGGAATCAGATTGATGTCGCGCTCTCGAACGCGGGCTTGGGCGAATCGCAAACCGAGATGAAAAATCGAAAACGCGATTAGGGCGATGACGAAATCGAGCGCGAAAACGCCGCGCGAGTATGAGAAATCGCGGAACGCAAAACCGCCGCGAAACATAAAGGTCACGCTAATAATTAAAAGCGAACTGACCGCGACGGCTTTAAAGATTTTGATAAATTCGTTGACGTAGGAAAACGCGCCCTGCAAACGGAAGACTCGCTGGTAGACGAGCATCGCAAGGCGAATCGGAACGAGAAAATAAAGCACGCCGGCGTAGGGAACGAACTCCTTCGACCATGCCCAAGCTGTTTGCGAGAAAACCGCGTCGCCTTCGCGCAAAATGAAGGCGAGCATAAAGCACACCGCTGCGAGGAGAGCGTCCGCCGCGAAAATCGAAAATTTGACGAGCGGCATCACAAACGGCGGGACGCGATTTTCCGCTTTTACGAGTTCAAATTTCGTGGCGGCTAGTTCGGCTTTCATCGCAACAATTATCAATTACCAATTAACGATTATCAATTATGCGCGGGCGAGGATTTTCTGTAACCCTTTATTTTTCATTTCCGGGCAGCGGCGACGCGCTCGACTTCACGGTTCATTTTGCCGGTCAGCATCAGCCACATCATTTTGTAATCGGAGATGAATGACCAGAGCGGATATTTGAACGTCGCGGGTTTGTTATGCTCGACGAAAAAATGCGCCGACCACGCAAAGCCGTAGCCGATGACCAGACAGAGCGGAAAATAAATCCAATTGCCGCTGCGCCAAATCCAGACGAGCAGAATTAAACCGAGCATCGTGCCGACAAAGTGCAGATAGCGCGTCAGCGGCTCGGAGTGTTCGGCGACGTAAAAATCCCAAAATTCCGCATAAGTTTTAATTGGTTCGTCTTCCATAAATTTACCTCTAGCGTCGCGCTGTTGTTGTAATGACGGCAACAAGAAAGCCGACAAAATCGCTTGCCGCGCCGCCGATGACAAAAAACACAATCGAAGCGAGCGCGGCGAGCGCGGG
>CBDUBY010000290.1:0-3949 GCA_965365505.1 uncultured Pyrinomonadaceae bacterium | reverse complement strand
CGTCGGTTTCATAAGTCATTCCGATTGCGCCGTTCAAACTCGGAAACGAATCCCAGTAACCCGGATAAAACAAATCGAAAACGTCGCGCACGTAATAATCCCAACGGTTGCGATCAAAACTCTGCGCGTTGGCTCTGCCGAAAATTTCGTTCCATTTATTCGTCGCGGGCTGCGGCAAATTCGGATTTATCGGCGACGCGGCGGGCGGAAAAAAGAATTGCGAAGTTTGCCCGTGATGGTCAACGGCGACTTGCGGATTCCATTCAAAAAACGCCCGTTGCAAATTTTTCGTCTCGGTCTGCGTCGCCGCGATGTTGTCGCGGTTGAGGTCAAAACGAAAGTGATTGTAGCGTCCCCAAATGCTCCACGGCTCGCGGTGTTCGAGCGCGTTGCGGTCGGCGTTTCCCGTGGCGACCGAATTATACCAGGTCGCAAATCGCTCGTGACCGTCGGGATTTTCGCCCGTGATAATCAGCACGACGTTGTTTCGCAGAATGTCCAAGGTCGCCGGTTCGTCCGACGCGGCGAGTTGATAAACGACCTGCATCATTGTTTCAAATGACGCCGATTCGTTGCCGTGAATCGTATATGCCATCCAGGAAATGACCGGATTATTTTGAATAATTTGATTTGCCTGCGATTGATTCGTCGCGCGCGAATCAACCAATCTTTGATTGTTCGCCTTGATTTCATCCAGCCGCGCCATATTCTCCGGCGACGAGATGGCGACGATGTGCTGCATCCGATATTCATTTGTCAAACCGATGTCATAAACTCGCACGCGGTCGGGCGCGGCTTTGGCAATGGCTTCGATGACCCGTTCCATCTGCGAGTAAGTCGTATGAAAATCGCCGACATCAAAGCGAAGAATTGATTGCGGTCGCGGAACTTCCTGCCGATACGCGCCGCGCGTGTAGAAATCGAATTTTTCTTCCTCTTGAGCGAAGACGATATGAGTGAAAGCGAAACAAACAAACGCCGCCAATAAAAGACTTTTTATTTTCATCAATACTTTTCCATCATCCCGAGATTGTGTTTTGGAGAGCTTTTTACGATATTAAACTTTCGAGGGTTAAACGCACAAAGACGATGAAAGGTTTTAACGAAAAAGCGTGTCCGCAATGCGGTTCGCCGAAAATAAAAGAGTGGAAGGATTTGAACGGTGAACAGAAGTTTCTCGTCGAGCGATTGCCGCTGTCGGCAGAATTTTCGCTTGAAGAAAGAAAACAAAATCGCTGGTGCGTAAAATGCTGGTATGAATTCGTCGACCGGCGGACAGATTTAGCTTAAATATCGTTTGAAAACTCGCGCATCGAACCGATTTTCTGAACGAGTCATCAATACTATAAATTTGTTTCAGAAAAATAAGCCGCAAAGTTTGAGCCAAACGCGAAACAGGTCTACAATGCGTTTTATCCGACAAAAAGCAGAGGTTTAGTTATGGATAAAAGCAGCGTTGTGAAATGCCGAACCGTTTATTCAATGCAATCGTGGCGAATGCTGTTATTGTTACTGTTTGCTTTGGGGGCAATTTGGACACTCGTTCCCGAACGTCAAGTCGCGGCGAAAATCAATCGGTCGCCAAGCGTGAGAATGCTGGTTTTGGATAAAGACGGCAAAAGCCGAATCGTTGACTTGCCGAAACCGTCGCGCCCGCATCTTGATGAAAATGTTTTCGATAGTCCGCACCTGCAATCCGGCTATTATCGCGGGCGGCGCGTGCAGTTTTTAGTCCGCGACGGCTGGGCGATTGTAGACGGCGACATCGCCGTCGGTCGCGCCGCCGATTTAACCGGCGAAACTGATTCGGCAAGTTACGCGCAAAACAATCGGCGATGGTTACAAGTCGGCGGCGTTTATCGAATTCCTTACGTCGTCACGTCCGGCAACGCGAACGTTACGCCGGCAATCAATTATTTCAATTCGACTTTCGCGGGCGTTATTCAATGGACGGCGCGGACGACCGAAATTGATTATGTTGATTTTAATTTGAATCCGGGCGATTTCAGCGGTTCGGGTTTTTCGTCGGTCGGGCGGGCGAGAATCGGAGCGCAGCAGCTCGGCGGCGCAATCAATCAAAGCGTCAGCACTTTGCTTCACGAAATGGGACACGCCGCCGGACTTTATCACGAACAGTCGCGCGCCGACCGGAACACATACATCGAATATCATCCCGAAAATATGTCGAACGCCTATCGCTCGAACGCCAATCAGTTCGCCGATTATTTTCAGCTTGACACTGACATTCAGGACATCGGGCTTTACGATTACGCATCGGTGATGCACTATTACTGGAATAATTTTGCGAAAAACGAGCAGGCGGTTTTTGAATCAATTCCGCACGGCATACAACTGGCGCGATACCCGCCGAACGAAACGACGGGCGATTATTCCGAAGGCGATATTGACGGCATCAAACGCCTTTACGATGCCGCGCCGTCGCTGGTGACGATTACGAGCAATCCAATCGGGCTGCAAGTCGTCGTTGACGGCGCAAGCGTGACCACGCCGCAAACTTACAAATGGGCTTTAAATTCAACACACACTTTGAGCGTTCCGGCAAACGGGCAAACTCTCGGCGGCAAGTCGTTCGTCTATGGACGCTGGAACGATAATGTCGCGGCGACGCACAGCATCGTCGTCGCTCCAGGCAACGGTCGGCGCGCGTCGCCGCCGGACAAACCGGGCGTGACGGTTTATACGGCAAATTTCATCAACCTGATTAAATTTACGCAAAGCGTTTTTCCCGCCGGAACGGGTTCGATGACGGCGATGCCCGCGCCGCAAAGTTACGCGGGATTGACGGGAAATTATTATGTCGCGCGGCAGCCGGTAACTTTAACGGCAACCGCGAACGCGGGGCAGAATTTTTACGCCTGGTTCAACACGCCTTTGTATTCGTTCAGCCGCAATCCGCAAGTCTTTCGCTGGGACGTGGACGTTTCGCAAGTTGACGCGCAAGCCGGATTTTCCAATCAGCCGATTTATACTTTCACGACGAGTCCGCTCGACAAGCGTTTGAGCGTTTTCGTGGACGGAATTTTTTATTATGCGCCGGTTAATTATTCCGCCTTTTACGACGGCGCGGGCTGGAACGCGGGAACGACGCACACCGTCAACACCGATTCGCCGCAATATCCTTTCGATTACGGAACTCGTCATCAATTCCAAAATTGGAGCGACGGCGGAGCGCAATCGCACAACATAACTTTGCCCGCCGCCAATGCGAGTTACGCGGCAAATTTTACAACGCAATACCGCGCCTTAGTCGAAACGCCGTGCGGCGGAACGGTTTCGATTTCGCCCGGCAATATCACCGACGGTTTCTTCAATGCCGGAACGTCAATCACCGTTTCGCAAACGCCGAACGCAGGTTTCGTTTTTACGGACTGGCGCGAGGATTTATCGGGAATCGTTTCGCCGCAAACATTTCCGCTCAACAACGAATTTTACGCGGCGGCAACTTACAATGTGAACGCGACGGCGTTTTCGATAACCTCGATTAACCCGTCGAGCGTCGCGCAAAACAGCGCGGGATTTACTTTGACGATTAACGGCACGGGCTTTACCGGCAATCGAACTTTCGCTTACGTGAACGACCAATTTCGCGCCAACACTTTCATCAATTCAACGCAGATTACCGTTCCCGTTCTGGCTTCGGATTTAACGACGGCGGGGGCGATTTCCATCTTCGTCGAAAACTTTCCCGACGGCGCGACGTGCGGCATTTATAACAATCGAACGCTCACCATCACCAGCACATCGCCGACCGCCGCGAGCGTTGCCGTCGGCGGACGAGTTTTAACGACGCGCGGACGCGGAATTTTTCGGGCACGAGTTTCAATGACCGATGCGGGCGGCACGACCCGCAGCGTTTATACGAATCCGTTCGGTTATTATCATTTCGGGAATGTCGCGGCGGGCGGAAATTACGTTTTCGCAGTCAGCC
>CBDUBY010000289.1:0-3962 GCA_965365505.1 uncultured Pyrinomonadaceae bacterium | reverse complement strand
ATTCTATAACAAATCGCGGCGCAAGATAAATCGTTTTCGTTTTAAAACCAGAAAGGCGATTCGCCATCGAATCGCCTTTCATTCTATCTTTTCGGTTATGAATGTTAACTTAGCCGGAGAAACTGAAAATATTGATTAGAGCAAATCTGCTTTTCACCACCAACATCTTCCTTGTATATCAACGCCTTGTTATCAATCTCGTCCGAATTTTTTAACCGTCCGAACTGTTTTCCGGTCTCGCCGTCTGCCGGCTTACCGGCTGCAACTGTCCGGCGGTGTATCGATTGAATTATTTATCATATCTATATCACCTCCGACATTTAGACTACGCAAATGCGGTTCGGGTTGTCAATGTTTTTTTTCGATGTAAGAAACATAATTTTTCCGTTGTGTGTAAAAAATAAATTTTAGCCGCGTGTGTCAAAGTAACTTTGAATTATGTATCGGCTTCGGTTAATCTGAATCCAATTTTTGAGATGACTTTTCGGTTTAAAGAAAATGAAAATAAAAATTAACTGCATTTTGATTCTGAGTTTTTTGTTGATTACTTCGTCCGCTTGCTGGGCGCAAACCGCGCCGAAAGTTGATAAAAATTTGTCGCTCGCAGGATTAAACGAGACGGTCACGGTGCGCCGCGACGAGCGCGGCATTGCGTATATCGAAGCGAAAAACGATGCCGATTTATATTTCGCGCAAGGATATGTGACAGCGCAAGACCGGCTTTGGCAAATGGATTTATACCGGCGCGTGGCGCGCGGCGAAACGGCGGAAATTTTCGGGCGCGCGGTTTTAGAGGAAGACAAACGCTGGCGCAAATTCGGTTTTGCCCGAAGTTCTGACGAAAGCGTCAAAAATTTACCGGCGGAAATCCGCGCGAATCTGGAAAGTTACGCGCGCGGCGTAAATGCTTTTACCGCTTCGCTCAACGATAAAACTTTTCCAGTCGAATTTCAGCTTCTGCAATATCGCCCGCGCGATTGGACACCGGCAGATTCGTTAATCATCGGCAAAATCTTCGATGACGCTTTGAGCAACACCTGGCGAATGGATTTGATTAAGGCAAGTTTGATGGATCTGCCGAAAGATAAAAAAGACTGGATTTTTAATCCGTCGTCGCCGCTCGATGTGCTGCTGGTCGGAAAAGATTCGGAAAATTCAAAATCTCAAACTGCCGAACTCAAATCCAATGACACGCCGCGTGAAATTTTGAATTCGGAATTGGATAACAAGCTGGCGCAGCTTGAAAAGAGCAGGAAAGATTCGCTGGAAAGAATCGGTTTTTACGCCGAAGATTTGGCGGCGAGCAACAACTGGGTGATTTCCGGAAAGCGGACGCTTGACGGTAAACCGCTGCTTGCTAACGACCCGCATTTGCGACCGGCACAGCCGCCGATTTGGTATCTGGTAAATCTTTCCGCGCCGAATATGAAAGTCGCAGGCGTCACCGCCGTCGGAATTCCCGGCGTGATCATCGGGCATAACGAATCAATCGCCTGGGGAATGACCAACGTCGGACCCGACGTGCAGGATTTGTATGTGGAAACTTTCGACGCAAGCGGGAAATATAAAACGCCGACAGGTTGGGTAATGCCGATTGTTCGACGCGAAGAAATCAAGGTGCGGAAAAATCCGTTTGCGACGGAAACCGAAACTGAAGTTTTAGAAGTCGTGCAGACGCGCAACGGTGTCGTCTTTTTTGAGGAAGTGGGCAAAAAATACGCTTTGAAATGGACTGCGCTCGACAATAATAACGATTTAATTTCGACTTTCGCCAATTTGAACCGCGCGAAAAACTGGACGGATTTTCGCAATGCTTTGAAAAGTTATGACGGCGCGATGCAGAATTTTATTTACGCCGATGTGCCGGGAAATATCGGTTGGATGGCGGCGGGCAAAGTTCCGATTCGCAAAACGGGCGACGGTTCGCTGCCTTACGACGGAGCGACGAGCGACGGCGATTGGACGGGCTTCGTTCCGTTTGAAGAATTGCCGCAGTTATACAATCCGCCCGAAAATTTTATTATGACGGCGAACCAGCGCACCGTCGGGAAATCTTATAAATACCACAATTTGATTGCGCGGCAGACGACCGTCGCCAGAGCAAAACGATTGCAGGATTTATTGAATGCGAACGGTAAAGTTTCGATTAACGACGTGCGCGATTATCAATTTGATACGTTCAGCGTGATTAATTCACGGTTTGCGCGGGAAGTGGTTAATATGAAAGCCGCGTCGGAGGAAACTTTGAAATTGCTCGGCGGTTGGGACGGGCGAATGAACGCGAATTCGAAAGCCGCGCTTGTCGCCGATTCGATGCGTGCCGCGTTTCGCAATAAAATTCTCGTGGGAAATTTTGGTGCAGTACGAGCAGCAGGTATTTTTCTGCCGTCCGAAAGTGGATTGTTTGACCGCATCATCACCGAGAAACCGAAAGAATGGTTGCCGAAGGAATACGCTTCTTATGCTGATTTGTTGAAGGCGAGCGAAACCGAAGCCAGAGAAGCAATCGCTAAACAACTCGGCGCGGACGAAACAAAATGGAGTTGGGGCGAGCGAACCAGATCAACTTTTCCGCATCCGCTGGAAATCGCGCCGCTCATCGGCGGGCAATTTAAAGTCGCCGCGCTGCCGCAAAACGGTTCGGGCGGCGCGGGCGCATCGCCAAACGTCGGGTCGGCGGTTTCGATGCGTTTGATTGCCGCGCCGGGAAATTGGGATTTGACCCGTCACGGCATTACGACCGGACAATCGGGCGATTCGAAATCGCCTTTTTGGAAAGACCAGTTGGACAGTTGGTACACGGGCAACACGCCAATTTTTCCGTTCACAAAGTCGGCAATTGAAAAATCGGCAAAGGAAACGATTTTGATGACACCGCAGAAATAATCAACCAAAAAATTAGAATGAATTGAATAATGCGTAGATGAAGGCTCTATCCGTTCGGATAGAGCCTTCATCAGCGAGAGGTAAAACATCATTTCAATTTAACTTTACAATTATGTAATTGAGCAAAGTAAATTTTCAGAAAGGAACGCCAGCATCTTGCTGGCAAGCGTTTGCCAGCAAGATGCTGGCGTTCCATCGGCAACAAAGTTTTGTTTTGCTCAATTACAAAAGAGTCGTGATAAAAGATGACTGTAAGTCGAATTCACGACGAGAAATTTTCAGCCCGTTTATTTTTATTTTTCGTTTCTCAACTGCAAAAAATCGCTGAGAATGATCGCTGCGGCTTCCGAATCAACTCTGTCCCAGATTTCCTCTACGCTCAAACCGAGCTTCGTCAAATATCCTTTGGCTTCGTAAGAGGTCAGCCGTTCGTCAATTAAAAAAACAGGAACTTTAACGGAAAGCGAAAAGTTTCTGGCTAATCGTCTGGCTTCCAAAGACATTTCGCTTTCGCTGCCGTCGGTGTTATACGGCAAACCTAAAACCAAACCGACGGCATCAAACTCGTCAAGAAAAGCGATGACTTGTTTGAGAACTTTTTTCCAAGCCGTGCGTTCAATAACGGCGACGGGACGAACAGTAAATTGCAGTTCATCGCTGACGGCAACGCCGATGTGTTTCATTCCCAGATCGAGCGCGAGCAATCTGCCGGTTTTAGGGGCGCGAAAAACATCTGTAAAATCAATTTGATTAGTTGTTTCTTTTTCTTGCACGAAATAATTTGTTAATAGATAATTGTTTATCGTTAAACGGTTCATTGTAAAACATTCAACATTGATTTTTTACTATCAATCGTTAACCGTCAAACAATTCATAATAGAGGTAAATAATGTCATATCGCGGAAAATTTTTTATCGTATTAGTTTCGGTGGCGATTTCTCTGTATGCCGTGTTCGGCGGCATTTTGAAAAATTTCCCTTCGTTCGCACAGCAGCCAATTAATGACGCGGGAGCGCAGATTCGGATTTTTGAATCGGTTTTGCAGCATATTCAAAACGATTATGTTGACGAACCGA
>CBDUBY010000288.1:0-3965 GCA_965365505.1 uncultured Pyrinomonadaceae bacterium | reverse complement strand
CCTTGCCCGCCTTGGTCAGGCGGCGCGAATGCGTAGCGCGCGACGTGCGGATGTCCTTTTAGAAAATGATGCACGAAGTTTTTCAGCGCGCCCGTGCCGAAGCCGTGAATGATGCGGACGCGCGGCAGAGCGGCGAGATATGATTCGTCGAGAAAGCGGTCTATTTCGTATTCGGCATCGGCGGTCGTGTGTCCGATTAAATTTAATTCCGCCGATTTGTCTTCGGTGTCAAGCCGCAGATTGGAGTTTTTCGCCTGTGCCTGCAACTTTTCGCCGCGCGTTTGTTTGGTCGAATCATTGGTAACGGTTTCGCCGGATTGAGTTGAGATGTTTTGCAGATTCGATAATTTTTCGCGCAGGCGCATCGCGCCGACGAGAACTTCCGCCGAATCTTTATCAATTTTTTCAATTGTGCCGACGCTGCCGAAGCTCGTGCGAACTCTTGCGCCAACCGCGAGCGGCGCGTTAGTTATGACTTCCTGATTTTCCGTGGAGCGGCTGAACGCCGAACGCTGATTTCCCGAACTTACTTGCGACAAAACGGCGCGGTTGAGTTCGGCTTTTCTGGCGAGTCTTTCCTTTTCGAGTTTCGCTTTCAGCGCTTTGTCTTCGATGGAATTGATAAACGCTCTCGATTGTTTTTCAAATCCTTCGACGGTTTCCGCCAACTGCGTTTCAAATTCTTTGCGCCGTTCGCGTTCGCGTTTTTTATTTTCAATTTCGAGCGTCGCGTATTTGTAGGCGACGGCTTCGCGTTCTTCTTCCAAAGCCTTGCGCAAATCAATCGCGTTCGTCGTCTCGCTTTGCAAATTCTTTAAATAATCTTCGGCGACCTGCGCTGAAATATCTAAATTTTGTCTGGCTGTTTCGATGACTTCATCGCGGATGCCGAAGCGTCGGGCGATTTCAATTCCGCTCGACGCGCCCGCCAAACCGACCAATAAACGATACGTCGGCTGCAAAGTTTTCTCATTGAATTCGACCGAAGCATTAATGACGTTTTCGTCGTTCGCCGCGTAGATTTTAAGCCCTCGATAATGCGTCGAAGCGACAACCTGCGCGCCGCATTTTCGCCGAAAATAATCCACAATCGCCACGCCGAGCGCAGAACCTTCGTCCGGGTCTGTTCCCGTGCCGACTTCATCGAGCAGAACCAAAGACGGCGCGTGACATTCGCGCATCATTCCGGCAATGTTCGAGATGTGCGATGAAAACGTCGAAAGATTAGCCGCCAAACTTTGATGGTCGCCAATGTCGGCTAACACGGATTTGTAAAACGGAATCGTCACCTCTTTCGCCGGAACAGGTAAACCGGAAATCGCCATCAAACTCAGCAAACCGGCAGTTTTCATCACGACTGTTTTGCCGCCCGCGTTCGCGCCGGAAATTATCATTACGGGTTTTTCTTTGGTTAGCTGAAAACTGACCGGAACAATTTCGTTTTCGCTGCCGCGCAGATTTTCTTCCAACAACGGATGTCTGGCGTCATTCAAATCCAAAGTTTCGTCGTCGGAAATCGTTGGCACGACCGCGTCGAATCTTCTGGCAAATTCGGCTTTAGCTTTAACGAAATCGAGTTCGCCGACGGCTTCGACCGCCGCTTCAATCGCGGGCAAATTTTCCCGAAGGTCTTCGGTCAGCGCGAATAAAATTCTCGCCACTTCGCGTTCTTCCTTGCCTTTTAAGTTTTGCAGTTCGTTATTCGCCTCAATCGCTTCGAGCGGTTCGACGAAAACCGTCGCGCCGCTCGATGAAAAGCCGTGCGCTACGCCCTGGACTTTACCGCGAAAATCCGCTTTGACGGGAACGACGAAACGCTCGTTTCTTTGAGTCACAATCTGGTCTTGAATCGCGTCGCCCGCGTTTCTCATCAGGCTTTCGAGCGATTTTTGCAGCCGTCCGCGATGATTGTTTATCTCGCGCCGCAAACGCGCTAATTCAGGCGAAGCCGAATCGTCAATCTCGCCGCCCGGAAGAAGTTTGCGATTGACGCGCCCCAGAACGTCGAACAAAGTTTTCGGTATATTCTCGACCGTTCGCCACAAAGTCGGCGCGGCTTCGCATTCGGGCGAAAGAACCGAACGGGCAAACAAAGCCTGATTGCACAATCTGGTGATTTCGAGTAAAGAAAGCGGGTCGAGCGTCGCGTTTTGAATCCGCAAAACGGCGATTGCGTCCGATGGATCGGGAAGTTCGGAAAAGCTCCAATTCACATCTCTCTGCTGGAGCGAAATCATCTCCGCAACGGCTTGCAGATTCGAGTCGAGTTCGACGCGGCTGGTCAAAGGCTGTAAATTGTCGAGCCTATCTTCGCCCATCGTCGTCTGCGCGTAACGGGCAACGAGCGCGAGTAGTTTGCCGTATTCTAAAGTCGTTAAGGATTGCATACGTTTCAATAAATAAAAGCCTGCTTAAATAACAAAGCAAGCATCGTCGAGAGTTTAAGTTGCAAATCGCCGCTAACAGTTTAAAGCAAAAAAATATTTAATAAGTTCGCTCGTTGCGCTTAGCGACTCGCACGACGCTGACTCGTAGAATTTTATCAATCACTTCATAGATAATGCGAAAATCGCCCACTTTTATTCGATACAATCCGCCTTCGTCAACCAACTTTTTATAGCCGTTCGGTCGTGGGTTGTCGCCCAGTGCTTCGGCGGCGGCGACAATTTTTAGTTGCCATTTTATGTCAATGCGACGCAGTTGCTTGGCAACATTCGCCGCAAAGACAACTTCGTATCTCATATTCCGAGTTCCGTTTTTAACTCATCCAAACTGATAAACTCACCCTTTTTAAGAGCGCGTTTGGCAGCCCGAATGTCGGCTAAATCTTCGGCGGTCAGCTTTTCCGCATCGTTTTTGACAGGTTTTGCCGTCGTTTTTAGTTCGGCTAACAACTTATTAGCTGAATCTACGTCGTCAATTTTGTAATGCCGCTTGACCCGTAAAGGCAAATCAATAATTATCTGTCCCATATTTTACCTCGAAAAAATTATATCATTTTCAAACGCGCCCTTGCTCATTGTCGTCTGCGCGTAACGGGCGACAAGCGCCAGCATTTTTCCATATTCTAAAGTTGTTAGCGACTGCATATTCAATTAGAAACTGATTTATAAGTGACCACAAACCGACTGCCGGGAATTGATTTTAGTGTCGCGCTCAACAGCGTCAAGAATATATATTCTGAACTTAATCCAAACGTCATCTCCCGAACCGTCAAAGATGCGTTTCCTGCACCATTCAACCGGAAACAGAGTTGAGTTATGCTAATACAAAGGGAAAGTATCTTTTCCTATTGATTTATGATTGCGCTCCCATTTAACAGCTCCGAAATTTCGTTCAATAACCTTAACTATGTATGCGCCAAACTCAAATGCAATACCGTATAAACCTTCCTGAGAATTAGTTTTCTTATACTCTTTGTGAATACTTCCAAGAATTTGTTCAACCTGCTTGATAGACTCAGCGGAATAATCGAGATTTATACCAAATCCCTCTTTTGCGATTCGCTCGGCGAGCGAACTCATTTCCTCTTTGAGTTGCTCTAATCCAGTTTGTTTAGGCATAGGAAAAACCTGTCTTTTCACGCCACAACTTCAATGCCTTTCCAAAACGCGACGTAGTTTTCAATCTCTTTCGCCGCGTCTTTCGCGTCAGGATAAAACCAAGCCGCGTCTTTATTCGTTTCGCCGCCCACCATGACATCGTAATAACTCGCCGTGCCTTTCCAGCCGCAAACGGTGTGCGTCTCGGACGAATTGAAAAATTCTTTGTTTATCGCGTCTTCAGGAAAATAATGATTTCCTTCGATTACTATGGTTTTATCGCTTTCGGCTAAAACCGCGCCGTTCCAAATTGCTTTCATAATTTTCTCCTTTAACTCATTGCCAGAAACCGCTCGCGGATTTCCGGCGTCGGCATCATACACGCTTCTTGTTTGCCGAACATCGTATAGCGATATTTGGCGA
>CBDUBY010000287.1:0-3968 GCA_965365505.1 uncultured Pyrinomonadaceae bacterium | reverse complement strand
CTGAAAATCCGCGTGTCGGCAGTTCAATTCTGTCCCAAGCCACCATTAAGTGTAAAAGCGGATGCTTGATTTACAGGCATCCGCTTTTCTTTTGTTAAGTTGAAAACAGAAACGCGGGTTTCTCATTCCTTGCGTCAGTTTTTGATTTGAACCGCGCGCTGATTTCGTGTCAAAATGTGATTACAAATTTCAAGGAGAAATAAATTATGACTGCTTTCAAACATTTCTATAAATTCGCCGCTGCGATGCTGTTTCTAGGTTTATTTTCCGCGTTCGATTTGGCGGCGCAAACTCCCGCTATTAAGATGCCGCGCCCGTCGCAGAAGGCGAGCGTGATGCAGACCGTCGGCGTGACTGATATTACTATTACCTATAGTCGTCCGGGCGTGAAAGGTCGCAAAATCTGGGGCGACGCACCGGCGGAAACGAGCGGCACGGCGACTCTAGACGATGCCAGAGCCAGAGCCAAAGACGCGCCAATCGTGCCATACGGTCACGTTTGGCGGACAGGCGCGAATGAAGCGACGATGTTTTCCGTGACCGACGAAGTGATGATTAACGGTCAGAAACTCGCTGCCGGAACTTACAGTTTGCACACGATTCCCGGCAAAGACGAATGGACGATTATTTTTAATTCGGACGCCGGACAATGGGGCAGCTTCGCCTACGATGAAAAGAAAGACGTTTTGCGCGTCAAGGCGAAGCCGATGACGGTTTCGGAAAATCAGGAATGGATGAACATTAGTTTCCCGATGACGACGGCAAATTCGGCGCAGGTCGTGATTCGCTGGGAAAAAATCGCCGTGCCGTTCACGGTTGAGATTCCGAATGTCGAAGCGTTGATGCTGTCGAAAGTTGATGCGGCGATTGCGGCAAACCCGACTGATTGGAACATTCCGTTGAACGTCGCCAGACAATTTGCGGGCGATGAGAAAAAAGACAAGGCGATAGCGTGGGCTGACAAATCAATCAAAGTCAAAGAAACCTACCAAAATCTCGCCTTTAAAACACAGATGCTCGCCCAAGCCGGTCGCCGCGATGAAGCCCTCGCGCTTGCCGACAAAACCGTCGCGCTCGGCAAAACCGACAAAGCCGACACGAGCCGCTTTGAAAAATGGCTCGCCGATTACAAAGCAGGTAAAATGTAGAAACGATTATTTTGTTTCGCTTCAATCGAACACGGTTCTAAGGCGGCTTTTGCGAGTCGCCTTTTTGCTTTTTGCTTCAAACAGCGCGACTAAGTTTATATTTGCGCCCGTGCTTTTCGCAGTTGAATAAATCCGCCGAATCTGGGAAATTGGAAAGATGCTTGATATTACGGAACGACAAAATGACGGTGTGACAATTCTCGATTTGACGGGAAATATAATTATGGGCGGCGGAAGCCGTCGCCTGGGCGAAGACGTGCGCCGATTAACCGCAGCGGGAACGACGAATGTCCTGCTTAATTTCGCGGACGTGAAATATCTCGATTCGAGCGGTGTCGGCGAATTGCTTGCCCTTTCGGATGCGCTCAATCGCGCCGAAGGAACTTTGAAATTATTCAATCTGCCGCCGAAGGTCGAGGAAGTTTTAACCTTAAGCGGCGTGCTGCCGATATTCGATATTTACGACGACGAACGCCACGCGCTGGCAGATGAGGATTAGCCGCAAAAAATGGGAAAAGAGGCAAAATAAAAATCGGCGAAAACTCTTTTTGGTGAATTTTGTTTGTTTCTGTTGCCGTATCTTATCCCGCGAATTCGACCTTTTATAATTTCCCGATGCAAAATGAAACCGCCGCCTTCGAAAGCAGCGACAATTTGGCGAGCGGCGAAACGGACGCGTTGCCGACCGGCGAGCGGCTGATTTTGTTTGCGCTCTGGCTGCTGGTTTTTTCGGCGAGCAGCCAGCTAATGATTATCGTGGCGATGCTTCCGGCAATCGGCGAACAGTTGGCGATTTCTACCGCCAGGCAAGGGTTGCTGGTCAGCGGCTACGCCGTAATGGTCGGCGTGTTCGCGCTGGTTGCCGGTCCGATTTCCGATAAAATCGGACGGCGGCGAATCTTGTTATTAGGCGCGGGTTTGATGACTGCGGCACTCGCGCTGCACGCGGTTGTCACGGATTATTTCGGCTTGCTCGCCGTCCGCACGCTCGCCGGAATCGCGGGCGGCGCGTTGTCGGGCGCGGCGGTTTCCTACGTCGGCGATTATTTTCCATACGAGCGGCGCGGCTGGGCA
Organism: uncultured Pyrinomonadaceae bacterium; assembly: GCA_965365505.1. Taxonomy (GTDB): domain Bacteria; phylum Acidobacteriota; class Blastocatellia; order Pyrinomonadales; family Pyrinomonadaceae. Next base: position 1,746 of record CBDUBY010000287.1, on the reverse strand, counting down.
AACGGCTGGGTGATGTCCGGGATTGCCGTCGGGCAAATCGCGGGCGTGCCTTTGGGCGCTCTGCTCGCCGAACAATTCGGTTTCCGCACGCCGTTTCTGATTTTCGCCGTCACGATGGGCGCGACGTTTTTGCTGATTCTGAAATTCGTGCCGCAGCCGCCGAATGTGGAACTCGAAACGGGGAAATTGACCGTTGGCGGCGCATTGCGCGAATACATTTTGCTGCTCAAACGGCGCGACGTTTTGGTCGCCGCGACGGTTTTCGCGCTGCTGTTTTTCAGTATGGCTCTCTACATCACGTATCTTCCGGCGTGGCTGACCGAAAATCGGGACGCGACTCCGAGTCGCATCGCCGCGCTGTTTTTCGCGGGCGGCGTGGCGAGCGTGATTACGGGTCCGCTCGTCGGAAGGTTGTCGGACACAATTGGCAGAAAGCCTCTGATTTTGACTTCGAGTTTGGGATTGGTCGTTTTGATGGGCGGCGTGACATTTTTTATACAGGAATTTTGGCTGGCTTTTCCGGTGTTCTTCATCAGTTCGATTTTAATGGCGGCGCGAATGTCGCCGTTTCAGGCTCTGCTATCCGCGCTCGTGTCTGGCGGACGGCGCGGCGCGTTGATGAGCCTGACCGTTTCACTCGGACAAGTCGGCTTCGCTTCGGGCGCGGCTCTCGCCGGCGTGATTTACTCGTGGGCAGGCTATCGTACCGGCACGTTCGTCGGCGCGGGCATCGCTTTAATCGCTACCTTTTTAGTTTGGCGAATGCTGCCTGAGCCGAAGATTTTAAAATGATTTTCGGCGCGTTTTTCTTTGATTCAACCTAAACCCATTTCACAATATAAGGAGAAATTTATGAACCGAATTTACGTCATCATCTTTTTTGCGACGTTATTGTCAAGTTCCCTTTGGGCGCAAACCAAAGATGTAGTTTCGACGCGCGAGATGGACCGAATAAATTGGATGGAATTTCGCGACACCGTTCCGTCGAAGATCAAAACCGTGCTGCTGCCGGTTGGAACTTTAGAGCCGCACGGCGTTATCAACAACGGCGCGGATAATACCGCGCCGACGGCGATTGCAAAAACGATTGCTCAAAGAACCAACGCGATGATTGCGCCGACTTTGCCGTATGGAATGACGGGTTCGATGGAAGCCTATCCGGGCGCATTTCAGATTTCCGAAGCCGCGTATCGCCCGTTCGTCAAACAGATTTTAGAAGGTCTGGCGAAAAACGGATTCAAAAATATCATCGTCTTGAACGGTCACGGCGGCGCGCAGACGGCGGTCTTAAATAGCGTCGCGGCGGAAGTCGCCAGCGAGAAACGAGTGCGAACGCTCGTTATAAATTGGTGGTCGTTCGCGTCGGATGAAACCAAACAGGTTTTCGGCGAAGACGGCGGACACGCCGGGTTAAATGAAACAGCGTTTATTCAGGCAATTGACCCGACGCTCGTGCGGAAAGATTTATATAAAGACGATTTGGCGACCGCGTATCCGACTGCGGGAACTTGGTCAGCGACCCCGTTTCCGTCATCAATCGGGCTTTACCAGAAAGGTCAGGGCTATCCGAAATTCGATCAGAAAAAGGCGGACGAATATTACGTAAAAGTCACTGACAAGGTAGTGAATTTGATAAATGAAGTTGTTCGCAAATGGGATATGGCTGGTTTGTAACAACCGGAACGCCGACTTCTTATACAACTTCATTTTCGCTGACTGCTTATCAAATTTTTGGGTCATGACTAG